>NZ_FOIB01000004.1:300000-600000 GCF_900111765.1 Myxococcus fulvus
CGCTGGTCCGTATTGCTTCACCCACGGTGCTACAGTCGCCTCAACCCGAGGTCTACAGGGGGAGGACCAGACATGAGACTCGACATCTTCTCGGAGATGCAGCACCCGAAGGAGCGGTGGACTGGCGCGGACCACGAGCACCAAATCATCCGTGAGACGCTGGAACAGGCTCGGCTCGCGGACGAGATGGGCTACGGCGTCTGGTGGCAGGTGGAACACCACACCGCCGTGGAGTTCAGCTACAGCTCCGCACCCGAGGTCATGCTCACCGCCATCGCGATGGGCACCAAGAACATCCACGTGGGGCACTCGGCGGCGCTCGCCCCCGCGCGCTTCAACCACCCCATCCGCATCGCCGAGCGCTCCGCGTTCCTCGACCACCTGAGCGGCGGCCGCTTCCAGCTCGGCATGGCGCGCAGCACCATCCCCGAGTGGCGCGTCTTCAACATCGAGCCCGACGCCACCCGCTCGCAGATGCAGCAGGCCTTCCAGATGATTCCGAAGCTGTGGACCCAGGAGAAGTTCTCCTGGGACTCACCGGACTTCCGCGTCAAGGACATCAACGTCATCCCCAAGCCCTTCCGCAAGCCACACCCACCCCTGTGGCAGGCGTGCTCCAGCCCCGCGTCCTTCGAGCAGGCCGGACGCAACGGCGTGGGCGCGCTCGGCGTGACGCTGTGGGCCTCTCCCGAAGAAGTTGCGGAGATGATCCACCTCTACCGTGAAGCGCTGCGGACCCGCTGTGAGCCGGTCGGCGACTTCGTCAACGACCAGGTCGCCTTCTTCACCTTCGTGCACTGCGCGGACACCGAGCGCGAGGCAATGGAGAACGGCGCCGCGAAGGCCGCCGCCTGGTACACCAGCGGCTCGTTCACCTTCTTCGAAGCCAAGGACCACTTCGTCAAATCCGCCGCGGAGCTGGAGGCGCTCGCCAAGGACCCCGCTGGCGGCGGGCTCACGGGCCAGTACCTGCGCCGCAAGGACCCCAACGCGCCCCAGTCCCAGGCCCAGCGCATCCTCGGCCGCATCATGTCCGGCGAGGCCGTGCCCGATGAGCAGGTCTGGGAGGTGCTGAGCGCCCAGGACTCGCTCATCGTCGGGACGAAGGACCAGGTGCGTCAGGGCCTCAAGCGCTACGAGGCCCTGGGCATCGACGCGCTGATGTCCTTCCACCAGGTGGGAGCCCTCTCCCACGAGGCCGTGCTCAAGAGCATCCGCCTCACCGGTGAGCTCATCCCCGAGTTCAAGACGCCCGCGCCTCCCTGAGCCCCCCTGGCGGAGGGCTCCGACGACCGTTCGTCGATCCTGGAGTCCTCCGTCCCGGCTGCTCGCTCGACAGGGCGCACAACTCCCACCTCGCCCCGCTTCCCCAGGGCGCCATCGTGCGCACCTTGGGGGCGGTCTTGTGCGGAAGGGGATGGGGATGAGGGTCGGCCAGCGAACACTGGGATGGGGCCTTGCCTGCGCGATGTGGGCCACCACGCCCGCATGGGCGGCGGAGCCCACGAGTGCCCGGGAGCAGGGCAGCCAGGAGAGCGTCGCGAAGTCCTCCTCCCCGCGTCCCCGCCGCTTCACCCGCGAGTGGTACGTGAGCCCCTCGGGCAACGACACGGCCGCGGGGACGAAGCGCGCCCCCTTCCGGACCATCGGCCGCGCGGTGCGCAACGCGGGCCCTGGCGAGGTCATCCGCGTCCAGGCGGGTGAGTACGCCGAAGGGGTCTTCATCGACGGCCCCGCCGTGAAGGCCGGCAAGCCGAACGCCCCCATCACGCTGCTGGGTGAGGGCAAGCCCCGCATCATCCCGACGGCGCGCGGCGGCACGCTGGTGCAGGTGCGCAAGCCCCACTGGGTCATCGAGGGCTTTGAAATCGACGTGCAAGGACAGCCGCGCTTCGCCGTCCTCTTCGAGGGCGACACCACCGGCGCGGTGCTCACCGGCTGCCACATCCACCACGGCACGCTGGGCGCCGGCGTCGCGACGCACGGTGGCGCGCGCGACGTGCTCATCGAGAACAACCACATCCACGACTTCCGCCGAGCGCCCAAGGGCGACTCGCACGGCGTGGTCATCCAGGCCACCTCGCGGAACATCACCGTGCGCGGCAATGACATCCACGGCAACTCGGGCGACTCGGTGCAGTGCCTGCTGCCGGACCGCAAGGGCCAGGCGCCCGCGCGCAACGTGGTCATCGAGGGCAACCACCTCCACGACAACGACGAGAACGCCGTGGACATCAAGACGTGCCACGACGTCGTCATCCGTGACAACACGATGTACGGCTTCCGCAAGTCCCCCACATCGGCGGGCGAGGCCATCGTCGTCCACTTCTCCGCGCGGAACGTGCGCATCGAGGGCAACCGCATCTCCGACGCGGGACGCGGCATCGCGGTGGGCGGCTCGCGCGAGGGGAACCAGCCCAGTCCCGCCAACGTCGTGGTGCGCGGCAACACCATCAAGGGAATCACCCAGAGCGGTGGCAGCGACGGCGCGGGCATCCGCGTGGAGAACTCGCGCGACGTGACGGTGGTGGGCAACACCATCTCCGACACGGAGGGCTTCGGGATGATGCTCGGGCTGGGCTCCAACGGAGCGCCCAGCGAGAACCTCACCGTGCGCGGCAACTCCATCCAGGGCCGGCACCTGGTGCGCCTGGGCAAGCACCGCCCCGGCCTGAAGATGGACGGGAACCAGTACGCCGCCGAGGGCACCTTCAAGGCCGACCCCGAGGAGACCCGCAGCCTCGCGCAGTGGCGCCGCGTGTCCGGCGTGGACCAGAAGTCCACCCCGCTCCAGTAGCGACGGAGGCTCGCCCCGCTCGCCCGACCGTTTCGCGTGAGCACGGACTCGACGAGTCCGCCCCCTCGGTCGCTCACCTGCGCCCCTTCCGCGCAGTTCGACGCGGAAGGAGCCACGACAGCAACCGCCCTCCCCGCTCCGACACACGGAGCAGGAAGGGCGTCGACGCAACTTCAGGGCGTCTCGTCGGACGGCACTTCGCCCGTGAGCACGCAGATGAGCGCGACCGGGTCACACTTCACCGGGAACACGGGATTGATTCCCGAGCCCCGCAGGCGGCCCGCCGCGTAGTCCGGATACGGGTCGCACTTCACGTCGTCCGGCTTTCCCGCCGTGGCGCAGCTCACCACCGGCCAGATGCCCTTGGCCTGGTACGTCGCCGTGCACCCGTTCTCCGAGTAGCGCAGGTCCGCCTTGAACTGCGTCCCCGGAATGCCCGGCGTGTTGTAGATGCGCAGGTTGGACCACTCGTACGCGAAGCTCTGCGCGGGCAGCGCTTCCGTCGCCGGCACCTCCAGCCGCGTCGTCGACAACTGCGGCACGTCGCAGAAGTTGTCCGCCCCCGGCCCCTCGCTGGCCAGCGGCCCCACCGAGTACGGCGTGTGCGACGCATCCAGGTCCGGCCGGTCCTTGAAGTCCACCAGCAGCTTCCCCATCCGCGCGCTGCGCAGCGCCACCGTGTCCGGCGCCTTGGGGTCCTGGCTGTAGTACTTCTGCATCCCCACCGCCTCCGGCGCCAACCGCGCGCACTGCAGGTCGGGGTTCTGTCCCGGCAACAGCGTGTACACCGTGGCGAACGAGCCGATGGAGCCATCCGTCACGGCCCGCGCCACCACACATTGCGCCTCCGGGTCCTCCACCCCACAGCCCGCGAGCACCAGCGCCGCCAGCGCGCTCCATCCCATTCCACGAATCATTGGCAGATGTCCTTTCATGGCGAGCGCCTAGAAGGTCAGCTTCGCGCCCAGCCGCACGGAGCGCGGCGCCTGGTAGGCCGTGGGACGCTTGAAGTTGGGGTTGATGTCCACCGGGCCGATGGGCAGGTTCGTCGCCGTCGAGATGACCTTGCAGTCCGGGTTGTTGGCGACGAGGCACGCCGACAGGTCCGCGGGCTTGCCACCCTGCTCAATCGCATAGACCCGCGTCGTGGTCAGCGTCTGGTCCACCGCCGTGTGCTGCTGGAAGTTGAAGACGTTGAACACGTCCAGCGACATGCTCAGCACATAGTCCTTCCCCAGCTTCTGGTTCACGCTCACGCGGGTGTCGACGTTGTGCACCCACGGCAGCCGGCCCGCGCTGCCTCGCGGCAGGATGAACGTCTCCGAGCCGCTGCGCCGGGGATGCGCGCCCAGGTAGTTGAGCGGCGTGCCCGAGCGGCTCCGGTAGCCACCGCCCACGTTCAGGCTCGTCGTGCGCGTCAGGTTGAACTCCCGCGCGCCGAACGCCTTGAACGAGTGCGTGCGGTCCCCGGGCAGCGGACCGTCGCGGTTGGTGGTCAGCGACACCAGGTCGAAGTCGCGCGTGAGGTTGGGCGACAGCTGGCCCGTGTCCGCGCGGAACAGACCCGAGTAGTTGCCGCGCAGCTTGGACCACGTGTAGCTGGCCTGGGCCAGCCAGCCGTCGGTGAACGCCTTCTGGTAGTACAGGTTCACCGCGTCGTAATGGCGCTTCGCCTCGGGGAAGTCCGTCGAGAACCCCTTGCCCGGGTTGCCCAGGAAGAAGGTGTTGCCGTCATCGCGGCTCATGTCCTCGATGACGTCGTTGAGCACGCGCCGCGTGTACGTCAGGCCGAAGCGGCCGAGCAGCACCTCGTACTCGCCACCCACCATGATTTCGTCCGCGGACTGCGCGCGGATGTTCGGGTCCACCGGCACTCGGTCTCCGCCCTGCGCGTCCCAGCGCTGGTTGGGCCCCTCCCGGCTGCCGATGGCCTGACGGTTGCCCGGCGCCATGCAGCCCGTGAGCCGCGACTCGCGGTCGTTCGGCGAGCAGTTCTCCGCGCCGTACGTGGCCGACAGGAGCTGCTGCTGCGGGAAGGACAGGTCGGCCAGGTCCAACGGCACGTTCTCGAAGAAGCGCGCGAAGTTGACGAACAGCTTCGAGCGTCCCTGCTGGGTGAAGTCGTAGATGAGCCCCACGCGCGGCGACCACTGGTTGGGCAGGTGCAGGCCCACCTTGTCGTCCAGTCCTCGGATGGTCTGCACGTCGTAGCGAAGGCCCGCGTTGAGCGTCACCTTGTCCAGGATGGACCAGCTGTCCTGCACGAAGCCGCCCACCGTCATCGACGTGGACGTGCCCTCCTTGCTCGCCAGGAACACCGGCTGGTCCGGGCCCTCGAGATAGCCGTACTGGTTGAGCGTGAAGAAGCAGCGGCCGTTGGCGCACTCCTGCCAGGGAGCCCCGCCCGTGCGCGCGCGGTTGTTGTAGAAGCTCATCCGCTCCGCGTCGAAGCCCGCCTTGATGATGTGGTGGCCGAGCGCCTGGAACAGGAAGGTGCCCATCACCTTGCCCTGGAAGCGGTCCAGTTCCTGCTCGCTGATGGTGCCAGGACCTCCCGTGGAGTAGGCCCGGATGGGACAGCGCAGCTGCTGCTCCTCCGGCGTGGAGCCACAGACGGAGGGGTCCCGCAGCGTCTCGAAGAAGGTGATGGAGCGCGGGCCGGGGTTGCTCGTGCGGCGCCAGGCGATGTTCGGCTCCGCGGCCAGGCCCGTGGGCGACAACAGCCCCGAGCCATCCGACGGCAGCGTGCTGTCCGACTGGTGGTGCCAGCCGAGCGTCGCGTCGACCAGGAACTTCTTGTCGAAGAAGGACGACGACTGCTTGGCGACGATGTCCATCACCCCGTTGCTGCGGCGCGTGGCGATGGAGTCGTAGCTCCCCTGCACGAAGGCGGTGCAGGACAGGCCCACGCACACCTCCGGGTCACCGTCGTCGCTGAAGGCATACTTGCCCGAGCCACCCGACGAGCGCGGCGTGCCGAACACCGACACGGACAGGTTGTGGTCCGGGTTGAAGAGGTACGTCAGCTTGGTCATGTACTGGAGGCTGCGCTCATCGGCGAAGCGCAGGGTGCGCGAGCCCTCGATGGGCGTCGCCAACCCGAAGCCCGTCTCCGGGTCACGGACCCGGTCACCCGCCTTGGAGCAGCCCGGCCGGGTGTCGCCCTCACCGCAGATCTCCAGCGCGCTCAGCTGCCGGTCCACGCGGATGCGATTGAACGACGGCGCCAGGCCCGCGTAGAACCAGAGCTTGTCCTTGATGATGGGGCCGCCCAAATCGAACCCGAAGTCTCCCTGGTTCCACGGCTGCCCCTGCGCGGAGATGACGCTGCCCTCCTGCTGGACGATGGTGCCGTTGCGCTGCAGCGAGCCCGGCGCCATGTTCGCGAACACCGAGCCGTGGAACTCGTTGGAGCCCGACTTGGTGACGACGTTGAGCACGCCGCCGGTGGAGCGGCCGTACTCCGGCATGTAGCCACCGGTGATGACGTTGACCTCCTGCACGAACTCCACCGACAGCGGCGTGCCCAGCGTGCCCACGCCCGGGTCGTTCACCGACAGGCCATCCACCACGTACTGGCTCTCCGGGGAGCTGCTGCCGCTGACGCTCACGCCGTAGCGGTCCTCCACCGCGCCGGGCGCCAGCTCCGCCAGCGACTCGAACGAGCGCGACGCGGAGCCCTTGCTGCCCGGCCGGATGACGGCCACGTTGCGCAGGAAGTCCGCGTCCACGCTCATGCCCTGCGTGCTCGAGCCCACGTCCAACGTGGGCGCCGCGCTGATGGAGATCTCCTCCCCGAACGCCGAGGGCAACAGCTGGATGTTCACCCGGATGGTGCGGTCCAACCGCAGCACGATGTCCGGGCGCACGAAGGGCTCGAAGCCCTCGCGCTCCACGCGCAGCGTGTACGTGCCCGGCGGCAGCTGCGGGATGCGATACAGGCCGCTCGCATCCGAGACCACCACCCGCTCACCCTGCAGCTTCGGCGAGGTGGCCGTCACCACCGCGTCTGTCAGCGCCTTCTTGTCCTCCGCGCTGGTGATGGTGCCGGTGATGACCGAGACGCCTTGAGCGAACGCTCCGGCGCCACAGAGCAGGACCGCGAGACACACCCCGCGGGCGAGACCCACACGTATGGACAAAGCTGACTCCCTCCCTTTGATTCCGGAGGGCACTCTGTCTCAAGACGCGAGAAAGCAACAATCCCCAATCAACCAGGACAGCACGCCAAGGCGCGTCACCCGGAGGATTGGGAGCAGGCGGGAGTCCCCTGCTCCAGGGAGCGGTCGAAGGCCAGGCGCAGGAAGGCGTCCAGCGGGGCGCGGCCCTTCTCCACGCGGCTGCGCAGCACGGCGCCCTCCCACGCGCCGAGCATGAAGGTGGCGAGCATGTCCGGCGCGACGTCTGGGGCCACCTCACCGGAGGCCTGGGCCTCTCGCAGGACGTCTTCGATGTGGGAGGACCACTCGGTGAAGGAGGCGGCGACGCGCTCGCGGATGAGGGGGCTGTGGTCGGCGAGCTCCGCGGCGAAGTTGGCCAACAGGCAGCCGCACTCGAAGCGGCCCTCGACGAGCCGCTCCACCTGCCAGGCGAAGTACGCGCGCAGCCGCCGCAAGGGCGTCTTCGCGGTGTCCTGGAGCAGCGACAGGTCCTGCACGCTCGCGCGCATGTACTGGTCCACCACCGCCGCGCCCAGCGCCTCCTTGCTGTCGAAGTGGTTGTAGAAGGACCCCTTCGGCACGCCCGCCGCGTCGGTGATGTCCTGGACGCCGCAGCCGTTGAAGCCCTGCGTGCGCAGCGTCTCCAGACCGGCGGCGAGCAGCCTGTCGCGAACACTGGCTCTCGGCATCGGCCCCTTTTACGGCCACGCGTCCGGGGCGTCAAAAGCGCCCTCCTCCGGCACCCAAGTCCATGATTCCACGGCGGTTTGTGTCGAATATGACCAGTCGTCTTGAAGACCAGGAGGCCGCTCGCTAGCTTGGTGGCGTTGGGGACCCAGGGGGGCGAGGCGGAGCGCCACCAGCGTCCTCCCGAGGGAGTGGAGCCATGAGCAGGACGAGCACGTCGGAGCGGATTCGCGTGGGCATCATCGGGGCGAGCCCCCAGTGGGGGTGGGCGACGTATGCCCACCTGCCCGCGTTGCAGACACTGCCGCGCTTCCGCGTCACGGCGGTGAGCACCACGCGGCAGGAGAGCGCGGACGAGACGGCGCGCCGCTTCGACGTGCCGCACGCCTTCGCCAGCGCGGAGCCGCTGGTGACACATCCAGAGGTGGACCTGGTGGTGGTCTCGGTGCGCGCGGCCGAGCACGCGAAGCTGGTGCGCGCCGCGCTCGCCGCGAAGAAGCACGTGTTCTGCGAGTGGCCCCTGGGCGCGTCGCTGGCGGAGACGACGGAGCTGGAGGCGCTGGCCCGGCGGGCGGGGGTGCGCACCGTCATCGGATTGCAGCGGCGGCTGGCGCCCGGGGTGCGCTACCTGAAGGACCTGCTCCAGGAGGGGTACCTGGGCCGGCTGCGCTCGGTGTCGCTGCAGGTCACCACGTCGATGCTCGGACACCGCCGGCCCAAGGCCTATGGCTACACGGCGGACGCCACCCAGGGCGCCAACACGCTGGCCACCATCACCGCGCACTTCCTGGACACGGTGCTGGCCGCGGTGGGGGATTTGCGGAGCGCGTCCGCGCTCGTGGCCCGGCAGTTGGAGCAGACCACCTTGATTGAGACGGGCGAGGTCATCCCCGTCACCGCGCCGGACCAGGTGCTGGTGAGTGGAACGCTGGCGAGCGGCGCGCTGCTGTCCGCGCACATCGAGGCGGGCAAGCGCAACGGCGGCGTCATCGGCGCCACCTTCACCGGCACGGAGGGAGACCTGTACCTGTCACACGACTTGAAGGTGTCCGGCGCGCGGGGCGATGACCAGCCGCTCCAGCCGCTGCCGACGCCGGAGCATTACGCCTGGGGTCCCCAGGGCTCGCTCACGGATGACGCGTACCAGACGGGCCAGCTCTACACGGCCTTCGCCCGGGACTGGGACGAGGGCACGTCGCTGGCGCCCGACTTCGCGTATGCGCTGAAGCTGCATCGGGTACTGGACACCTTCGCGGAGTCCTCGGCGTCGGGACAGCGTCGGACGTTGTAGGCGGGCCACCCTCCTGGCGGGAGAACGGTGGACCGCAGCGGGGTGGCGTGGCACTGGTCTATGCTGCGCGCTCCCGTGGACGCTCCCCTGCCCTCCCGCCGTCGCCTCCTGGTGCCCGCCGTGGTGTTCGCCGTCGCGAGCACGGTGGTGGCGTTGGCCGCGATGTATGTGCAGGGCCTCTTGCCAGCCTCCGTGCCGTCCGCGAATGAGCCCTTCCACTATCAGGGCTACGAGAAGGTGCTCCGGCACGTGCGCGCGGATGGGGATGTGGACTTCTCCTCCATCGGCCGTGAGCGCGCGGAGTTGGACCGCTTCGTCGAATCGCTGGCGTCGTTCTCTCCGCACAACCGCCCGGAGGTCTTCCCGACGTCGGAGGACGCGCTGGCGTTCTGGCTCAATGCCTACCACGCGCTGGTGCTCCAGCAGGTGGTGGATGGCTATCCCTATCTGGAGAGCGTGCACGGGCTGGCGCTGGGGCGCTTCTACTGGGGACGCTCGTGGCCGGTGGGCGGCAAGCGCCTGACGCTGTGGTCGCTGCACCACCGCATCCTCGCCCGGGAGTACGCCGACCCGCGCATCCACCTGGCGCTGTTCCAGGCCACGCGCGGCGGGCCTCGCATGGACAGCACCCACTTCCAGCCCGAGTTCCTCGATGCGCAGCTGAACGAGGCCAGCCGCCGCTTCGTCGGCGACAAGCGCCACGTGCGCCTGGACCGCGACACGGTGTACCTGGCGAAGCTGTTCGAGACGTGGCGCGAGGACTTCCTCGCCGCGCTGCCCGAGGGACGCCGGGGCAACGTGCTCCAGTTCGTCTGGGCGTTCCTCCCGGACACCTGCGAGGAGCGTCCCGGCTGCGACACCCGCGCGGACCTGGACCACGCCTGCGGCCCGAAGCTGGACCGCTGCCACATCGTGTACGAGCCGGAGGACCCCACGCTCCCGGACGCCGCCGCGCGCGAGGTCCGCACGGAGCGCTGACGTCACGCGGGCAGCCGCTCGCGCCTCCCGGGTGGCGGCGTGTGGTCCTCGTCCTCCCGCTCGCGAGCTCGGGGCCGCTGCACGGGGCCGCCGTCCTTGCGCCCGCGCAGCCACTTCTCCAGCCCCACCGCCGGCAGCACCACCGCACCCACCAGCACGGACAGCCCGATGGCCTCCAGCGACAGGGGCGCGGTGCCGAAGATGCGCCGCATGAAGGGCACGTACATGAAGGCGAGCTGCAGCAGCACGAGCGCGCCGATGCCCATGAACACCGTGGGGTTGCTGAACAGGCCCACCTTGCGCACCGAGCCGGTGAGCGTGCGGCACATCACCATGTAGAAAATCTGGAAGCTGATGACGGTGTTCACCGCCATCGTCTGCGCCTCGGCCAGCGCCCGCGCGTGCCCCACCGCCGGCAGCTCGCGCGAGTACTCCCAGAGGAACAGGCCGATGGCTCCCGCCGCCATGAGCAGCGCGACCAGCCCCGTGCGCATCACCACGAAGTGGCTGAGCACCGGCGCGTCCGGACGGCGCGGCCTCCTGCGCATCACGTCCGGCTCACGCGCCTCGAACGCCAGCGGCAGCGCGAGCGACACCGTGGCCACCAGGTTGATCCACAACAACTGCGTCGGCAGCATCGCCATCAGCGGCACCGCCTTCCCGCCGATGTCCTGGATGGGGAAGAACGCCACGCCGCACAGCAGGATGAGCGCGAGCCCCAGGTTGGTGGGCAGCACGAAGGCGAGCGACTTGATGAGGTTGTCGTAGACGCGCCGCCCCTCCTCCACCGCCGCCGCGATGGAGGCGAAGTTGTCATCCGTGAGGACGATGTCCGCCGCCTCCTTGGACACCGCCGTGCCGGTGATTCCCATCGCCACGCCGATGTTCGCCTGCTTGAGCGCGGGCGCGTCGTTCACCCCGTCGCCCGTCATCGCCACCACGTGCCCGCGGCCCTGGAGCGCGCGCACCAGGCGCAGCTTGTGCTCCGGCGCCACGCGCGCGAAGACGTTCGTGCTCTCGGCCACGTGCGCCAGCTGCGTGTCGTCCAGCGCTCCCAGCTTCGCGCCCGCGACGCCCGGCATCCCCGGCTCTTGCAGGCCCAGCTTCGCGCCGATGGCCTCCGCCGTCGCCAGGTGGTCGCCCGTGATCATCTTCACGACGATGCCCGCCTCGTGACAGGCACGCACCGCCTCGATGGCCTCCTCGCGCGGAGGGTCCATCATCCCCTGCAGGCCCAAGAGCTCCAGCCCGCCCCCCACGTCCTCCAGCGCGAGCTGGTCCTTCGCCTCGGGCACCTGCCGCGACGCCACCGCGAGCACCCGCATGCCCCGTCGCGCCAGCCGCTCCACCTCTTCCAGCACGTCTTCGCGTGACACGACGCCGTCCAGCTCGCAGCGAGCCAGGACCACCTCGGGCGCGCCCTTGAGGAGCAGCACGCGGCCCTCGCGGCCGTCGTCGTGCAGCGTGGCCATGAACTGGTTCTCCGACTCGAATGGGATGGCGTCCACGCGGGTGAAGCGCGCGCGGGACTCCTCCACGCGCAGGCCCGCCTTCTCCGCCGCCACCACCAGCGCACCCTCCGTCGGGTCGCCCGTCATGCGCCAGTCGCCGTCTCCCCCTTCGAGCGCCGCGTCGTTGCACAGCGCTCCGGCGAGCAGCAGCTCCTTCGCGTCGTCGGGCAGGAGCGACTCGCTGAGCGCCGGCCCGTCGCGGCGCAGCTCGCCCCGAGGCGCGTACCCCACGCCGGTGACGGTGTAGCGCCCCGTCGGCGTCCACAGGGCCTGCACCGTCATCTCGTTGCGCGTGAGCGTGCCCGTCTTGTCCGAGCAGATGACGGTGGTGCTGCCCAGCGTCTCCACCGCGGGCAGCTTGCGGATGACCGCGCGCCGGGCCGCCATGCGCTGCACGCCGATGGCCAGCGCGATGGTGACGATGGCGGGCAGGCCCTCCGGAATCGCCGCCACCGCCAGGGTGATGGCCACCACCACCGCCTCGCTCAGGTCGTAGCCGCGCCACAGCCCCACCCCGAGCAGCAGCACCGACACCACCAGGATGGCCACGGTGATGACCTTGGCGATGCTCGCGAGCGCCTTCGTCAGCGGCGTCTGCAAGTCGGTGGCCTCGCTCAACATCTCCGAGATGCGCCCCAGCTCCGTGGCGCCTCCCGTCGCGATGACCACCGCCTGCCCCACGCCCGACGTCACCAGCGTGCCGCCGAAGACGACGCTCGTCCTGTCCCCCAGCTCCGCGTCCTCCGCCACCACCGAGGGCTGCTTCGCCGCCGGCACGGACTCGCCCGTGAGCGCGGCCTCCTCCACCTGGAGGTTCCTGGAGCCCACCAGCCGCATGTCCGCGGGCACCTTGTCCCCGGCGGCAATCTCCACCACGTCCCCGGGCACCAGCTCCGCGGCGGGCACCGCGCGCTTGTGGCCCGCGCGCACCACCGTCGCGTTCTGCGGCACCATCCGGCTGAGCGCCTCGATGGCCTTGCCCGCGCGGAACTCCTGCACGAAGCCGATGAGCGTGTTGAGCACCACCACGGCGGCCACCACCAGGCCGTCCGTCACCTTCCCCATCACCACCGCCAACACCGCCGACACGATGAGCACCCAGATGAACGGACTGTTCACCTGTCGCCACAACAGCTTCAGCGGCCCCTCGCCCTTCTGTCGCTCCAGGACGTTGGGCCCATGACGGGAGAGCCGCTCGCGCGCCTGCTCGTCCGCCAGTCCTGACGGTCCGCTCTCCAGTCGCTCGAAGGCCCGCTCGGTCGACAGGGCATGCCAGGGCACCGCTCCCGAAGCGGGCCCACTTGCATCCTCGACTCCGGATGCGGCGGGTGGCGGCTCGCGCATTGAACTCCCCCAGTCAGCAACCAGCTCACTTCCCTCAAAGCTATGTCCGCCCCAGGCCCACGCCCCACGCCCGCCCTCGTAGGAGGCAGGCGACGCGTCGCGGCCGTGACAAAGCCGTTGCCTGGCTCGCGATTTCCAAGTATTCAAGAATTAAAGGAATCACGAGCTTCTCGACTTCGTCCTGATGACCTCCAAAAAGTCCGGTGTGGTCCTGTTGGGAGTGGTGCTGGTGGCCTCGGTCATCGCGCTGCTGACCCGAGGCCTGTCTCCCTCCTCGAATGAATCCGTCCCCGCCGCGAGCGCGGCGAGGCCGCCCACCTCCAGCGGCGTCATGGTGGGCATGCCCTCGGGGGTGCCGCCATCCTCGGAGCCGACCCCCGCGGTGGAGCAGCTACCGATGCCCGGGTGCTGGGACGGCCTGAGGGAGCTGGACAAGGCGACCACGCTGGACGCGCTCCGCGCGGCGCTGGGGGTGGCGGTAGGGCACCGCGACAACCTGCTGGCCACCTACCTCCAGGAGCGCCTGACGGAGCTGGTGGGGCAGGACGCGGGGCGCGCGCTGCAGGTCATCGAGTGGGCGAAGCAGGCCAGCCCTCCGGAGCTGGGGCTCTACCTGGAGGCCGTGAAGGCGGCGCCGGCCGTCCACGACGCGAAGGTGTCGGCGGCGCTCCTGGGGATGGGCGAGGACAAGAGCCTGCCGACGCAGAACCGCTCGGCGGCGCTGGACGCGCTGGAGACGCAGCGGCGGCTGTCGCCTGGAGATCTGGCGCGGCTCAAGGCGGTGGCCCTGGACGAGACGGCGGACTCCACCGCGTGGGTGGCCACGCGCACCCTGGGCCGGGTGATGAAGGAGGACTTCGAGCGCACGGGCACCCATGCCCCGTACTGGAAGGAGCTGCTCTCCATCGCCGGCACCTCGGATGACATGGCGGTGCGGCTGCTCGCGCTGGAGATGCCGTCGTACTCCGACCCGCTCATCGGCCCGGAGTCCTTCGACGAGCTGGAGCACATCCTCACCACGGACCGCGAGCGCGACGTGCGGGAGATGGCCGCCTTCCGGCTGGGCGTCACGCGAGCGCCCGAGCAGGCGCTGAAAATCTACGAGGCGGCCTTCGACAAGGAGCACGACGTCTGCGTGCGCTGGGCCATCTTCCGCTTCGCGGTGCGCGCCGCGGGGGAAGAGGCGCTGCCGATGCTGGCGAGGCTCGCCGCGAAGGACCCGCGCTTCCAGCGCGACTACACCGAGTTCCAGCAGCTGTACGCCTCCGGCACCGTGGACTTCGCCCGCATCTGGCTGGGCAAGGGCGAGCACCACGCGTGCCTGGTCGAGGAAGGAGCGCCGCACTGATGCATGCCCTCATGAACAAGCGATGGGGGCGCGGGCTCCTGGTGTCGCTCCTCCTGGGCGGGGGGTGGCCGGCGAGCGCGGCCGCGCCGCTGCTGACGCCCGAGACGTGCTCGGTGGAGACGATGCTCCGCGACGTGCGCGCGGCGATGAAGGACGGCTCGCCCGCGCTGCGGCACTACGTGAAGGCGCGGCTGCGCGAGGCGGCGCTGGCCATGCCCGCCGCGGAGCTGCAGGCCGCGCTGGAGCGCGAGCACCAGCCGGAGGTGCTGGAGGCCCTGGGCGCGGCGCTGGCCACCAAGGCGAGCCACGCGGAGTCTCCCGGACTGGTGCAGCCGCTGCTCGCCCGGGCCGCGGGAGACGCGGACCCCGCGGCGCGCGCTGCGGCGGTGCGAGCCCTCAGGGCCACGCCCTCCGTGGAGTTCATGGCGAAGAACGGCGGCGTGGTGACGTACGAGCAGCTGGTGCGCGACAGCTCCCCGGAGGTGCGCCAGGCGGTGGCCGACAACCTGCTGGCGGAGAGCGCGCAGGTGTACTCGGGCCATGACCGCACGGTGTCGGAGACGACGGTGTCCGTGGCGTCCGCGGCCGAGGACCCCGCGGTGGCGGCGAGGCTGTTGGGTGAGGTGTCCATGGAGGCCGTGGGCCACGAGACGGTGGAGCGCGTCACGCGGCACCTGAAGGCCGAGTCCCCGGAGCTGCGCGCGGCGGCGGCGACGGCGCTGGGGGGCTCGCCAGGGGCGGAGGCGGCGGGGGCGCGGCGCGCGCTGGTGGAGGCCTTCCGCGGGGACTCGAATCCGGCGGTGCGCAAGGCGGCGCTCCAGGGCATCGCCCGGCTGGGTCAGGCCTCCGCGCGGCCCCTGCTGGAGTCGCTGCGCGGGGTGGACGCGCGCATGGACCCGGAAATCGACGCGTGGCTGTCCGCGCTGAAGCTCAACCTCCAGGAGTGGCACCTGCTGCTGCGCGAGAAGCAGCGGCTGAGGAGGTGACCCCTGCATCACCGGGCAGTGCCGCAGCGAAACAACCAGAGGAGGCAGTTCCATGAAGGCAATGAAGTGGATGTTGGCCACGGTGGCGTTGGCCGTGACGGGGTGGTCCACGAGCGCGTCGTCGGCGACGGCCGTCGGTCCCATCTGTGACACGGCCGCGCGCGTGGGCTCCACGACGTACTACTCGTGCTCGGGCAGCAGCCACAACGCGCTCGACATGAGCAATGGCACGTGCAGCGTGTGGAACCACCGCGGGATGATCAACGTCAGCCGCTACTACGCCTACTACGGCGGCTGTGCGAACAACTGCAGCGGCGGCACGAGCTGCAACGGCGGCGCGGGCAACTACTACGTCGTCACCGGCGGCAGCGGCTGGGACTTCCGCCAGCTCCACCTGAACTCCAACGTGTCCTCCGGCTCCAAGACGTGCGACCGCTGCGCGCTGGGCCTGGTGGGCTCCACGGGCAACTCCACCGGCGCGCACGTGCACGCGGACAACCGCCAGTACGGCACCCGCAAGACGGCCTGGTACACCAGCGTCGGCACCACGTGCGGCTCCAGTGCGTATTGCAGCAATCGCGTGGGTACGCCCACGCTGTAGTCGCAGTCCCCAAACCCGCGCCCCGCTCCGGTTACCCTATGGCCGAGGCGGGGCGTCCTTGTTTCACGCGTCGGAGCGCCGCGGGGCCTCGGCGGCCGCCCGGCGAAGCACTTCTCCCGTCGCCGCGTCCGCGGGGAAGAAGGACTCAATCGCCAGCTCCGCCAGGGTGATGTCCACCGGCGTGCCGAACACCGTCGTCGTGCCGATGAAGGACAGCACGCCCCGGGGCGTCATGATGCGAAGCGGCACCACCACGCCCGCGTAGTCCGGCTCGGCCGCGGGGCTCGGCACCGGCCCCATTCCCCGCAGCTCGTCGAGCAGCGCCGCCAGCGTCGCGTCCGCGGTGGTCGACACCTGCCGCTGCAGCCGCGCCAGCACGTGCGCGCGCCACTGCTCCAGGTTGAGGATGCGCCGGCCCAGGCCGTCCGGGTGCAGGCTCAGCCGCAGCACGTTGACGGGGGGCTGGAGCAATTCACCCGGGATGCCCTCCAGGAGCACGCCCACCGCGCGGTTCGCGGTGACGAGGTGCCAGTGCCGGTCCACCGCGAGCGCCGGGTACGGCTCGTGTCCGGAGAGCACCAGCTCCACCGCCTCGCGCGCCGCCGTCATGCGCGGCCCGTCCAGCTCGTTCTCCGAATAGACGGGCGCGAAGCCCGCCGCCACGAGCAGCGTGTTGCGCTCGCGCAGCGGCACGTCCAGCTCCTCGGCCAGGTGCAGCAGCATGTCCCGGCTCGGCGTGGAGCGCCCCGTCTCCAGGAAGCTCACGTGACGGGCGGACACCTCCGCGCGGCACGCCAGGTCCAACTGACTCAGGCTGCGGCGCTGACGCCACTCGCGCAGCAACTCTCCCACCGGACGGCTCGGCATCATCATGCCCCTGACCCTAGGAACAACGGGGAAGCGTGCCCATTACCTCCCGCGTAATCGACTCACGCGGGCCCGGCGCGCAATTTGTGTCCCCAGACGGCGGCCGGATTTCCCCGGCGCCGCATTCCAAGGACACAGCCATGAGCGCCATTCCCGCGTCGCGTACCTTCCTGGGCCACATCCTCCTCGCCGACGGCCTCATCAGCGGCGCCACCGGGGCGCTGATGTTCTTCGCCGCCCAGCCCCTGAGCGAGCTCTTGGGCCTGCCCGTCACGCTCCTGCGCACGGCGGGCTTCAGCCTGCTGCCCTTCGCCGCGCTGCTGGTGTTCCTGGCCAACCGGCCCCTGGTCCCCCGGGGGCTCATCTGGGCCATCATCGGCGTCAACGTGCTGTGGACGGTGGACAGCCTGGCGCTGCTGGCCACGGGCTGGGTGCAGCCCACCGTCTGGGGCGTGGCCTTCACCGTGGTGCAGGCCGTGGCCGTGGCGGCCTTCAGCTGCCTGGAGCTGATGGCCCTCAAGCAGGCCCGCCTGGTGCCCGCCTGAGCGTCCTTCGAGCGCGGCGCGAGGCGCGGCTCAGAGCGCCTTGCGCACCGCCTCCAGCGCGGCGTCGTAGTCCGGCTCGTGCATCATCTCCGGGACCACCTCGCGGAACACCACCCGGCCCTCGCGGTCCACCACGAAGGTGCTGCGCGCCAACAGGCCCAGCTCCTTCATGTACAGGCCGTACTTCCGCGCGAACTCCCGGTCCTTGTAGTCCGACAGCACCGCGACGTTCTGGATGCCCTCGGCCGCGGTGAAGCGGTTGAGGGCGAAGGGCAAATCGAGGCTCAGGTACCAGACCTTCACGTCCGGCCCCAGCTTCGTCGCCTGCTGGTTGAACATGCGCAGCTGGATGGCGCAGACCTTGGTGTCCACGCTCGGCGCCACGCTCAGCACCACCACCTGCCCCTTGAGCTCCGACAGGCGGTGGGACTCGTAGAAGCCCTTGTACACGGTGAAGTCGGGCGCGAGGTCGCCCACCTGCACCTGCCCGTCGCCCTCCAGCGTCACCGGCTTGCCGCGGTAGGTGACCTGGTCCTTGAACTCGGCCATCACTGCACTCCTCTCACGTCACGCGGCCAGCAGTGCCGCACCAATGAGGCCGCTGTCGTCGCCGAGCTCCGCGTCGGCGATGAGCAACCCCTCGCGGGACGTCTGGGACGCCCACGCCCTCACACCGTCCAACACCCGGCGCCGCATCCCAGGGCAGTGGTTCAACACCCCACCCCCGAGAATGAGCCTCGCCGGGTTCAACACCGTCACCTGGTTGGCCACCGCCAGCGCCAGGAACCGCGCGGCCCGCTCATACACCTCCCGAGCGGCCTCGTCGCCTGCTTCCGCCGCCTCTTCCAGCGACACCGGCGTCAGCCGGGAGGCGTCGTTCTCCACGAGCTTCGCCAGCACCGGAGAGGAGCCCGCGACGAGCAGCTCCTTCGACTGCGCGATGAGGTTGTGGCCGCCGGTGTACGCCTCCAGGCAGCCCAGCTCGCCGCAGCCGCAGCGCCGCCCGTCGGGGATGACCTTGATGTGGCCCAGCTCGGCCGCCACGCCGCCCGCGCCTTCCAACAGGCGCCCGCCGGCGATGATGGCGCTGCCCACGCCCGAGCCGACGAACACCACCAGCAAATCTTGCGCGCCACGGCCCGCGCCCGCGTGCAGCTCACCCCACGCGGCGGCGGACAAATCATTCACCACCTTCACCGGCTGCTTCAGCCGGTCCGTGAGCATCTTGCCCAGGGGCACGTTGCGCCAGCCCAGGTTGGGGGCCACCGACAGCACGCCGGAGTCCTTGTGGATCTGCGCGGCCGCGCCCACGCCGCAGCCGTCCACCGGCACGCCCGCGGACCTCACCGCCTCCGAGGCGGCCTGGGCGATGGTCTCCACCACCCCGGACGGGCTGCGCTCGGCGAGCGCCACCTTGGTCGACGCGAGCATCCTCCCCGCCTCGTCCACCACGGCGGCTCGAGCGAACGTCCCACCCAGGTCGATTCCCAACGTCGGCATGGCGGTGTTCCCCTCTAACCTTTCACGCGCTGGACCAGCTCGGTCACCAGCGCCTCGACTTCCTGCTGCCGCGCGTCGTCCTTGAACCGGCCCTCCGGCGTGAAGGCCTCCGCGGCCCGCGCCAGGTGCACCTGCGTGGGCAGCACCAGCGCGCCCACCGACGACATCACCTGTCGTAAGTGAGGCTGCATGCGCGCGGTGCCGAAGTTGCCGGGGCTGGCGCCCATGATGGCGGTCCACTTGCCCTGGAACAGCCGGCCGGGCGCACGCGAGGCCCAGTCGATGGCGTTCTTCAGGCCGCCCGGGATGGACGAGTTGTACTCGGGGCTCGAGATGAGGATGCCCTGGGCCTTCGCCACCCGCTCGCGCAGGGCGACGACGCTTGGGGGCAGCCCCTGGGCCTCCACGTCACCGTCGTAGAGCGGGACGTTGAGCGTCTTCAAGTCCACCACGTCCACGTCGGCGCCGAGCGCGCGGGCCTTCTCCACGCCCAGCGCCAGGAGCTTCTGGTTGAAACCGCCGGTGCGCAGGCTGCCCGCGATGGCCAGGATGCGAGGCGCGCTCACCCTCCCACCTCACGCTGCACCTGGGCCACGGTGCCCTCGATGAGGGCCTGAATCTCCTTGAGGCGCTCGGGCGTGTTGGCCTCGAAGCGCAGCACCAGGATGGGCTGGGTGTTGGAGGCGCGGATGAGGCCCCAGCCGTCGGGGAACGTCACGCGCACGCCGTCCACGTCGATGATGTCGTGGCCCGCCGCGCGCAGCGTCTCCGTGGCGCGCTTGACCATCTCGAACTTCTTCTCTTCCTTCGTGTCGAAGCGCAGCTCGGGGCTGGCGTACGTCTTCGGCACGTCCGCGAGCAGCTCCGACATCGTCTGCTTCTCGTGGGTGAGGATTTCGAGCAGGCGCGCGGACGAGTACACCGCGTCGTCGAAGCCGAAGTAGCGGTTCTTGAAGAAGATGTGGCCGCTCATCTCGCCGGCCAGCTCCGCGTGCTCCTCCTTCATCTTCGCCTTGATGAGCGAGTGGCCCGCCTTCCACATCACGGGCTTGCCGCCGCGCTTGGCGATGTCGTCGTACAGCGTGTAGCTGCACTTCACCTCGCCCACGATGGCCGCGCCCGGGCTGTCCTTGAGGACGTAGCGGCTGAAGAGGACCATGAGCTGGTCGCCCCAGAGGATGTTGCCCTGGTCGTCGATGACGCCGATGCGGTCGCTGTCGCCGTCGTAGGCGATGCCCACCTCGGCCTTCTCGCGCTTCACCGCGGCGATGAGGTCCTGGAGGTTCTCCACCACCGTGGGGTCCGGGTGGTGGTTGGGGAACGTCGCGTCCATCTCGCAGAACAGGGGCACGACTTCGAAGCCCATGCTCTCGAAGAGGGGGACGGCGATGGCGCCGCCGGTGCCGTTGCCCGCGTCGATGACGATCTTCATCCCCTTGCGGCCCACCTTCACCGTCTGCCGGACGAAGTGGTTGTAGGGGGTGATGATGTCGTACGGCGTCACGGTGCCGGGCGTCTTCGAGACCTCGAAGTCACGCGCCTCGATGAGGCGGCGCAGCGCCTGGATTTCGTGGCTGTGGAAGGTCGTCTTGCCCGCGCCAATCTTGAAGCCGTTGTACTCGGGCGGGTTGTGGCTGCCGGTAATCATGGCCAGGCCATCCACCGGCAGGGTGTTGGCGGCGAAGTAGGTCAGCGGCGTGGGCACCACGCCCACGTCGAAGACGTTGAGGCCCGTGGACGTCAGGCCGGCACAGAGCGAGTCGCGGAAGCGGGTGGAGGACTCGCGGCAGTCGCGGCCCACGGCGATGAAGCGGCCGCCGTTGCGGCGGATGATGGTGCCCAGGCCCTTGCCCAGCAGCTCCACCACTTCGGCCGTGAGGTCCTTGTCCACCAGACCCCGGATGTCGTACTCGCGGAAGATATGCGCGTTCATGAAGGTGTCCCCGCCCTCCGCTTGGAACCGGAGGGCATGACAGAGGGCGGCGGACTCTACACGAGCGCAACGGTTCCCGGCACCCGACAGGGAGGCTGCGCGGGCTGCTGAACGATGCTCCCTCGGCGCCCCTGTGAATCCCTGGGGTGCCAATCAACCCCCGCAGCCGCCCGCCTGTCGGGGGGCCTGGGTGCCGGGCTCCCTCTGTCGAGGGAGAGAGGTGCTTCAGGCGAGCCCGCCCCGTGGGGCGAACGCCCTCCAGGCAGGCCCTCATGGGTCGGAGAAGTTCGGGTGGTCCTCGTCCCGGCGTACCGGGGCCTTCAGTGCGCGGTGACCTCCACGGCGGCGCTCTCGACGGAGAGCGGCACCTCGTGGCGCGCCTGCCCGCGCAGGGCCTGGTAGTGGCGCAGCCAGGAGGCGTTGAGCGGGTCCAACGCCAGCGCTTCGGCGTAGCGCTCCAGGGCCGCGTCCTGCTGCCCCCGGACCTCCAGCGAGTGGCCCTGCGTGAAGAGCGCCCGGGCCCGCGACTCCGCCAGCGGACGCGCCGCCAGGAAGGCGCCGCGCATCACCTCCGCCTGCTCGTCCGCCAGCCCCGCGTCGAGGCAGCGGGCGACCCCCGCGAGGTTCCCCCGCGTGGCGTCGTAACCCGCGCGTGACACCGCGTCGCCCAGCATGCGGCCCGCCGCCTCCACCCGGCGCAGCAGCGCCTCCAGCGCCTGACGCTGTCCCAACGGCAGGGTGCGCTGACGGAAGAGGTTCAGCCTGCGCAGCGCCGAGGTGGCGCGACGACGCACCGCCTCGAAGTCCTCGTGCGGCAGCGCGCCGAGCAGCGCGTACGGGTCCTTCTCCACCACCGCCGCGCGCGACAGCACCCGGGCCAGCTCCGCGTCCGGCACCGGCTCCGCCTCCAGCACGCGAGGCCCCGCGCCCAGCCCCAGCGCGTGCGCCAGGAGCTCCCGCGCCGCCTCGCCCGCGAACTGCACGTGCAGCCCCGACTCACCGTTCCACGCCCGCGCCTCCTCGCGCGTGACATGACGGACCACGTCGCAGTCGCACGCCACCTTGCGGCCCTTGAAGGTCAGCTCCACCGGGAGCTGCGAGGCGAGCGGAGGCAGCACCCCCGCCCACGTGGCGAAGAAGCCATCCACCGTCACGTCACCCAGGCGCACGGGCACCAGCTCCGCGTCCGTGGCCAGCCCCAGCCGAACGAGCAGGCCCCGGGGCGACTCCATCTTCGGCGGCGTCAGCTCGGCCGTCGGCACCTGCTCGTAGGCGACCTCGCGCAGCGCGCGGTGCAGCGGCGTGGCGTCGTCCTCCGGGAGGATGTGGCCGAAGATGGAGATGCTCCCGCGCGACGTGCGCGTGCGAGGCGGAGGCGCGGGCCGAACGCGGCCGATGCCCTGGCTGTCCAAGAGCGCCTCGCGGAAGGACACCGCGTCCGGGAACCGCTCCCCGGGGCTCTGCGACAGCGCGCGCAGCAGCACGTCCGAGAGCGCGCGCGGGACACGCGGGTTGAGTTCATGCGGCGCCGCGGGCGACAGCGCTCCCACGCGCCCGAAGCCGAAGGGCAGCCGGCCCGTGGCCAGCAGGTACCCCACCACGCCCAGCGCGTAGATGTCCGTGCGCCCATCCACCGAGTCCTGCGCCCACTGCTCCGGCGCGAGGAACGCGGGCGAGCCCACCACCATGCCGCACGCGCGCTCCTCGCGGGACAGGCTGGCGGTGAGCACCTCGCGCGAGCCGAAGCCCAGCACCTTCACCCGCCGCTCCCCACGCGAGTCCCACGTCAGCACCAGGCTGTCCGCGCTGATTCCACCGTGCACCCGACCCTGCGCGTGGGCGACCTCCAGCGCGCACAGCGCCTGGGCCAGCACCAGGACGACCTCCGCCGGAGCCAGCGGCATGGGCAGCTTCGAGAAGGGCTCCCCCTCCGCGTGCTCCATCAGCAGGCACGGCAGCCCCGCGGGGCCCATGCGCGCGTCCAGCACCCGCGCGACATGGCGGTGCTTGAGCGAGCGCAGCGCGCGGCCCTCCATGAGGAAGCGCGAGCGCACCACCGGCTGGGCCGCCAGGTGCGGGTGCAGCACCTTCACCGCGAAGCGGTGCCCCGTGGGCGTGTGCTCCGCCAGGTACACCGTCCCCAACGCCCCCGAGCCCAACGCCGCGCCCAGCACCAGCGGGCCATGCCGCTGCCCCTCCAGGGACGGCGCTCGAGGACACACCGACCCCACCGGATGCTCCACCGCGCAGTGATTGCAAGCCATGTTCGAGCTCCGCCCCGTCCACCCCGGGATGGGGTGGGCGGCGACGGCCCTGCAACCGGCGTGCACCCGCCCCTTCGTCAGCGAGTGGACACGACAACCTCCCGCCGGGACGAGAAAGCAGAGAACCCCGTTACCCACGAAGCGGAAGTTCTTTCAGCCCCCGGGTCGGAAGTTTCTCCAGCGCACACTGGGCGCCTGCACCTACAGGTACTTCTGCAGCTTGCGGGCCTTGAGGGCCTCGACCACCTTGCGCACGTCCTGGCTCTTCTCGCGGGGCACCACCAGCACCGCGTCGCCGGAGTCCACCACCACCACGTCGCTGAGGCCCACGACGGACAGCGGGCGCTTGTCGGCGAGGACGATGCAGCCCTTGCAGTCCACCACCACGGCCAGGTCGCCGGAGATGACGTTGCCGTGCTCGTCGGCGGGGCGCACCTCGGGGATGGCCGCGAAGGAGCCGACGTCCGACCAGCCGAAGTCACCCGGCAGCACCGCGATGTTGGAGGCCTTCTCCATCACGCCGTAGTCGATGGAGATGGAGGGCAGCTTGGGGAACACCTTCTTGAGCACCGCGCCGAAGGTGCGCTTGCCCGCGGCGTCACTGAGCGCCTTGAGGCCCTTCTTCATCTCCGGCATGTGCTGCGCGAAGGCGGCCAGGATGACGTCCGCGCGGAAGACGAAGATGCCGCCGTTCCACAGGTACTCACCGGAGGACACGTACGCCTTCGCCGTCTCCGTGTCCGGCTTCTCCTTGAACGCCTTCACGGAGCGGCCGCCGCCCTCCAGCGTGTCACCGACCTGGATGTAGCCGTAGCCTGTCTCCGGGCGGTTGGGCTGGATGCCCAGGGTGACGATGTGGCCCCCTTCCGCGATGCGCGCGGCCTGCTCGAGCACGCGCTTGAAACCCGGCACGTCGGCCACGTGGTGGTCGGAGGGCAGCACCACCATCACGCCCTTCGGGTCGCGGGCGGCCACCTGCACCGCGGCGAGCGCGATGGCGGGCGCGGTGTTGCGGGCCACGGGCTCCACCAGGAGGTTGGGCCTGGGCAGGCCCTTGACCAGCTTCAGGGCGGCCTTCGCGTGCAGCGGGCCGCACACGATGAAGGTGTTCTTCACCGTGGCCAGGCCCTTGAGGCGCTGGGCCGTGTCGGTGATGAGCGGCAGCTTCGAGGCGAGCGGGAGGAACTGCTTGGGGCGCGCCTGCCGGGACAGCGGCCAGAAGCGCGTGCCGGAGCCACCGGCCATGATGACGGGGTAGAGGGCCATGCGGGGTACGACTCCTGCGAGTGCCGGCTCGGAGCCAGCGAGAAGCGCCAGGGTCTTCCCCCCGGCGTGACTGGCGGCGCACCATACCGTTTCGGCCTTTCCGGGAAAGAGGGCAGCCGTGACGAAGCCAGCCCCTCGCCAGCCGTTGCGACTCCCACCTTCCCGCCCACCCCGCCCGGCCGGACGCCCTCCGGACGGCGAAGCGGCCGGAAGTGGCGGGAGTTTTGACCCGCCCCCGAAAAGCCAGTCTCATGCCGCGCTGTTGGACTTCCTCAAGGCCAGATCCACCGGGCTGACGCTCCTCTTCACCATCGCGCTGACGTTGGGGCTTTCGCTCGCCCCGATTCCGGAGCAGTGGCGTCCCTTGCCCTCCCTCCAGCGCGGTCCGCTGCAGGAGAAGCTGGTGGCGTTGACCGTCCCGGCGAGGTTCCTGGGCGGCCAGCCCGTGCCCGCGCCGGAGACGGAGGTGGCCGCGGGTCAGCCGACGAAGCCCACCGCGCCCCCCGAGGACGAGGCGGGCGAGGACGCGGGCACCGACGTCGCCGCGCTCCCCCCCGACCAGCCCGTGGTGCCCACCGTGCCGGGCATCGGCCTGGAGGAGCTGAGCGCGCCCTCCCTGGCCCGCGCCGTGGAGCTGGAGGCGCTGCGCGAGAAGATGAGCGCCCAGCACGTGGACATCGAGCTCAACTGCCGCAAGGCGCGAGCGGACGGCACCTGCGAGGAGGACGGGCTCGCCCCCTTCCACAAGGCGCTGGGCGAGTTGCGCGCGGACACCCGACGCACGCCCGTGCGCGTGGTGCACCTGGGCGACTCGCTGGTGGCGTCCGACTACATCACCGACGTGGTGAGAGACAGGCTCCAGGAGCGGTTCGGCTCGGGCGGCAAGGGCTTCCTCTTCATCACCCGCCCCGCGAGCGCGGGCCGGTGGACGCGCTCCGGACGGGGCTCGGACGGGTGGACCATCGAGCGGCTGGTGGACACCAAGTGGCCGCGCGACAGGGTGGGCTGGACGGGCGTGGCCTTCACCGCGGCGGGTGGCTCGCAGAACACGAAGTACGACGCGGAAGGAGCCAGGGTCGCGGAGCTGTTCTTCCTGGCCCAGCCCTCCAGCGGCTCCGTACAGCTCTCGGTGGATGGCCGCCCGCTGCAGCGCATCCAGACGCGCGGCTTCTCGAAGACGAAGTCGGAGGCGGCCTTCGCGCGGGTGAACCTGCCCGAGAACGCCAAGACGCTCACCCTCACCACGTCCGGCCGGGTGGAGCTGCACGGCGTGACGCTGGAGACGGGCACGCCGGGCGTCATCTACGACACGGTGGGCCTGTTGGGCGGCATGGCGGAGGTGTACCTGCGCGCCCAGCCCGCGGCCTTCCGCGCGCAGCTGCGTCAGCGCAAGCCGTCCATGGTGGTGCTGATGGTGGGCGGCAACGAGGCGTTCTTCTACTCGCGCGAGCGCACCACCTTGGAGGAAGTGCGCGCGCAGATGAAGGAGCTGGTGTCCCGCGTGCGCGCCAACGTGCCGGACGCGGCGTGCCTCGTGATGTCGCCCATCGACGCGGGCGTGCGCACCATGGGCGGCGAGCCGGTACCGCGCCGCGGGTCCAAGGAGGTCTCCGACATCTTCCGCGAGGAGGCGCGCCTGGGCGGCTGCGCGTTCTGGGACGCGTACAACGCCATGGGTGGCGAGGGCGCGGCGCTGCGGTGGCTGGAGGCGGGGCTGATGCTGGAGGACCTGGTGCACCCGCGCGCCAAGGGCTCCGACCTCTTGGGCCACCTCTTCGACCTGGCGCTCCAGCGCAGCTTCGCCAAGGCGCACACCGCGCTGGTGCCGGTGGCGGACACGCCGGGGCTGCAGGACGCGGACGTCGCGCTGACGCGGACCTTCGACAAGCTGCGCCGCCGCGAGTCCGGCGAGGCGCTGCGCGTGGGCATCGCTCAGTTGGGCGCGTCGCATACCGCGTCGCACTACTTCACGGACGCGGTGCGCGACGTGCTCGCCAAGCGCTTCGGCGACGCGGGCCGGGGCTTCATCGCCGCGGGCAAGTCCTCGCCTCGCCTGGACAAGGCGCGCGTGGCGCGCGAGCTCACGGGAGAGTGGAAGGTGGAGGACGCGCTGGACTCGACGCCAGGCGGCCTGTGGGGCCTGACGGGCATCCGCGCCGTGGGCGCGCCGGGCTCGAAGCTGCGCATCCAGTTCTGCAAGGGCTGCCCCGAGGAGAAGTCGCGCACGGGCCGGTTGGACCTGTACGCGCTCGACGTGCCGGACGTGGCGTCGCCAGACATCCGCGTGGACGGCGAGGACATCCCCCCGGACGCGCCTCCGCCCGAGCCGCTCACCGCGCCCACCGTGCGCATCCGCTCCTTCCCCGTCACCGGCACCTCGCACGAGGTGGAGGTCGCGGCCGCCCCGAACAGCAAGGTCACCGTGCTGGGCGCGGCGCTGGAGTACGACACGCCGGGCGTGGTGCTGGACGCGCTGGGGCTGCCGGGCTCCACGGCCTTCACCCTGCGGGACATGGACGCGGCGGCGGTGGACGCGCAGCTCGCGTCACGGCGGCCGGACCTGCTCGTGTTCTGGTACGGCACCAATGAGGCGAACCTCGTCGGCCTGGACGCGCAAGGCCTGTCGGGCGACTACACGGCGCTCATCTCCCGGCTGCGCAAGGCCACCGGCAACGCGGAGTGCCTGGTGCTGGGCCCCACGGACCGGCTGGCCAAGGACGCGAGCGGACATTGGACGGAGGCGCCCTCGCTGGCGACGGTGCTGGGCACGCTGCCTCGCGTCGCGCGGGACGCGGGGTGCGCGTACTGGTCGCCTCGCGCGGCCATGGGCGGTGAGCGGGCCATGCTGCGCTGGCAGCGCTCGCGGCCGGTGTACGGGCACGCGGACGGCGTGCACCTGACGCCCGAGGGCTACGAGCGACTGGCGGCGAGCTTCGCCCGGGACTTCCTGTCGGCCTACGAGGCGCGCAAGAAGGGCGAGCCCACCGCGCGCATGGAGGGGAACTGACGTGCTGTCGCACAGCCTCCAGTACCTCGTGTTCGTCATCGCGGTGTTCGCCCTCTACTGGGCGGTGCACCGTCACTACTGGCCGCGCATGCTGGTGCTGCTGGGCGCCAGCGTCTTCTTCTACACGGCCTTCACGCCCTTCCCGCTGCTCATCTTCCTGGCGGGCGTCACGGTGGACCATGTGCTCGTCAAGGGCATGGGCCGCGCGCAGTCGCCCGGCGTGCGCAAGCTGCTCGTCACGCTGTCGGTGGTGTCGAACCTGGGGCTGCTCGCGGGCTTCAAGTACCTGGAGCTCCTGCGGCAGACGGCGCTCTCGCTGATTCCCGCCTCGTGGGGCCTCCACGTCCGCGAGACGCCGTTCGATTTGATTCTGCCGCTGGGCCTGTCGTTCTACGTCTTCCAGGCCATCAGCTACACGGTGGACGTGTACCGGGGGAAGGCCAGCTCCGAGCACTCGTTCATCGAGCACCTGCTCTACATGCTGTTCTTCCCGCGCGTGGTGAGCGGTCCCATCATCCGCGCGTCGGAGCTGCTGGAGCGCTTCCGCGACGTGCCCACCCTGACGCCCGAGGACGGCGGCCGGGCGATGTTCCGGATTGCGGTGGGCCTGGTGAAGAAGCTGGTCATCGCGGACGTGCTGGGCAGCGGAATCGTCGACCCGGTGTTCGCCGCGCCGGACAAGTACGCGTCCGCCGAGTGCATCGTCGCGGCGGTGGCCTACACCTTCGAGCTCTACTACGACTTCTCGGGCTACTCGGACATCGCGCTGGGCGTGGCGGCGCTGTTCGGCTTCAAGTTCCCGGAGAACTTCAACCGGCCGTACCTGGCGAAGAACGTGGGCGAGTTCTGGAACCGGTGGCACATGAGCCTGTCCACCTGGCTCCGGGACTACCTGTACCGGCCGCTGGGCGGCAACCGCGTGTCCAAGCCGCGCGTGCTCTTCAACCTGATGACGGTGATGGTGCTGGGCGGCCTGTGGCACGGGGCGGACTGGCGCTTCGCGGTCTGGGGCGCGGTGCACGGCGTGGCGCTGGGGCTGACGCGCTGCTGGGAGTGGTCGGTGGGCAAGCCGGAGAACCCGGGCGTCCCCCGCGTCGCGGCGGGCATGCTGGCCACCTTCACGCTGGTGGTGCTCACGCGCGTGGTGTTCCGCGCGCACTCCATGACGGACGCGGGGGAGTTCTACGCGCGGATGATGGCGGGTGTGCCGGGCATCGCCAACGTCAGCCCGCTGGTGTGGGGCATGCTGGCCGCGGCGGTGTTCTTCCACGCGGTGCCGATGAAGCTCTACACGGTGACCTCGGAGGCGTTCGTCCGGATGCCGGTGCCCGTGCGCGCCATGGCGCTCGTGGTGCTCGGCCTGGGTATCCGCCACCTGGCGTCCGTGGAGGCGCGACCGTACGTCTACCTGCAGTTCTAGCCGCGCGCGCCGAGGAACGACTCGAAGTCCGGCACCTGCGACAGCTGCGTGAGGAAGTCGCGGAGGATGCGCGCGGTGGCGCCCCAGATGACGTGGGACTCGTACGTGTAGAAGTACAAGTCCCTCTCCGCGCCGAAGACCTCCTTGCGCTCCACGCGCAGGATGGCCGGGTCCAGCAGGCGCGCCAGCGGCACCTCGAGGATGAAGGCGACTTCTTCCGGGCTCGGCGTGTAGCGGCCGTCCCCCGGAATCACGCCCACGAAGGGACGCACGCGGTACTGGGAGATGGTGGGCACCTCGTCCAGCATGCCCAGCACGCGCACGCCGCGCCGGTCGATGCCCAGCTCCTCTTCCGTCTCGCGCAGCGCGGTGTGCAGCGGCGTCAGGTCCTCCGCGTCGCGGCCTCCGCCGGGGTAGCTGTACTGGTTGGCGTGGGTGCGCAGCGTGGCCGGGCGGCGGGTGAACACCATGTGGGGCACGCCGTCGCGCTCGAACAGCGGCACCAGCACGGAGGCCTCGCGCAGCACCAGCCCCGGCAGGTCCACGCTGCGCGCGGGGCGCGTGGACAGCCGCGCCTCCACCGCCTGGAACAACGACTCCACGCTCACGACGCCACGCCTCCGCGACTCAGTCGGTGATCTGCTTCTCGAGCTGCTGCTTGCCCGGCTCGGGCGGCACGTCCACGTTCTCCACGCCCGACAGCGGCTTGAGCACGTTCATCTGGAGCAGCACCAGCAGCAGCACGCCCAGCGCCACGCGGTACACCACGAACACCAGCGTGGTGCGCGAGCGCAGGTAGTTCAACAACCACGCGATGGCCGCCATGCCCGAGGCGAACGCCACCAGCGTGCCCACCCAGAGCGACACGGCGCTGGGCCGCTCGGTGGCCTCCAGCAGGTGCTTGAGCTCGAAGATGCCCGCGAGCGTGGTGGCGGGGATGGACAGCAGGAACGAGTAGCGCGCGGCGTCCTCGCGCTTGAGGCCGAGCGACAGGCCGCCCGTCAGCGTGGTGCCCGAGCGCGACGAGCCCGGGATGAGCGCCAGCGCCTGCCAGAGGCCGATGAGGATGCCGTCCTTCCACGTCATGTCCGCCAGCGTCCGCTTGTGGGAGGCGCGCTTCTCCACCACGAAGAGGATGATGGCCAGGATGATGAGGCTGCCGGAGATGACGTAGAGCGAGCGGAACTGCGTCTCGATGGCCTTCTTGAACGCGAGGCCACACAGGCCGATGGGCAGCGTGCCCACCAGGACGAACCACGCCAGGCGCGACTCCACGGTGCCGAAGGGCTCGCGCTTCGCCAGGCCCTTGAAGAAGGCGGTGACGAGGGAGACGATGTCCTTGCGGAAGTAGATGAGCACGGCGGCCACCGTGCCCAGCTGGATGACGGCCGAGTACGCGGCCCCCGGGTCCTTCCAGCCGAACAGCTCCGGCGCGATGCGCAGGTGGGCGGTGGAGCTGATGGGCAGGAACTCCGTGAGACCCTGGACCAGTCCCAGGACGATGGCTTCTATCAGGCTCATAGGCGCGGTCCCGGGATGTATGCCCGGACACCGCCGCCAGCAAGGGTGTTCCTGTGCGTGTGTGACTCGCAGAGCATGCGGCGCTCCCGACCCACCACCAGTCCAGGTAGGCTCCCCTCCCGCGCCATGCCCCCTGCCCCACCCTGCCCCTGTTCCTCCGGCCTGCGCTACCGCGAGTGCTGCGCCCCCTTCCACAAGGGCGAGGCGGAAGCCCCCGACGCCGAGCGACTGATGCGCAGCCGCTACAGCGCCTTCGCCCAGCGTGAGGCCTCCTACCTGTGGAAGACACTCCACCCCCAGCACCCGGACCGCGCCCGGCCCGAGGCCGACGTGGTGCGGGAGCTGCGCGCCTTCGCCCAGGGGCACCAGTTCCCCAAGCTGGTGGTGATGGACCGACAGGCGCCGGACGCCCAGGGCAACGCCCAGGTGCTGTTCTTCGCCAAGGTGTTCGAGAAGGGCAAGGAGCGATCCTTCGTCGAGGCCTCGGACTTCCGCCATGACGGCGTCGGCTGGCGCTATCTGTCCGGGCACACCCTGATGCTCCGCGAGCTGACCGTCCCTCCCGAGTCCCTCACCCTCGCGACCTTCCCCCGGTAGGAGTCCTTCGATGCCCGCCGCGCCGACGAAGAAGTCGCCCACGCTGGAGGAGGCCATCAACCAGGGGGACTGGGCGAGTGTCCTCGAGCACCTGCTCACCCGGTGGCGCGCCGCGCCCCACACGGTGCTGGCCGAGCGCATCGTCGGACTGGGCAAGAAGCTCGCGAGGGACCTGCCCGCGCCGAAGGACTGGGACGCACTCGCCGAGAAGCGGGACGCCGCGACGCTCACGACGCTGCTCGAGGCGCTGCTCGACAAGGGCTCGGTGAAGGCGAGGCCACGATTGGAGATGCTGGCCGAGTGGCCCGAGGACCCGCGCATCGACCGCTGGGTCGCGAGCCAGTTCGCGGACCCGCCCTTCACCAGCACCGGCGCGCGCCCCTTCTGGACACGACTCGCGCCACTGGCGCGCCGTATCCGGGATGCACAGGCCGCGAGCACGGTGCTGAAGGCTCGCAAGGGCTACGACCTGAAGGACGACGCCGAGGCCTTCTTCGCGGGGCACGTCGACCGGATTCGCGCCCAGCTCGACGCCGCGGCCCGCGAAGGTGAGCTCTCCAAGGCGGACCACAAGGTCATCATCCACGTCGACGCGGAGATGCGGGAGGCGGACCCCGTCGCGCCTCGGAAGGCCTGGGACGTGGGCGAGCGCACCAGCGCGGACAGCGGGACCCTCATCCCTGTCGACGCGGAGATGCGGGAGGCGGACCCCGTCGCGCGGGGGAAGGTCGGGGACGCGGAGGCGCTGCTCGCGCGGGTGCTGGCGGAGCCAGGAGACGACGAGGCGCGCGCGGTGCTGGCGGATGTGCTGCTGGAGCAAGGCCATCCGCGCGGTGAGCTCATCGCCCTCCAGCTCGAGGCCACGCGCCGGGCGCTCACCCCCGCCGAGCGCAAGCGCGAGCGGGAGCTGCTCAAGAGCGCGCGAAAGGAGCTGCTCGGCCCGCTCGACGAGGTGCTCAAGCCGGACTGCGTCTTCACCCGAGGCTTCCTGTCCCGCGCCGCGCTGAAGCAGGGCAACGCGAGCGGCCTCCAGAGCGCCATCCAGAAGACGGCGGGGCATCCCCTCTGGGCCACGGTGGAGCACCTGGAAGGTCGTGGGGACTACGACATCACCACGGACCCGGTGATGAAGTCGCTGCGCTCGCTCGTGAACAGCGACGTGAGGACACAGGACCTGGCGAAGCGGCCCGGGCTCGAGTCCCTCGCGATGCGTGGCGCGCTGGACCAATGGGTGGAGCTGGCCCAGGACCCCAGCGCGTTCCCCGCGCTGCGCCACCTGGACATCTTCGCCTTCCACTGGTGGGCCGCCCACTTCCTGGACTCACCGCTCGTGTCGCGACTGGAGCGCCTCCAGCTCCGCATCTACGTGAGCGGCCCCTCCGCCGCGGAAGCGCTGGCCCTCATCCCGCTCGTCCCGAAGCTGAAGGTCTCGGACCTCACACTCCGGCTGGTGCGCAACGACTCCAAGGACTGGAGCTGCGGCTTCCGCTTCGTGCGTGGAGCCGATGGAAGGCACGCGGTCCACCTCTTCACCACGGCGATGAACGCGCCCCACGAGGAGCTCGTTCGCGATGACCTCCTGGCGGGGCTCGCGCGAATCGACCGGCTCGAACCCTTCAAGCGCTCGAAGCTCATCCTGGACCATCGGCTCCGTACGAACGCGAGGCACGAGGTCTTGCGACGGGTCGGCGAGCTCGATGGCGTGCTCGCGGAGTGACGGGCGGGCCCTTAGGCCCCGTGCGCGACCGCGCGCCGCGAGGAGCCCGGCACACGGTCCAGGCTCCTCGCTTCACTCACCTGATTACCGGGGCACCGTCGAGCCCGTGGGCGGCGTGGTGTCCGGCTTCTCCGGCGCGGGGTCCGAGGCCGCGTCGATGGCATTGGCCGTCTGCCAGGCCAGGCTCGCGAACGAGCTGGGGACCGTGGGCGCGGCGCCGCCCTCGTCCGTCGGGTCCGGCGGCGGCTTGTCGCCAATCTCGTCCTGCTGATTGATGCAGGGGTCGTACGTCGGCCCCTCCGTCGGGTCCTTGTCCTCCTGGGGATTGCCCTGCTGCGGGCTGGAGCCCGTGTCCACCGCCGAGCTGCCCACCGAGCCGCCCTTGCGCAGCTTCACCGGCGCGCTGAACACCGTCATCGGCAGTCCCAGCCGCTGGACGCGCGCGAAGAACGCATCGCTCGTCCCACGGCTGCCGGCCACCGCGTACGCGAAGCGCCCCTGCTCGGGAGCGACGCCCAGCGCGAGGTACTGGCCCGTCCTGCGGCACAGTCCGACGACCACCTGCGTGGCGCCCTCGGGCAGCTCCGCGTTGGGAGGCAGGGCCTGGATGGTCGGCACCTTCGGCAGCGGCGCCACCTCCGGGCACGAGGGGCTCGGCGTCGGCCGAGAGCCCAGCGTGCGGCATCCCGTCAAGGCGCCCACGAACAGCACACACATCATCAGCTTCTTCGAGGTCTTCATATCGTCGTTCCCCCTCCAGTCCATCCAGGCGGGCCCATCCCGCCGTCAATCGAAGACCAGGACGGAGCGCACCCAGCTACGCGGGTCTCGCTTCATCCAGGCCATCCGCACATCCCTCAGCGCGTTGGCCGCGCGCTCGCCGTGCTCAATCCGCTCCCTCACGGCATTGAAGAAAGGTCCTGCTTCCGCATCCGGTACATCCACCGTCGCCGCGAGCACGGTGCTCGCGCCCGCGTCCAGGAAGGCCACCGGCAGGCTGAAGCGCTCGTACGTCCACGCGGCGCCATGCGCGGCCCGACATGCGCCGAGGATGACCAGCGGCTGGCCGCGCAGCTTCGCCCCGCGCACCTCGCCGGCGGTGAGCGCATAGCGGCCACTCGGCTCCGGGGACAGCACCAGCAACGAGGCCTCGGACACGTCCGGGTTCATCAGCCCGTGGGCGTGGACCTCGATTTGCGTCGCGTCCGTCATCGCCTCCAGCACGCGGGACGGCGTGGCCTGGCGTCCGAGCAGCATCGTGGCCTCGTCTCCGGGAAGCCCCGCCCAGCCTCCGAGCATCGGCAGGCCCAGCGCCTCGGGCGCCTGCACGTCGGCGACAACGAGGCGGCGGGGTGCCCGCGCGCCGGACGCGATGGGGGAAGCACGCACCGAGTGGTACGCCCAGGCGAGGTCCTCCGGCAGCAGCCCCGCGCGACCGTGGAGCGGCGGGCGGGCCACCACCTCCACCGCGGGACAGGCGCGCAGCAGGTCCGTCAGCGCGTCGGGGATGAGCCCCTGGAGCTCATCGTGCAGCGGGGCCCTGCGGCTCGCGTCGTGGTGACCGACGAGCTGACCCTCCGGGCCTCGCACCAGCACGAAGGTGCGCTCGACGTCGGTGGTGACGGCCAGGACACAGCGCCCGGGGAGCTGTCCGCCCACCTCTTCACCGAAGAGGCGCCACGCCTGCTCGTACTCGCCCGCCTTGGCCGAGGAGAAGAGCAGCGACGTGTAGCTGTACGCGCGGGCCTTGCGGGCATCCACGCTGGTGGCGGGCAGCTTCGCGGCCTCGGAGATGGACTGGCGCAGCAGGGCCTCGCCCCGCGGCCGGTCACGCTCCACGACATAGCGGCCCTCGATGTGCGTCAGCAGCGCGGACTCGCCCGGCGTGAGGTTCCCCTTCTGGCGTCGCTCCGCCAGGCCCTGCACGAGGCGCGCATCCAGCGCGGAGTCGGGCTGGAGCCGGGCCAGGTCCGCCAGCGTCTTCGCTCCCGACAGCAGCAGGGGCGTCTTGCACGCGAGCGCCTCGCGCATGCGGGCCTGGGCGCTCTCGACGGAGAACGCTTCCAGCAGCGCGAGTGCATCGTTGGCGCGGACGAAGTGACGGATGGTGCAGTCGTCGGGGCGCTGGGCCAGCGCCTCATCCAGGTAGCCGCGTGCGAGCGCCGCGTCGCCCTGGTAGCGCGCGAGCTGTCCGAGCTGGAGCAGGAGCTGCGCCTCTCCCCAGCGCGGGTCTGCGCGGTACAGCGCGCGTGCGGCCAGCAGGTGGCGCTGGGCTTCGGCCAACCGGTGGAGCTGGCGATAGAGGTCGCCCAGGTCGGACTCGATGGGGATGCAGCGATAGCCCAGCGGGTGTTGCTGGCAGCGCGCCGCGGCGCTCAGCAGGAGCTGCTCGGCCTGGAGCAGCTCGCCTCGGGAGATGGCCTGCAGCGCGCGCTCGTGCTCCAACAGCAGCGTGAACCACGGGTCCTGGAGCTTCGCGACGAGCTGGGAGACCGCGTCCAGGTGGTCCGCGACCTTGCTCTCGCGGACGAGCGCGCCCAGGAACAGGTCCTGCTCTCCGGCGCGACGCACGTCCTCGAGGAACGCGGCGAATCCGCCCGTGACTTGATGGGTGCGGTACAGCTCCAGGTAGCGACGGGCGAGGGGTGCGCGGAGCTGGAAGTCTCGCGTCAGGGTCCACTGGAGGGCCTCGCGCAGGACGGTGCCGCCCGAGTGCGCGTCCAGCGTCGCGGCCATCGGCTCCAGGGCGCGCACGCGCTCCGCGGTGGGGGCGGCGCGAAGGGCCTCGTAGAAGTACATGCGGAAGATGCCGGGCTGTGCGCGGAGCACGTCATCGGGCACGAGCGCGCCCTCCACGATGAGGGACTGGCCCCACGTGGAGGTCTTGCGCCAGTCCTCGGTGCCTCGCAGCCGACCGCGCGAGGACTCCGCGCGAGAAGTCGCCTCCTGGGCCCAGCCGGACTCGCCCAGCGCGGCCACCGCGTCGAACGACTGCGCGGCCAGCGCCCAGAGCTCCAGATCTCGCAGCACCAGCGCGCGGTTCCACAGGGCCTGTGCATGCGTGGGCCGCGAGACGAGCACACCCTCCAGCAGCGCGAGCGCGGAGGCCGAGTCACCACGGTCCAGCGCCATGATGGCCTGGTCGCTCGCGACGTCCGGCGAGGTGCCGGCCTTCGCCAGATAGGGCGCGGCCATCTCCGCGTTGCGGCGCACCAGATAGGCCGCCGCGAGGCCGTGCATGTCCCCCGCGGCCTCCAGTCGTGCCAGCTCGCTCAAGGGAGCAGGAGCCGCGCGGCCCGCGTCCGCCGCCGAGCGCAGAGGCCCATAGGGCCGGTACACGTCCGCGCCCGGATAGCTGACCCGGGCCTCGAGCATGCGCACCGGCGCGGTCGTGAGGAACAGCTCGGGCGACACGGGAGGGACACGGCGCGAGCGCAAGCCCGCCATGATTGCCGCGCCTCCCGCCACCACCACCAACGCCACGAGAACGGCCGACTTCGGCCTCGGAATCCAGGACCCGGACCCTGCATCCACCGGCGAACTCCCCGCGTATGTGCCCTGGCAGCCCATGCCCGCTCAACGACGGGTCGCCAGAATCTTCCCGTCACACGCTACGCCGCTTCGAACGCGGCGGCGAAAACGAGGAACTACGCAGTAGCACCGGGCAACGCCATGCCTCGGCCCCTCGGCGCGACACATGGCAGACGCAGCTCGGGACACTTGACTGTTGCGCGAACCACCATCGCGGCACGGGTCCGCGGGGCACGGGAGTGCGGACGAATCACCGCACCCGTGTGGTCCTCCGGCCGCGCGCACGGCTCCGTCCCCGCGAATCCTCCTGGCCCGCCCATTGCTCCGAGCGCACACCCGACACAGCAGGTCCCCCACCGCCCAGGAGTCCCATGTCCCGCCTCCGCCTCCGCGCAGTGCTCCTCACCCTCCTCGTCACCACGAGCGCGCTCGCGGCGCCTCCCAAGACACCCAAGCACCCGGGCTGTTTCCTCGTGATGAACCTGGACTCCGGCGAAGTCACACGCAACGGCGCGAAGCTGTGCGCCACGCCGCTCGTCCCGGCCTCCACCTTCAAGGTGCCCCACGCGCTCATCGCCCTGGAGACCGGCGTCGTGTCGAGCGTGGACGAGGTGCGCAAGTGGGATGGCACCCAGCACGCCATCTCCATGTGGAACCAGGACCAGACGCTCGACACCGCGATGCGCCGCTCGGCGCTGTGGGTCTTCCAGGGCACCGCGAAACAGATTGGCCGCGAGCGCATGGAGCAATGGCTCATGCGCCTGGACTACGGCAACCGAAAGGCCTCCGGCGACATCACCCGCTTCTGGCTGGGCGGCCCGCTGCGCATCACCCCCGACGCGCAGCTCGACTTCCTCGCGCGCATGTACCGGGGCCAGCTCCTCGTCAGCCCCCGCGCCCTCGAGGCCGTCCAGGGCACGCTGGTCCACGGCCCCGACACCGTCGCCAGCGTCCGTGACGGCCTCAACCTGGGAGGCCCCTGGAAGGACAACGCCGTCCTCAGCGCCAAGACAGGCTGGCACCTGGACGCCAAGGACGGAGACGTGATGTGGCTGGTGGGGCACGTGTCCTCCCCCAAGGGACGCCACGTCTTCGTCAGCGCCGTGAAGCAGCCGCCCGGCAGCAAGTCCCCGTCGCGGAACCTCGCCCTCCCCGCCGCCATCGAGGCGCTCCAGGCGCAAGGCCTGCTCTGAAGCCGCCCCGCAAAGACGACGGGCCGCCCCCACATTCGGGAAGCGGCCCGCGTCGAGACGGCCGGGTGTGTCAGCGACCTCAGACCGCCTTCAGGCGGCGGGAGCTGCTGGTGCTGTTGGCGGCGTCACGCAGGGCGTCCTTGCGGTCGGTGCGCTCCCAGGTGAACTCCTTCTCCGAGCGGCCGAAGTGACCGTACGCGGCGGTCTTCTGGTAGATGGGCCGCAGCAGGTCCAGGCCCTCGGTGATTTCGCGCGGACGCAGGCCGAACGTCTGGCGGATGGCCTTGGCGATGCGCTCCTCCGGGACGGTGGCGGTGCCGAACGTCTCCACCATCACGCTGACCGGCTCGGCCACGCCGATGGCGTAGGACACCTGCACCTCGCAACGACGCGCCAGGCCCGCGGCCACGACGTTCTTCGCGATGTAGCGGCCCATGTACGCCGCCGAGCGGTCCACCTTGGACGGGTCCTTGCCGCTGAACGCGCCGCCGCCGTGACGGCCCATGCCGCCGTAGGTGTCGACGATGATCTTCCGGCCCGTCAGGCCCGAGTCGCCCATGGGGCCACCCACCACGAACCGACCCGTGGGGTTGATGAAGAACTTCGTCTTGTTGTCGATGAGCTTCTTGGGGAGCGCCTTCGCGATGACGTCCTCGCGGATGGCCTCCTGGATGCGCTTGTTGGAGATGTCTTCCGCGTGCTGCGTGGACACCACCACCGCGTCGATGCGCACCGGGCGACCCTCGCGGTACTCCACCGTCACCTGGCTCTTGCCGTCCGGGCGCAGCCAGTCGTGCTGCTTGCGGCGCACATCGGCGAGCTTGCGCGTGAGCGCGTGCGCGTAGTGCAGCGGGGCGGGCATCAGCTCCGGCGTCTCGTCGCACGCGAAGCCGAACATCATGCCCTGGTCACCGGCGCCCTGGTCCTTCTTGTTGTCCACGCCGCGCGCGATGTCCTGGCTCTGGCCCTCGATGGCCACCATGACGCCGCACGTGTTGCCGTCGTAGCCCATCGAGCTGTCGGTGTAGCCGATCTTGCAGATGGTGCTGCGCACGATGCGCGGGATGTCCACGTAGGTGTTCGTCGTCACCTCACCCGCGACGATGGCCAGACCCGTCTTCACCAGCGTCTCCACCGCGACGCGGGCCTGGGGGTCCTTGGCGATGATGGCATCCAGGACACCGTCGGAGATCTGGTCGGCGATCTTGTCCGGGTGGCCCTCGGTGACGGATTCAGACGTGAAGAGGAAGTCGGTAGGCATGTCGGCTCTATGAAAGAAGGAGGCGCATACGACGCGCGAAGGGCAGGACACTAAAGTGTGGTCCTGGGGGAGTCAAACAGCCATCAATGCCCGCGCATTCGCGGGCGCCCCCTGGGCAAACGGGCATGGTTGGAAGCCCTCGCCCCGCATGGGGATGAATTTCGCGAGGCGCCCGACGTTCTCCTGGGCTAACAGAACGCCGAGCAATCCCGTTGGAGGACTCGCCCGACATGAACACCCGCTTCCGTACCCTCTCCCTCCTGGTCGCCTTCGCCTTCGCACTGCCCGCGGCCGCCGCGGCGCCGAAGAAGGACGACCCGGTCGTCAAGCCCGTGAAGACGGTGGTGTCGTCCGTGCGCTACGAGCGGGACGCCGCCGCGCTCAAGCTCTTCGGCGGTGAGGAGCAGGGCAAGTACCTGCTCGGCGACGAGTGGGCCAAGGGGACCGACGAGCAGCGCAAGGAGTTCGTCAGTCTCTTCCACGGCCTGTTCGCGAAGATCGCCTTCCCGCGCGTGCGCGAGAACTTCAAGTCGCTGGAGGACATCGTCTACTCGCCCGCCGAGGTGAACGGCGGCGAGGCCACGGTGGACTCGGTCGTCTTCATCAAGCACCCGCTGAAGACGCAGGAGATGAAGCTGAAGTACCGCCTGGTGAAGGACGCGGCCGCGTGGAAGGTGGTCGACGTGACGGTGCTCGGCTCCTCCATGCTCCAGGACATCCGCGACACGCAGGTGCAGCCGCTGCTCAAGCAGGGCGGGTGGGACCTGCTGCTGGGCCGCATGCGGCAGGAACTGGCGAAGAAGTAGCCGCCGAGCCCACTCCCGGCGACCAGGCCACCAGGCCCCAGGTCGCCGGAGGGGTTCCGAGGGGATGCCGGGCTGGCGTAGTCTGGCCCTCCCCCTCTGGCCTGGTTGATGACCGCCTCCCTCTCCGTCCCACCCCCGAGCCGCTCCCCGCACGGCCCCTCCGAGCGCGAGGTGGACGCGTTCTGCATGCAGTACGCGCCCCGCGCGCCGGGCCACCCCGCCGTGCGCGACCTGTACCGGCTCCTGCGCGACGTCCCCGAGGACGGCCTGGAGGCGCGGCTCGCCTGGGTGGAGCGGTGGATGGCGTGGCTGCGCGAGCGCCTCCCCGCGCACGCCCTGGTGGACGAGGCCGAGCCGGAGCAGCCCCCCGCCGACGCGCGCCTGGCGCTGATGGTGCGCGTGCTGGAAGGCGAGAGCGCCATGCGCGCGAGCCTCACCGCCCTGGTGTCCGGCGTGTGCGACGGCAGCCGGGGCCTGAAGCTCTTCGCCCAGGTGGGCCTGCCCGCGGGCCAGGGCTTCTTCGCGGAGGCGTCCGACCGGCTGGCCCGCGCGGTGCTGCCCGCGCCGCCCGAGCCCGGCAAGCTGTCGGAGCTGCTCCTGCGGCTGTTCCCCGTGCCCGAGGACGCCCGGTGGCTTCTGCACCTGTCGCCCGCCCTGCTCGCGAAGCTGTCCTCGTTGGTGGGCGAGCCGCGTCCCCCCATGCCCCAGCCGGGCGCCCGCGTGCGCGCGGACCTGATGGACGCGCTGTTGCTGCTGGCCCTCCAGACGGCGGCGCTGGGCACTACGGAGGACGTGAGGGACCGCGCGCCGGAGACATCCCTGCGCGCCTCGCCCTTCCTGCGGCTGCGGCTGGTGTGCGACGCGGTGCTGGCGCGCGACGCGGCCCAGGACACGCTGCGGGACTTGAGCACGTGCGTGGACGACTGCCGAAAGGTGGTGGGCAGCGTGTCCCGGCACCTGGAGGAGGCGGGCGTCAGCGTGGACCTGGTGTACCGGCTGGAGCGCATCCGCCGGAGCCTGGAGCGCATGGAGGCCATCGCCCGGGTGCTGGGCGCGCCCCGGGGTGAGCCGCGCTGGCGCGAGGCCCTGGGCCTGTTGTCGGACCTGCTCAGGCGAGCGCACGCGGACCGCTCCGTGGTGGAGCTGGCGCGGCGCAACGTGCGGATGCTGGCGCGCAAGATCATCGAGCGCGCGGGCCACTCGGGCGAGCACTACATCACCACCACGCGCCCGGAGTTCCACGCCATGGTGCACTCCGCGGCGGGGGGCGGCGTGGTGACGGCCCTGGCCGTGGCTGGCAAGTTCCTCATCACCGCGGTGCCGCTCGCGCCCCTCTTCGCGCTGCTCGGCGTGGGGCTCAACTACGCGGTCGCCTTCATGCTCATCCAGGCGCTGGGCTTCACGCTGGCCACCAAGCAGCCCTCCGTCACGGCGGCCACGCTCGCGGGCGCCATCGGCGAGGGGGCGCGCGGAGACCGGCTCTCCAGCCTGGTGGACATCATCCCGCGCATCACCCGCTCCCAGCTCGCCGCCTTCGCGGGCAACCTGGGCTGCGTGCTGCCCGCCGCCGTCGTGCTGGCCCTGCTGTGGCAGGTGGCCACGGGGCACCCGTTCCTGAGCCCCGCCAAGGCCCAGGCCACGGTGGCCTCCATGCACCCGTGGAAGAGCGGCGCGCTGTTGTACGCGGCCCTCACGGGCGTGCTGCTGTGGCTGTCCAGCGTGGCGGGCGGGTGGCTGGAGAACTTCGTGGTGTACCGGCGGCTGCCGGAGGCGCTCGCGCACCACCGGGTGGCGCGGCGGCTCTTCGGGGACAAGGGCGCGCGTCGGCTGGCGGAGGGGCTGGCGCACACGGCCTCCGGTATTGGCACCAACGTGACGCTGGGCTTCCTGCTGGCGCTGATGACGATATTGGGGCGCTTCGTGGGGCTGCCCCTGGACATCCGCCACGTCACCTTCGCGCTCGGCGGCCTGGCCATGGCGGGCGCGGCGCTGGGCCCGCATGGGGTGCTCCAGCCGGACTTCCTGTGGGCGCTCGTGGGCGTGGGGCTCATCGGCGTCATGAACTTCACGGTGTCCTTCAGCCTGGCCCTGGGGGTGGCGGTGCGCGCGCGCGACGTGCCCACCGCGGAGGCCCTGCCGTTCCTGCGGGCGGTCGTCGCCCGCTTCCTCTCGGCCCCCCGCTCCTTCTTCCTGCCCCCCGGGGAACCCCCGGCGCTCCCGGCCGCCCCCGCCCTGGAGCACGGCCGCTCCTGACGGGGCGATTATTCCCAGGGTTCGAGCGGGCCTTCCTTCGTGGCCCGGGAGCCGGCCGGGCAGGTCATGCCGCGCTTCCGGGGCCGGGCGTTTGCCGCTAGGGTCGCCGCGAATGAGCGGCGCTCCTCGAAACCCGAACTCCCATTCTCGCTTCGCCTACAGCTTCGCGAGGCTCCTGGTCCGCCGGCCCGGCACCGTCCTGGCCGTGCTGCTGACGCTGCTGGCCGTGTCCACCTGGGCCACGCTGAAGCTGCGCATCAACTCGAACCAGCTCGACCTCATCTCCCAGGACCTCCAGGAGGTGAAGGACGTCAAGCAGGTCATCGACATGGTGGGCGGCAGCGGCTTCCTGATGCTGGCCCTGCGGTCGACGGACGAGGCCGCCATGAAGCGCACGGCGGACGACATCGCCGGCATGCTCCAGGCGGACAAGGAGCACGTGCGCACCGTCAGCTACAAGCTGCCGGTCGAGTTCATCCAGCAGAACATGGTCCTCTTCGTGAAGACGGAGGACCTGGTGGAAGGCAAGCGCCGCATCATGGCCTTCCTCGAGGACAAGCTGCGCCGCAGCAATCCCTTCTACATCGACATGGGCGCCACCAAGCCCGTGGAGCTGAACCTCCAGGACCTGGTCGACAAGTACTCGTCCGTCGGCAAGAAGAGCATCCGCGACGACTACAACATCTCCGCCGACAAGAAGATGGTGCTCATCCTCATCAAGCCGATGTGGGACACCACGGAGATTGGCAAGACGAAGGACTACCTCGACAAGCTCAACAAGGACCTGGCCGCGTACTCCACGCAGGCCGGCAAGCCGAAGCTCGTCGAGGACTACAAGCGGATGGGCGACGCCAACACCATCGCCTACGGCTACACCGGCTCGTACAAGACGACGGTGGATGACTCGTTCGCGATCGAGGAGTCGCTGGAGCCCGTCACCATCATCGCGCTGGTCACCATCTTCCTCATCACCATCGTCTTCTTCCGGAAGCTGGCGCCCACGTTCATCGTGGTGAGCGGCACGGTGATTGGGACCATCTACACGCTGGGCTTCACCTACGCGACGATTGGTGAGCTCAACATGATCACGTCCATCCTGGGCGGCATCCTGATGGGCTTCGGCATCGACTACGGCATCCACTTCACCTTCCGCACGCGGCTGGAGCTGGGCGCGGGCAAGCCGTACGACGAGGCCATCGTGGACGCCTTCGTCAACGCGGGCCGCCCGGCGGCGGTGGCGGCGGTGGTGACGGGTGGCTCGTTCTTCGTGCTGATGGTGAGCGAGTTCCGCGGCTTCAGCCAGTTCGGCTTCCTGGCCGGCTGCGGCACGCTCATCCTGGGCCTGACGCTGTTCGTGTGGAGCGCGGCGCTGCTGGCGCTGTTCGGCCGCATCAACCCGGCGTGGCCCAAGAAGCTCATCGGCGAGATGAAGCCGCCGCCGGCCGTCTCCTCCAGCGGCCAGGAGCTGCGCATCCCCCGCCCCGGCCTGGTGCTGGGCGTGAGCACCGCGCTCGTCGCGCTCATCTGCGCGGCGGCCGTCCCCTGGGCCGGCACGGGCGAGCCCCCCGAGGGCAACCTGAGCTTCTTCGAGCGCGTGAAGCACGGCGTGGGCTTCAACTACAACACCCGCGCGCTCATCCCGGACGGCATGTCGTCGGTGCTGCTGCAGGACGAGATCAACGCCCGCTTCAACATCTCCAGCGACCCCATGGCCATCTACACCAAGGACCTGGACGAGGCGGAGGGCATCTACCGCGAGCTGACCCAGAACCCGGAGAAGTACCCGTCCATCGACCAGGTGGTGAGCGTCTTCACCTTCGTGCCGCCGGAGGCCACGGCCCAGGCCAACGAGAAGGTGCTCCAAGAGTGGAAGCAGGACATGGAGAACCTGGAGGCGCGTGGGTTCTCCATCGCCGCGCTGCCGCCGGAGATGCAGGAGAACGCCGCCTTCTTCATGAAGGTGCTCGACGCGAAGCCCTTCGACGTGCACGGCGTGCCGGCCAACTACAAGAGCCAGTTCCAGAACCTGCCCAGCGCGCAGCCGGAGAACCGCGGCTGGCTGACGTTCATCTACTCGAGCGTGGACCTGTTCGACGGCCAGAAGATGATGCAGTTCGCCGACGAGACGCGCGCCATCCGCGCCACGTACCACCCGGGCCGCTTCGACAAGGATGAGTTCGACCCGCAGGGGCCGACGGCGCAGAAGGAGTTCCGCGCCGCGGGCGCCACGCAGCTGTACGCGAAGCTGGCGCGCATCGTCCTCTGGGACGGCAAGGTGACGGTGGTGCTCACCGCGCTGTGGATCCTGGCGATGCACTTCCTGGACTTCCGCAACGCGAAGCTGGCGCTGGCGTCCGTGATTCCGCTGGGCGTGGGCGTGGCGATGATGCTGGGCATCATGTCGCTCGTGGGCCTGCGGCTGAACTTCATGAACATCATCATCCTGCCCATCCTCCTGGGCTTCGGGGTGAGCCACGGCCTGTACCTGCTGCACCGCTTCCTGGAAGGCACCTCCCCGCTCGTCGCGCTCAGGAGCGTGGGCGCGGCGGTGGCGTCCTCCACGCTGACGGCGGTGGCGGGCTTCGCGGCGCTCCTGGCCGCGGCGCACAACGGCCTGCGCTCCATGGGCATGGTGGCCTGCATCGGCCTCATCACCACGCTGGTGGTGTCCTTCACCGTGCTGGCCGCGGTGATGCAGCTCATGCATGACCGCCGCAAGCGCGAGTCCCCGCCGGGCGACGGCACGGGCAGCGCGTCCGGCGGCGAGGATGGCTCGACGCGGGCGGCCTGAGCAGCGGGGCACCCACGTCACACAACGCGCGGTAACGAGGCCCCCTCTCCTTCGTGAGGACAGGGGGCCGGGAGAGGGAGACATCATGAAGCTGATGCGATGGGCGCCCGTGCTCGGGCTGGGACTGCTCGCGGGCTGCTCCGCGGTGAAGAGCCACCGCGTGCGTCCGGACTACGCGCAGGTGGACCGCAAGGAGACCAAGCGGCTGGTGGTGGTGGCGCAGCCCCTGCCGGACGAGAAGCCCGCGGTGGGGGAGCTGTGGAGCCTCATCGCCCGCCAGTGGGTGAACCAGAACCGCGACTTCATCGTGAAGGACAACGTCGCGCTGCCCGGCCGCCCCACGGACACCACCTTCAAGGAGCTGTGCACCGAGGGCGTGGAGGGCGTGCTCTGGCTGGACCCCACCATCCAGCTCAAGGGCGACGGCGCGGAGGCCGAGGTGAAGGCGCAGCTGCTGCGCTGCCGTGACGGCGAGGAGGTCTGGGCGGCCCAGGCCGCGGGGAGCTGGGGCTCGCGCGACGAGGACTACGCGGCGCGGGTGACGAAGTTCAGCCAGGAGCTGGGCGAGGAGGTGGCACCGTACGTCGTGCCCACCACCAAGCTGCTCGCCGCCACGCTCGACACGCTGCCCAATCCCGAACTCACCGAAGCGGACAAGGACGAGAAAATCGAGCTGGGTGAGTAGGTTCCTCCCATCGTGGAGGAGAAGCTCATCGTCATGAGGCTGGGGGTCGCGGCGCTCTTGGGCGCCGTGCTCGGCCTGGAGCGCGAGCTCAACGGCCAGGCCGCGGGGCTGCGCACCCACATCATCGTGTCGCTGGGGGCGTGCCTCTTCACGCTCGCCGGCATCTTCGTCGAGACGGCCCTGGGGCAGGACTCGCCCAAAGGCTCGCAGGCGGACATCAGCCGCATCGCCAGCCAGGTGGTGGTGGGCATCGGCTTCCTGGGCGCGGGCGCCATCATCCGCGACAACGGCCACGTGAAGGGGCTGACGACGGCGGCCAACCTGTGGCTCACCGCGTCCGTGGGGCTCGCGGTGGGCATGGGCTTCCACTGGGCGGCCGTCACCACGGTGGTCATCGCCCTGGTGGCGCTGGCGGGCCTGCGCCCCCTGGAGAAGGCCATCCGCAGGCACCGCGCTCGCCGAGGCCTGAAGGTGGAGGGCCGCGTCCCCGAGCCCTCGGATGACGAGAGCCCGGAGTAAGGCCCTACCGCTCCCAGTCGCCCGGGGCCAGGCCCAGCGCGCCCGTCAGGTCATGCTGCAGCGGCAGTCGCCGGGCCACCTCGCCGCGCGCCGCCAGCACGTCCGGCCTGACGCCGGGCAGGCTGGCCAGGTCCTCGCGCAGGTACACGTCGTCGCGGTCGATGTCCGTCACGTCGGAGAAGGACACGCGGTAGTCGCGCGGGAAGTAGCTGCCCTTCTCGATGAGGAACCCCGCCGCGTCCACGGCGGTGATGAGGCCCAGGTTCTCCCCGTCCCTGTCCCTGGCCGTCATGCCCTTCTGGATGTCCGCTGGATTGAACACGCCCGCCTCCCGAAGTCCGGTGCCGACCTGGAAGTTGGGCATGCCCGCCCTCCTCCGGCACGGGGCCTCTGCCCGGCGGGCGGGCAGCCGGGCCCTCGCCTCGCGCTCCAGGGAGTGCGAGGCGGACTTCAGCCCGTGGTGCGTCCGGACGGCGTGTCGCCGGGGGACTCGTGGGCGGGCGCGGGCTCCGGCGTGTCGACGAAGCGCCGGTCCATCTCCGTGCGCATGAAGCGCTCGATCTCCTCGGCGGTGGTCAGCTCCATCGCCTCGCGCAACAGCTCCGTCGCGTCCTTGCGGCCCACCCGGCGCAGGAAGCGTTTGACGGCCGGAATCTGCCCGGACGTCATGGACAGCTCGTCGAAGCCGAGCGCCAGCAGCACCAGCGTGTAGAGCGGGTCTCCCGCCATCTCCCCGCACATGGACACGGGGATGTTGGCCGCCTTGGCCGCGTGGACGATGGTCTCCAGCATGCGCAGCACCGACAGGTGCAGCGGACGGTAGAGGTAGGCCACCTCACGGTTCTGGCGGTCGATGGCCAGCGAGTACTGGATGAGGTCATTGGTCCCGACCGAGAAGAAGTCCGCCTCCTGCGCCAGCCGGTCGGCAATCATGGCCGCGCTGGGCGTCTCCACCATGATGCCCACCGGGAAGCGCTTGCCCACGGGCACCCCCGCGCGGCCCAGCTCGGTGCGGCACGCCTCCAGCTCGCTCCGGGCCTCGCGCAGCTCGCTCACGCCGCAGATGAGGGGGAACATCAGCCGCAGGTTGCCGTGCACGCTGGCGCGCAGCAGCGCGCGCAGCTGGACGCGGAACAGCTCCCGGTTGGACAGGCAGTAGCGGATGGCCCTCAGGCCCATGGCCGGGTTGGGCTCCTTCTCGTGCTTCGTCTTGCCCGGCACCTTGTCGCCGCCCAAATCCAGCGTGCGGATGGTGACGGGCTTGCCGCCCATGGCCTCCAGCACCTGCCGGTAGGCGCGGTAGTGCTCCTCCTCCGTGGGCGCCGTCTTGCGGTCCAGGAACATGAACTCGGTGCGGTACAGGCCGATGCCCTCCGCGCCATGCGCCAGGAGGGACGGAATCTCCTCCAGGAACTCCATGTTGCCGTTGAGCCGGATGCGGAAGCCGTCGGTGCTCACCGCCTCCAAATCCTTGGTGGCCAGCGCCAGCTGCTCGGCCTCCTGGTGGCGGCGCTGCTCCTCGCGGAAGCTCTGGAGCTGCTCCTCCGTGGGGTTCACCAGGATGATGCCCCGGGTGCCGTCCATGGCCACCAGGTCCCCGGGGGAAATCTGCTCGCTGGCGCGGCCGGCGCCCACCACCGCGGGCGTCTCACGCGCGCGGGCGACGATGGCGGTGTGGCTCGTCTGGCCGCCCAGGTCCGTCACGAAGCCCGCCACGCGGCCGCTGCGCGCCATCAGCGACGCGTCCGCGGGCGGCAGGTCATGCGCGACGACGATGGCCTCCGCGGGGACCTCCACCTCCTCGTCCACCACCTGGCCCATCAGGTTGCGGATGATGCGGTCCGCCACGTAGTCCACGTCCGAGCGGCGCTCGCGGAAGTACTCGTCCGGGATGTTGTCGAACAGGTGCTTTATCTTGCGGGCCACCCGCCGGACGGCCCACTCGGCGTTGATGCGGTCCTCGACGATGAGCTGGTTGACGGCGTCCACCAGCATCGGGTCGTGGAGCATCAGCCGGTGCGCCTCCAGGATGAGCGCGTGGTCGCTGCCCTCGGTGCGGGTAATCTGCTCCTTGAGCTCGGCGAGCTGGCGGTCCGACAGGTCCACCGCCGTCTTCATCCGCATCCGCTCGGGCTCGACCTCCGCCTCCGCCAGCCGCAGCTTGGGCGTGCGGATGCGCTTCCTGTCCAGGATGAAGGCGTGGCCGACCGCCACGCCGGGTGAGGCGCCGATGCCCATCAACCTCAGTGTGGGAGTGGCCTGGCTGCTCACGTGTCTTGGTTCCCTCCCCGTCCTACCGCATTTGCATTGTCATCCGTCACTTCGACTCGCCAAAACGGTCGGCGATGAGCTTTGCCAACTCCTGGAGACACGCCTCGGCGTCATCTCCCTTACAGGTCAGCTTCACCTGCACCCCCTGGGCGGCCGCCAGCATCAGCACCCCCATGATGGACTTGGCGTTGGCCCGCTGTCCCTGCGCCTCGATGAGCACGTCGCTCTTGAAGCGGTTGGCCACCTTGACCATCTGCGCCGCGGCCCGGGCGTGCAGCCCCAGCTCGTTGATGATCTCGTATGTTCCCTCGGCCACCGTTGCCATTCGCGACTCCTACCTCTCGTCTTAAAGGAAGGCACCCGCCGCGCAGGCCAGCGTCGCCGCGAGGTAGAGCACCACGTAGTTGGGCACCCGACGGCTGACCAGCACGTAGGATGCAACCCCCAGGGCCAGACACCCGGCCGCCAGGAAGGGCGCGTGCGCCCCGCCCGCGTTGGCCCCGAAGGACACGGCCAGCCACGCCGCCAGGCCTCCGGCGCACAACGCCGCCACCGTCCGCAGCCGCGCCCCCCGGGCCGGCAGGTTGGCCTTCGCCACCGCCTCCACCAGCCGGTCCCCCAGGGTGAGCCCCAGCCAGTACAACCTCACCCGGAGCAGCAGGTGCACCAGGTTGTAGAGCACCAGGAAGACGGGCACCGCCCACAGGCCCAGGAGCGGCACCAGCGCCGCCCCCACCGCGCCCGCCGCGGGCTTGAGCGACAGCCAGAAGAACCCGTCCCCCAGCGCCGCCAGCGGCCCCATCAGCGCCGCCTTGAAGGCCACCACCTTGTCCGGGGTCTCCTCCCCCCGACAGATGCGCTCCTCGTGGAAGACGACGCCGCCGACAATCGCCGCGGCGACGTAGGGGTGCGTGTTGAAGAAGACCAGGTGCCGGCGCACCGCCTCCTCGCGCGCGGCGCCCGCCGCGTACAGCCGCTCGAGCGCGGGGAACACCGCGTAGGCCAGCCCCAGGTTCTGCATGCCCTTGGGGTTCCATGACGCCTGCAGGAAGAGCGAGCGCATGAAGACGCGCAGGAGCACTCCCCAGGGAAGCGTGGTGTCCGGAGCGCTCACGCGTCATGCCCCTGCAGCACGTACAGCACCACGGCCACCGTCACCGCCGCGGCGCCCAGGGCCGCGTAGAGGGGCGCGCGCCGGGCGTGGCTGCCCTGCGCCGCGATGGCCGCCGCCACCGAGGCCATGGCCGGCCACGCCCACGCCAGCCCCCGCACCAGCATGGGCGGCAGGGCCTGGAGCGCCGGCTCCACGAAGAAGCCCGCGAGCGCGCACAGGGCCGTCAGCACGCCGTACACCGCGAAGTGCGGCCACATGCCCCACAGGTTCTGCCGCATGGCGCGCGTGAGGTCGCCGGCCTCCGCGGACGCCAGCGCCACGCGCGCCAGCCGGGCCGAGTAGCCCTCCAGCAGCCGGTCCGCGCGCCGCCCCACCCGGCCCATGCCGATGAAGAGCAGCACCGCCAAGGACCAGATGGCCGGCGTGGAGCCCGCGCCCGAGGCCAGCGTAATCGTGCACGCCGCCGCGCTGGTGGCGGTGGCCGCCAGGGTGTCGTTCTCCGGCAGGGACGCGCCCAGGTTGGCGGTGCCCAGGAAGAACAGCTCCAGGAGCAGCCCCACGCCCAGGCCCGAGGGCACGTCGTTGAGGAGCAGCCCCATCACGGTGGAGGCCACCAGCGGGCGCGACAGCATGGCCTGCAGGAACGCCTTGCGCTCCACGGCCACCAGTCCGCCCCACAACCCCGCGAGCGCCACCTGGGTCCAGAGGACGCTCACGTGTTCACCCGGCCTTCACCCACCGCTCGGAGAGGTCCGGCAGCTCCACGGGCTTCTCCGCGGGGACGGCTCGGGCCTCCACGCGCACGCCCTGCTCGGCCAGCTGCTGCAGCGTGCGCAGCTCCGCCTCGGCCAGGAACACGGAGGGGGACACCTGCCGGCGCCCCGTGCCGAAGTGCACGTTGCCCAGGTTCAGCTCACCCAGGGAGAGCCCGTGCGCATACGCGAAGGGCACCGAGGCCACGTCGCGCAGGAGCACCAGCGTGCGCACCCCGTCCTTGGACAGGGCGGCGAAGTCCACCTGGGAGAGGGGGAGGATCTGCACCTCGATGGCGCTCTGGACCGCGAGCGCCATGGCGGCGCGGATGAGCGGGCTGGAGGCAGCCTCGTCATCCGCGACGACGACGCGGGAGACCTTGAGGTGCGGCAGCCAGGCCTCGACGACCTGGCCGTGGATGAGGCGGTTGTCGACGCGGACCAGGGTGATCACAGCCGTCTCGAATCGCCGACCCGCGCCACTTGGTCAAGTTCGCGGCTGCTGCTGGGCCTCGCGAAGCAGGGCGGATGCACAGGTGATGTTGCGCTGACCATAGGACGCGAGCTGGTTGGCCATCTCCGGGAGGGTCATCTGCTCGGAGCGAAGCGAGTTGGCCTTGAGGAGCATGGGCAGGTTGACGCCCGCCAGGACCTCCAGGTTCATGCGCTGACACATCATCAGCGACTCCTTACAGGGCGTACCTCCGAACAGGTCCGCGAGGATGATGACGCCATCACCCGTGTCCACGCGCGACACCGCCTGCTTCATCTTCGCGCGGAGCTCCTCGACGGGAGTCCCCGGCTCGATGTTGCAGGTTGCCACCGCGGGGAGCTTCCCCACGATCTGTTCCGCGGTGGAGACCAGCTCCTCCGCCAAACGCCCGTGCGATGCGACGACGAGGCCGACCATGTCCACTCCTGACCAACCCCCCGGAGCTTGCGTCCTACGCCTGAACGGCATGTTGCGCAACTCCGGCGAAAGTTTCCGCCCTGTACCCGTAGCTAAGCTCTCACGTCTTGTCTCGAAAGGTAAGACGCCATTGCTCCTCGTGCCCGAAATTTCGGGTCCGGCCGCGCGCAGGGCTGTCGCCTGCCGGACGTGGGAGCAACACCTGCTGCCCCCACGCTGATTCAGATGCGGTGGGAGTATCGCGGATGCGCGCGGCGTGGTTGCGCGTGACACCGCGCCCACGCGCTCTCTCGGAAAGCGAGGGGGCGGGCTGTGCAGCCCGTGCTTGTTGGCGCTCGTCCGCAAGCTCGCCCCTCCCTCGGGGGCATGGTTGACTGACGCGTCGACGGCACGGGTCTGTAGCACCGGGTGCGTGCGGGAGGAGCCAAGCGTGGCGAAGAACAAGCTGCTGAAGCAGGGCGATGTGCTGCCGGACGTGACGCTGACGGGCGCGGGCAACCAGCCGGTGCGCCTGAAGGACCTGGTGGGGCAGAAGGTGCTCGTCGTCTACTTCTACCCGCGCGACGACTCACCGGGTTGTACCGTGCAGGCCTGCGGGTTGAGAGACCAGTACGAGGACTTCGTCGCGGCGGGCGCGGAGGTGGTGGGCATCAGCGGCGACTCGGTGGCGTCCCACCAGGGCTTCGCCGCCAAGCACCGCCTGCCCTTCGTGCTGCTGAGCGACGAGAAGGGCCAGGCGCGCGAGGCCTTCGGCGTGGGCACGTCGTTCCTCGGCATGCTGCCCGGCCGCGTCACCTTCGTGGTGGACCGCCAGGGCATCGTCCAGGACAGCTTCGAATCCCAGATTCGCGTGGGCGAGCATGTGCGCCGCGCGCTGGAGCTCGTCCGCTCGCTCGCCTCCAAGAGCGCCGCTTCTCCCTGAGCAACGACGCAACCCATGCACGCGCGCGTGAGGGCCGATACCGCGGCCGCACGCGCGCGTCCCATGCGCGAACACCTTGCGCGGGCCCGTCACCGCGCGCTCCCCCCGGGCCCGCTTCAACCGCGCGAAGTGCATGGGGTTTCTCGTCCGGACGGGTCATGGCCCACGCCTTGCTCATGGGTCCGGGTGCCACGCGATGGACGCGCGGCGCCACGCAAGGAACACAGGCCATGAACACCCAGACTGAAAGCCTCTACGACGCCGTCCTCTTCGCGCTCGGCCCCGTGGTGCTCGGGTACGCCGTCGGCATGGTGGCGCTGCTCGTCGCCTACGCGCGCCCGTAGCCACCCCACATGTCGGGCCTGGACGGGGTGGAGTGAACGGAGCTATAAGCTGGATAGCGCGACAGGGCCGCATTCTCTGAATGAGGACCGCCGCGCGCTCCGCGAAGTCACTCCCCAAAGCAATCCCCGAAAGGAAGTCCCCGACATGAGCTTCAGCTCAGGTGGTCGCCTCAATTGGTGGATGGGTGCAGTTGCCAGCGTGTCGCTGCTGGGTGCGTGTGGTGCGCCGGACGAGCGTGCGGGAGAAACCCCCACCACGGGCGAGAGCGCGCGTGACGCCGTCGCCGGGGATGTGGCGGTGAAGCTGTCGGTGCCGAGCCAGTCCTACGCGGCGCGCGAGGGTGTCAGCGTGCAGGTGACGCTCACCAACGTGTCGCGGGACACGGTGCGGGTGCTCAAGTGGCACACGCCGACGGACGGCATCAAGGAGGACCTGTTCCAGGTGACGGTGGACGGGCAGAAGGCGGAGTACAACGGCCGTCACTACAAGTGGGCCACGCCGGCGACGACGGACTTCCTGCGCCTGGCCGCGGGCGAGAGCGTCTCCTACACGGTGGACCTGGCCACCATCTACGACTTCGCGAAGACGGGCAGCTACAGCATCCGCTACGACTCGGAGGGCCACCACTCGGACGAGGGCCACCAGGGCCTGTCCCAGCTGGCCTCCGACAGCCTGAGCGTGTTCGTGGAGGGCCGTCAGTTCCAGCCGCCCGTCGCCTGGGGCAACGACACCGTCTCCGCGCAGGCGCTGTCCACGTCGAGTTGCACGGGCTCGCGCCCGGCCTCCACGGTGTCGACGGCGTTCACCACCGCGCAGTCGATGACGAACGGCGCCGTCAACTACCTCAACGGCAACATCGGCCAGCGCTACACCACGTGGTTCGGCACGAACAACGCGACGAACGTGGCCACCATCCGGTCGCACTTCGCGGCCATCAAGAACGCGTTCGACACGAAGAACGTCATCGTCGACTGCGCGTGCACGGACAGCGCCTACGCGTACGTCTACAAGAACGGGCACTACCGCATCTACGTGTGCAACGCCTTCTGGAGCGCGCCCATGTCCGGCACGGACTCCAAGGGCGGCACGCTGGTCCACGAGATGAGCCACTTCACCGTGGTGGCGGACACGGATGACCACGCCTACGGCCAGAGCGCGTGCCGCAACCTGGCCACGTCCAACGCCACGCGCGCCCGCGACAACGCGGACAGCCACGAGTACTTCGCGGAGAACACGCCCGCGCTGCCGTGACAGCGCGCCGTTGACATGATGTGAAGGGGAAGCGGGGGCGCGGCCGGGCGTCCCCGCTTTCTTTTTTTGTCGGGGGCGCCTTTCGCGCTCCCGGAGCGAAGGGCGGAGGGTCCAACACATGAGGCACGGACACGCAGGTCGCATCGCGCTCTTGACCGCGGCCATCGCCGCGGCGGGCTGCGCGGCCCGCAAGGAAGAGGCGCCGCCGCCAGTCGACGCGCGGCCCGAGGAGACGACCGCCATGGCGAAGAAGACGCTGGAGTGCTCGCTGAGCGCGCCGTCCCAGGTGAAGGCGGGCGAGCCGGTGGAGGTGCTCTTCAAGCTCACCAACACCTCCGAGCAGCCGGTGTACGTGCTCAAGTGGCACACGCCGCTGGAGGGAATCAAAAACAACTTCTTCAAGGTGACGCTCGCGGGCTCCGCCACGGAGCAGCCCTACATGGGCCCCATGGTCAAGCGCGGGCCGCCGGACGAATCCTCCTACGCCACGCTCGCCCCGGGCGCCTCGGCGGAGCGCAGCGTCGACGTGGCGCAGGCGTATGGAGTCCAGACGCCGGGCACCTACCGCATCCACTTCGAGGGCCCGCTGATGGACGTCACCACGGACGCGGCGAAGGTGCCGGCCCTCAACGGCCAGTTCCACGACAGCGCGGTGGAGTGCCCCGACATCGAAGTGACGGTGACCTGACCCGAGTCCTGGCGCGCGCGGCCCTAGGCCATCACCAGCCGCGCGCGCTGCTTCGCCGGACGGATGTGGGCGCGGGCCCCCGCGCCGAACGCGAGGAAGTCCTCCTCCATCCCGTCGCTGAAGATGACGCCCCCCGACGGCATCCGCGACTCCAGCACCAGCTCCTGCTCGGGCGTCACGAAGCCGCCCACCAGTTCCGCGCTCGAGTTGCGGCTGACGAAGGGCTCGCGCACCACGAAGGCCAGCCGGGGCTCCTCCCACGACAGCCGCCAGGCCTCGCCCGGCACGCCGCCCGTGCGCGCGGTGAGCGCCCGCGCCAGCGTGAAGACGGAGGACAGCCACCCGCTGGAGCCCGCGCCGGTGGACACCAGCACCCCACTGGACGACTGCGCCTCCTCCTGTCCTCCGTGACTCAGCCGGTAGCGCGCCGACACGTGCGTGCGGGCGCCGATGAACAGGTCATTGAAGGCGAGCAGCCGCTGCCCGTCCTCCAGCCGCGCCTCCGCCAGCGTGACGCCGCGCGTGCGCGCCTTGCCCTCCAGCACCTTGCGCACCGCGGCCCGGGCGCCCGGGACTTCATAGGGCAGGAGCACGCCGTCGAAGCGGTCCGGGTCCGGGTTCACGCCCACCAGCGGCTGCTCCCCCACGTACTTGGCCACGTTGGCCACCAGCCCGTCCTGCCCGGCGACGACGACAATCTCCTTCCCGGTGAAGAGGAAGGTGGGCACGAGGCTCCGGTCCACCTGCTGTACCGGCAGCCCCACGTCCAGCGAGTCGCGCAGCCGGTCCACCGAGCGCGCATAGGCCTGGTCCTCGCGCTCGAACTCGTCGAAGTCCTGCCCCGCGTTCTCCACGTAGAACCTGGCCTGCTTCTTCGTGTTGAAGCGCTCCACCAGCCCCGCCAGCCGCGTGCGGCGGGTGACCAGGAGAATCTTCTCGAACATGGCGTGCCCTCCCCTCTCGTGGCTTCAGCGCTCGCGGCCCTGCGACGGCGCGCGCGGCGCGGTGACCTGCGGAGGCTTGTTCCCCGCACCCGCGCTCATCAGCGAGTTGAGCAGGTCCGGCGACACGTTCAGCTCGCCGATGCGCTGCGCGTTCTCCGCCATCTCCCGGAAGGCGAGCGCGATGTTGAGCGCCGGGTCCCCGCCGCTCGCCGAGGTGGCCATCAGCGTCTTCCAGTCCACGCCGCGCACGGGCGCCAGCGTCTTCTCCAGCGCGTAGGCGCGCGCGTCCGCGGCCTGCTTCTCGTTCTGGGTCCACCGCTCCATCAGCGCCGCGCGCTGCTCCTCCACCGCGATGTCCGCCGCCATCTTCGCCTCACGCAGCTGCCGCTGGCGCTCCTGCACGGCCAGCTCCGTGGCCAGCTCGCTCTCCTTGATGCGCCGCTCCTGCTCCACCGCGGCGTTGCGGCGCGCGTAGATGGCCTCGTCCGCCTGACGCTGCAGCCCCTCGCGCGCCTCCGCCTCCAGGGCCCGCGCCATCTCCGGCGTCGGCTTGGCGGAGAGCAGCGAGAACGCCATCACCTCCACCCCCAGCGCGCGGATGGGCTCGGCCGAGGCGAGCGACGAGAGCACTTGGTCTTCAATCGTCTGCGCGCTCACCAGCACATCGCGCAAGCTCAGCCCCTGCACCACCGTGCGCGCCCGCACCTGGGCCACCTGCACCAGCCGCTCCGGCAGCTTCTCCGGGTCGTCCGAGCGGTAGCGCCCCGACGCCGACAGCGAGTAGTCCAACAGCCCCGAGAGCTTGCGCGCGTCCGCCACCCGGTACGTCAGCTGCCCCTGCAGCGTCACCGCCTGGAAGTCCCGCGTCACCTCGTTGAACACGAAGGGCACATCCGCGCTCGACAGGGGCACGCTCACCAGCGTCGCGGACGGCTTCCAGTAGAAGAACGACAGCCCCGCCCCCTCCCGCACCATCCGTCCCCCCTCGAACTGCATCACGTACGACGTCGGTGCCGCCTTCATGTAGCCGATGACCATGGGGTCCACCCCTCGATGCTTCGCCACTTCGTGTTATTTCGACACCATTACTAGTGTCCAAACGACACGAAGGCAACTCGAAGTGTGACCGACGGTGGAAAAGTCCCGGAGGTGGGGGCCTTTCGCGGGGCGACAGGGCCGGCGGATTTCGTGGCGCGACGCAGGGGGCGTGCGCAGCCTTGCGGGGCAACGTGGGTCCGGAAGCCCTCCAGGCATGTCGCACCGCAGTGGCCGCGAGGTGACGGTCCCCGACCTTGCAACGTGGGAGGAAGAGGGCACGCCATGCGCATCGCGGTGATTTCGGACCTGCACCTGGGCAGACGCGACGTGGCGGACCACTTCGGCCACGAGGACACGGCCTTCCTGCGCTTCCTGCGGGGGCTGGAGGGCAACTTCGAGCGCATCGTCCTGCTGGGGGACATCTTCGAGACGCTCACCTCCAGGACCCCGGGCCGGCAGGCGGCCGAGCTGGCGGCCGCTCGCGCCGCCCATCCGGAGCTGGTCCGGCGCTTCGCCCGGCCCCAGTACCACTACATCCACGGCAACCACGACCTGGTGGCGGGCACGGTGCTGGGGGCACCCGAGCAGCTGGTGCTGGAGGCGGACGGGGTGCGGATGCTCTTCACCCACGGTCACCACCACGACTGGGTCATCCGCAAGGCGCGCTGGCTGTCGGAGGCCGCGGTGTGGACGGGCGCGTGGCTCCGTCGCATGCGGCTGCACGCGATGTTCCGCATGTTCCAGGCGCTGGATGTCCGGATGACGCACGCGACGCCGGACCCGGAGCGCTGCACCTTCCAGCGCTGGGCCCTGGCTCGCGCCCACGAAGAGCAGGCGGACATCGTCGTCACGGGCCACACCCACCTGGGCATGAAGGTGGAGCACGGCAGCCGGCTGTTCCTCAACAGCGGCACCTGCTCGGAGGGGCAGTTCTCCTTCCTCAGCCTGGACACCCGCGCGGGCCGCTACGCGCTGCACACCTCCTGGTAGGCCGCCCGGTCCAGGAGGCGGGCGAAGAGGCGCCCTCACGTTCCGCTCGCCCCCACCCGGGAGGTGCGAAGTAACATCGGCGGATGTTCAGGCGGCTCACCCAGGCGCTCCGGCTGCTCGCGCGGCGCATTCCGGGTCCGGCCTCCTCCGAAGGGACTCCACGCATCGGCGCGGCACCTTCCGAGGAGACCCCGGACAGGCCCCGCCGCGCGTCCGCCGCGCGGCGAGCTCCCCCGAGGACGGCCCGCGCCGCCCGCTACTTCGACCTGCACGACGACTTCCGCCACCCGGCCCGTCGCGAGCTGAGCGACCCGGTGTCCGTGGAGGGGCGGAAGCTGAACTCCGTCTGGTTCTTCACCTCGGGCGCCCCGGTGCTCCAGCGGGGGCGGCTGAAGCTCACCGTCGAGCCCCCGGGCCGTCCCCTGGACTTCTCACTGGCCGGTGCGGGCTTGACCCCCGTGGTCCACGCCACCGTGGCCTCCGTCTTCCGGGAGCTGGCCCCGGACGACGTGCAGTTGCTCCCCGTGGAGGTGGAGGGCGAGAGCGAGCCGTACTTCATCCTCGTCGCCACCCGGCTGATGCGCTGTATCGACGAGCGCGCCTGCGCGGAGGTCGCCCACTACACCGCCCAGGACGCCCCTCCCGAGCGCGTGGGCCACTACCGCACCGTGAAGGGCCTGCGCATCGACCCGGAGAAGACCGGCGGCGCCCGCGTCCTGCGCACCTGGGGCTGGCCCGTCAGCCTCATCGTCTCCGAGGGCATCAAGCAGGCCCTGGAGCACGCGGGCGTCAGCGGCGTGCGCTTCGCCGAGGTGACGAAGCCGCCCCCCGCCCGACGCAACCCCCGTCGCAAGAGCCGGCGCAAACCTCGCGGCGAATGACCCACCGGGTCCGGGAGCCTTGATACGCCTGCTACCTGATACCCCGGGAGTCACGAACTTGAGGGGTTGTCAGACGGAATGTATCTTTCTCGCCTTACAGGTTTTACCCGAGGCGACGTTTGGACAGGCTCGACGTGCCGGTGCCGGCCCCCGTGGAAGAGGTCTTCTTCGGGAAGTACAGAATCCTCCAGCGGCTCGCCGCGGGGGGGATGGCGCACATCTTCCTGGCCTCCATCGACGGTCCGGACGGCTTCTCCAAGCCGTGTGTCATCAAGCGGGTGCTGCCGGAGTACGCCAACCTGGAGGCGTTCAGCCGGATGTTCGCGGACGAGGCGAAGGTGGCCGCGCTGCTGACGCATCCGAACATCGTGCAGGTCTTCGACTTCGGGAAGATTGATGGCCAGTACTACCTGGCCATGGAGTGGATCCAGGGCCAGTCGTTGGACCGCGTGCTTCGGCACGCGTGGAAGTCGGCCTTCCCGCTGGGGCAGCGGGTGGCGGTGGACGTGGGCATCGCGGTGGCGGACGCGCTGGCGTACGCGCACTCGAAGACGCTGCCGGACGGCACGCCGCTGAAGCTGGTGCACCGGGACGTGACGCCGGGCAACGTGCTGGTGTCGCGTGACGGCATCGTCAAGCTGGCGGACTTCGGCATCGTCAAGAGCGCGGTCAACGTGGAGCGCACCAGCGTCGGGGTGGTGAAGGGCAAGTACGCGTACATGTCCCCGGAGCAGATAACGAACCGGGAGCTGGACCACCGCTCGGACCTGTTCTCGCTGGGCATCGTCCTCTACGAGGCCTCCACCGGCAAACGCCTGTTCAAGCGCGAGACGGTGGAGCAGACCATCGTCGCCGCCACCCAGGTGCAGGTGACGCCTCCGTCACAGGTGTCACCGGGTTTCGCGCCGGAGCTGGAGCGCATCATCCTGCGGCTGTTGGAGAAGGAGCCGGACGCGCGCTACCAGAGCGCTCGCGAGCTGGCGATGGACCTGGAGCGCTTCCGCGCGTCGCAGCACTGGACGTCGGGCGGGCGTGAGCTGGCGTCGCTGGTGACGTCGCTGTTCCCCGCGGACCGACCCGGGAACACGGGCGCGGCGCTGGCCGCCTTCAGCGGGGCCTCCGGCAGCGGCATGTCCTCCGGCCACATGTCACCCCTGGACGACGTGCAGGGCCTGCGCCCCGGGCCTCCGGTGGAGGAGCGCACGTCGGCCACGCTGCACAGTCCGCCTCCCGGGCCCCTGCCCGTGGGCGAGCCGCCCTTTCCCTGGCCCGTCGTCTTGACGGCCGGAGCCGCCGTCTGTGCCAGTGCCCTGTTCTGGTACTTCGTCGCCTGAGGGTGACGGCCTTCGCGCCGGGGTGGACGCGGCGCGCGCGGTGAGACCGAGAAGCGGATGAAACAGAAGACCTGGATTGCCGTCATCGTCGTCGGAACGCTCGCCATCAACGCCATGGCGTACGTGGTGGTGCGCAAGCGCCGCGCGTCGGACGTGCCTCCTCCCCCTCCCGTCTCGGGCACCACCACCGCCCCCACGCCGCCCGTCGCCGTCCCCGCGCCGCCGTCGGAGGACGCGAACGAGGGGCTGTCCCGCGCCCGCCGCGCCGCGGGGCTCGCCGCGCTGGAGGACCGCGACTACGACATCGCCGTCCGCGAGTTCACCGAGGCCTTGAGCCTGCGCAGGACCCCCGGCGGTGACCTGGTCGAGCTCCTGCGCATCGCCACGGACCTCCAGTCCCGCGAGCGCGACCGCACGCGCGTGGAGCCGCCCAAGCCGACGCGGGAGCCCGCCGTCACGAGGACGCCGCCGCGCGCGAAGCCCTCGCGTGCGAGCTCCTCCCGCACGAGCACGCACGCCAAGGAGGAGCCGCCTCCTCCGGTGCTCGAGGAGCCGCGCAACGGACTGTTGCTGGTGACCTCCACGCCTCCGGGGCTGGTGGTGCAGGTGGACGGCAAGGCGGTGGACATGACGCCCGCGCGGCTGCCGCTGCGGCCGGGCACCTACCGCGTGGCGCTCGCGCAGGGGGAGCGCCGGTTGATGGAGGAGACGGTGGTGTTGGAGGAGGACGGCGTGCACTCCCTCAACCGGGACGTGAGCGAGCAGCTCGCGCCGCCCACCCCTCCGCGCCCCGTGGCCAACACCGCGCCCGCCGAGACGCCGCCCACGCCCCCCGCCACCGCCGCGCCCGTGGCGGTGAAGGCCGAGGCGACGGGACGGGGTGAGCTCGACATCAGCTCCCCGTCGCTCTACGGCGAGGTCTGGGTCAACAACCGCCCCTATGGCTTTCCCCCCCTCGTCGCCCAGAACCTCCCCGCCGGCCCCGCCCGCGTGGAGGTCCGCGTCAACGGCGAGGTGAAGCGTCGCATGAGCGTCGAGGTCGAAGCAGGCCGTCGTGTCGCCGTCCGGGTGCGCTGAAAGCCTCTCGTTCCCCGCACCGCTCCCATTCCGAATCTCTGGCGAGGGCCTTGGACGCCCACGCCCCGTCATTGCCTGGAGGTCCCCATGGTCCGCCGTCATCGGCTCCGCCCCGGTCTGCTCTCGCTGCTCTTGTGCGCGTCTCCCGCCCTCGCCCAGTGGGAGGAGCCCGCGCCCCCGCCCGAGCCCGCACCCGAGGCCCGCGCGCAGGAGGAGCTGCCGCTGGATGGGGAGTCGGACGTGCACAGCCAGGTGGCCTCGTTCGCCATCACCCGGCTGCGCGACTCGCCCGCGGTGGTGACGTCGCTGACGGCGGAGGAGATTCGCGACTCGGGCGCCCGCGATTTGATGGACGTGCTGCTCCAGGTGCCGGGCTTCTTCTTCGGCGTGGACACGCAGGGCACGGTGGGGCCGGGCTTCCGCGGCCTGTGGGGTTACGAGGGCAAGGTGCTGCTCGTCGTCGACGGCAAGGAGCTCAACGAGCAGCTCTACTCGACGATGCAGCTGGGTAACGAGCTGCCGGTGGAGCTCATCGAGCGCATCGAGGTGGTGCGCGGGCCCGGCTCGGTCATCTACGGCGGCAACGCGGAGCTGGCCGTCATCAACGTCATCACCCGCGGCGTGCAGGGCAGCTCGGACCTGATGGTGTCGGGCACCTATGGCCAGCTGGAGTCGGTCAACGGGCGACGCAGCCTCACGCTGTCCGGCCGCAAGGTGTTCGAGTCCGCGCCGGGCCTGAGCGTCTTCGCCTCCGCGTCCCTGGGCCAGGGGCAGCGGAGCGACGGGCGCTTCGAGGACTTCTTCGGCAACACCGCGCAGCTGGGCGGCAACACGAAGCTGGACCCGACGACGGTGCAGGCGGGCGTGGGCTACCGGGACCTGCAGCTGAGCGTGCTGTACCAGCGCTTCGCCACGTCGGCCATCGTCGCCTTCGACGAGGTGCTGGACGCGCCCGCGGCCACCGACTTCGAGTCCTTCCACGCGGAGCTGAGCAACCGCTTCCGCCCGAGCGAGCGGATTGAAATCATCCCCCGCTTCAACCTGACGCTCGCCGAGCCGTTCCGCGACACGGACCAGGGCTCGGAGTTCTATTACGAGAAGCGGGTGATGCGGCTGCGCGGCCGGACGATGGCGCGCTGGGCGGCGCTGGACTACCTGCAGCTCACCGGCGGCGTGGACGTGGCGTCAGACCAGGGGCGGCTGGAGGGGCCCGCGGACGTGGGACTCCAGACGGCCTTCGGCGCGGACGGCGCGACGAGCGTCTCGTATCTGAATGTCGCGGGCTTCGTGGAGGCGTTCTCGGAGAACCCCATCGCCACGGTGGTCGCGGGCGCGCGATACGAGAACCACAGCGCGTTCGGCAGCTCCTTCGTGCCGCGCCTGGTGCTCCTGCGCGCCTTCGGTCCGTTCAGCGGCAAGGCGCTCTTCAGCCGCGCCTTCCGCGCGCCGGGCATCGAGAACATCAGCCTGGGCGCGGACGTGAAGCCCGAGCGCACCACGGTGTACGAGCTGGAGGGCACGCTGCGGTTGGGCGAGGGCCACGCGCTGAGCGCCAACGCCTTCGACGTGGGCATCTCCGACCCCATCATCTACTCGTACGACGCGGTGGCGAACGAGGAGGCGTACCGCAACCTGGGACGACTGGGCAGCCGGGGCGTCGAGTTCGACTACCACCTCAAGGGGAGCTGGGGACGGGTGGCGCTGAGCTACTCGTTCTACGCGCCGTCGGGCCGCAACGACGTGGCCGACTACCAGGTGCCCGGACACTCCAACGCGTTCACCGGGATGCCCACGCACAAGGCCTCGCTGTCCGGCAGCTTGAAGCTCAAGCCGTGGCTGACGGTGAACCCGACGGCGGTGCTGGTGGGGCGGCGCTTCGCGGTGGACGTGCCGGATGACCAGGGACGCTCGGCCGTGGAGGAGCTGCCGACGCAGGTGCTGCTCAACCTCTACGTGCGCGCGCGGGATGTGCTCACGCCGGGGCTGGAGGTGGGCGCGGGCGTCTACAACATCCTCGGGACGAACTTCCGCATCGCGCAGCCGTACAACGGCGGCCATGCCCCGCTGCCCGTGTTCTCCCGCGAGTTCCTCGTGCGCCTGAGCTACCTGTTCGACCCGGCGCTGAGCGAGCCGTGACCCGCGGCTACGGGTGCGGCTCCAGCACGATGTCGCGTGTCGCGAGCCACACTCCGGCGGGTGAGCGTGACAGCTTCACGATGCCGCTGCCGCCCCGCAGCTCCTGCTTCGCGCGGTAGTCCGCCGTCACGCCGTACTCGCCGTCGAACACGGCGTCATCGACGTGGTACGGAGCGCGGCCGGGCTCGCCGAGGAACAGGTGCACGTGGGCGGGCATCGAACCGTCCGGATAGGGCGCGGGCTTGATGGTGTCGAACGTGTAGACACCGTCCGGCCCCGTCCGTGCCCACCCTCGCAGCCGGCCGTGACGACGGCTCCACGTCGTCTCCTTGCCGCCGTTCGCGTAGAGCCCCTGCGCGTTGGTGTGGTGGGCATAGACGATGACACCCGCCACGGGGGCACGAGCCCGGGCGCTCAGCACCCGCCCCGTCAGCACCATCCGCTCGCCCGGCTCCGTCTCGGAGGCGAGCTGGACGCGGGACGTCATCGACGCTGGCGCGCGCTCGGCCACGGCCTCACAGCCCTCGCATGCATAGAGGTCCGGCCGCGCCCGGGGCACCGCCCCACCCGCCTCCGCGCAGGCCCCCACCACCGCGCCGGCCGCGCAGGCCCCCATCCCCACGAGGACTTCGCGTCGCTTCATGGCTCGCATGGACCTCCACAACGGAGGAGCGGGGCCTCGATTCCCAGCCACCGGGCCCCGTGCTGAAGACACTCGAGGCGGCGCGGATTTAACTCGGTTTAATTCATCCGACGCCGCGCTGGCCGCGACACTTCCGTTGAAAGTTTTCAACGCGAGGTCGCGCGACATGTCCCGGATTCCTTCCAACCCATCCCCGTCGTTCGTTCCCACGCCGCCCCCCGAGGCCGAGGCGGCCCGACCGACTCCTCCGGCACCGCCGCCTCCTCCTCCGCCTCCCCCGCCCACGCCGCGCTACCAGAAGCAGGGCAGCGGCTTCGAGGCAGAGGACTCGCGCAAGTCTGACATCCGCAAGTGGGCCGCGAAGAACGGCGACACGGCCGGCGCAGGCAAGCCCGGACCCTCCGGCCCCCATGCCACGACGCCGCACGGGGGCAACTCCGTTCCGGGAGGCCCGGCCAACGGCGGCCCGGTGACAGCGGGGATGTTGATGAACGGTGGCATGGCCCTGCTCAATGGTCCGGGGCCCGGCTCGAGTCTCCTGAACGGAGGGCGAGGCAACGGCGGCATGGGGCGGCTCGACGGCCTCCCGGGCGGAGGACGCGGCCATGGCGGCACGGCGCTGCTCGGAGGCGCGGGCCATGGCGCGACCTCCCTGAGCGGCGGACGCGTGACGGCGGGGATGTTGATGAACGGCGGCATGTCCCTGCTCGGCGGAGCGAACCCCGTGCGCGGCGGAGGACAGGAGAACGGTGGACCGCCGCTGCTCGGTGGCACGGGCAACAGTGGCCTGGTCTCGCGCGGTGGCGGCCCCGAGGGCACGACGGCGACCTCGCGCGCCCAGATTGCGCCGGGCCTGACGGGCGCGGATGCGTACGCGCAGATGCAGACGCTGTCCACCTCCGCCACCGCGGCGCAGCAGGCAGTCGACGCGTCGGAGGTGCAGCTCGCCAACGACCTGGCGCTGCTCGGCCCCACGCTGACCACCACGGAGCGCGACGCGTACATCGCCGGCTACCGCGAGCAGAACGCCGGCGTCTACGCGGCGCGCGACGCGGCCGTGGCCGACTTCGCCGCCCACCTGGAAGCCAACGGCGACGCGCTCACGAGCTACCTCGCCGAGCACCACGAAGGCTCGCCCTACACCACGTCCGCCGCCGCCGACCCGCTGTTCCAGGGTCTGGCCCTCGTCGCCGACTCGCCCCGGGCCAGCGCCGCGGTGGACTTCCTGGCCAGCAACACCCCGCTGATGACCACCCTCGCCAGCGGCGCGGGCTTCAACCTGGAGGCCCAGGTCTACGGCCCCGCGCTCAACGCCACCATGGCGGACGCGCTCGCGAAGGGACAGACGCCCGAGCAGGCCGTGGCCGCCAGTCGCGCGCTCATCGACGCGATGCCCCCAAGCGTCCAGGCCAGCATCCTGGGCCCCAACCCCCAGGCGACGCTGGACACGCTGTCGCGCGCCGTCACCGGCGACGTGGCCGCCCTCACCGCGCTGTCCACCCACGCGGCCACGCAGGGAAGCGCCGGCGCCATGTCGCTGGTCACCTCCGCGCTCTCGGTGGCCATGTTCACGCGGCCCGAGGTGTTCTCCGAGCCCAACGTCCTGCTCGGAATCACCGGCCCCCTGAGCAAGGTGGGCATGGGCGCCACGGCCGTCAGCGTGAGCCTGGGCACCGTGGCGTCGGTGCTCCAACGCGTCACCTCCGCCGCCGCCAGCAAGCTCCCCGGCCTCGACGGCGTGGCCCAGCACACGACGAACCTGGCGGCGGCGGCGCCCGACCTCGCGAAGCTGGTGGGCAAGGCCAACAACATCCTGGGCATGGTGACCGCGAGCCTCAACGTGGTGGAGCTCCTCTCGCGTCAGGAGCAGAACCAGGGCACCCACATCCAGGTGGCCGTGCAGGCCGCGAGCGTCGTCACCGGCGCGCTGTCCTTCGCGGGCATCCTCTCCGGCGTCCCAGGCATGGCCGTGGCCGCCACCCTCTTCGTCCTCAACCAGATTGGCCAGGCGCGCGAGAGCTACCTGCGCGACGAGGAGGTGCGCCGCGCCGTCACCGAGCGCGCCACCGCGTTCGGCATCCCCGACGCCGCGGCCCGCGTGGAGTTCGTGTCCGCCTACCCGAGCCAGGCCCGCGACCTCGCGGCGCTCGGCCTCGACTTCCCGCGCATGAGGGACCTGGTGACGCGCGGCCTCACCGACACCGGAGGCCTGCGGGAGGTCGCCCAGGCCTTCGACCTGGAGCCCTCGGAGATCGACCGGATGCTGGAGCTCATCGCGCCCGAGGGACAGACGACGCTCGCGGACTCCGGCGTCCGGACCTTCCTCAACTACTTCGAGCAGGCCCAGGCCGCCCTCCCCAACGGCACGCCCGAGCAGCTCGCCGCGTGGATGCGGCAGAACCCGCCCCCGCCCACGCACGGCGGCGGCTACTACACCTTCGTCGTCTCCATGACGAACCTGCTCACCTCCAGCCCGTAACAGCGCTGCCTTCGCACACCACCTCGATTTGTCCTGGCCGGCGGACACCCGCTATCGTGTCCGTCGGCCTCGTCGTTCCTTCCGACGCCGGACGTGAGCCGCACCCCGTCCCGCCTCCACTTCATTCGCTCGACGAATGAAGTTTCCCACCCGGCCTGGCGCAGCCCTCCGCGTGCCTCCTTTCGCGACGCTACACCCGCGCGGACAATGACTCTCAACCGGGCCGCCGCCGCGTCGCGTCAGGCATTGCGCCCGGCGCGCCGCAAACGCAGACGCGCCCAAACTTGCAATCGGCCAGACGTCGCTGGTACTTTCTTCGTCACTCGAACGAATGCGGCACCGGTTCGTCACGGAGTGACGGTGAGCCCCGGGGGTGTGGGCGATGGGCACGGCGTGATTCACCGCACTCTCCTCTGAAGCAGAGCGCTTTTCATGACGCATCGCACCACGCGAGCGCTGCTCGTGTGCGCCGACTGGTTTCTTCGCAGCAAGAACGAAGTTTTCCAGCAGGGAGGGGAAGCCCATGCAGCACAAGCGTTTCGCCTGGACGTGTGCCGCGGCGGGGATGCTCGCCGCCATGAGTCTGCTCGGCGCGTGTGACCCGGAGGACGACGACAAGACGCCGGACCCGCAGGCCGACGCGGGGACGAAGCCCGACTCGGGCACGCCGCAGGACTCGGGCACACCGGACGCCGGTGCGCCGGACTCAGGGACACCGGACTCGGGGACTCCCGACTCGGGCACGCCGGACGCGGGCGAGCCGCCTCCCGACGCGGGCACGCCGGACGCGGGCCCCACGGTGACGCTGCCCCTGGCGGTGGACAGCCACTGGGCGGCGAGCGGCTACATGGGCGACGGCGAGCAGGGCACCATCACCTATGCGTCCGAGTGCGCCACGCCTCGGCCCGGCACGGGCAAGGGCACCTGCCACAAGTTCACCTATACGGTGGGCGGCAACAACTGGGGCGGCGTCTGGTGGCAGTACCCGGAGAGCAACTGGGGCGACCTGCCCGGCTTCGAAATCCCGGACGGCGCCTCCGTCCTCTCCTTCTACGCGTGGGGTGCCGCGGGCGGCGAGGTCGTCAAGTTCCTGGCCGGCCTGAGCACCAAGGCGGACGGATTCACGCTGGATACCGGCGACGTAACGCTCACGACGACGCCAACTGAGTACACAATCGACGTCAGCCGCGTCCGATACCGGAAGGTGGTGGGTGGTTTTGGCTGGGTCGCGGGAGGCAAGCCCTCTCCGGTCGTCTTCTTCATCGACGACATCCAGTGGCGTTGACCCCCACCACCCTCCACGCGGTGGAACGGAGCGTAAGGGGACGATGAAAGTGGGAACGGCGGCACGGACGGTCGACGCGGCGGGCATGCGGGCCCAGAACAGCAGCCTGCTGCTGAACATGATCTGGCGCGAGCGCCAGATTTCCCGGGCGGAGATTGCCCGGAGGACGGAGCTCAGCCCGTCCACCGTGTCGGCCATCGTCGCGGACCTGGAGCACTCCGGGCTGGTGCGCAGCATCGGCGCCGGCGTGTCCCGGGGTGGCCGCCGGCCCACGCTCATCGGCTTCCGGGATGATGCCTTCAGCATCCTCGGCGTGGAGATGGGCGCCACCCACGTCACCGTCGTGCTCACGGACCTGCGAGGCCGCGTGCGCACGCACCGCAACAGCGCGCAGCAGGTGCGCAACGACCCCGAAGGCACGCTCAAGTCCATCCGGGCGCTGGTGCAGGAGTGCCTGGACGCCGAGCGCGTGCCCCGGAAGTCCGTGGTGGGTCTGGGCGTGGCCGCGCCCAGCCCGGTGCACCCGTCCGCGCCGGGGAAGCTCTCGCCGCTCATCCTGCCGGCCTGGCGCGGCTACGACGTGCGCGAGGCGCTGGGCGGCACGTTCGATTTGCCGGTGCTGGTGGACAACGACGCGAACCTGGGCGCGCTGGCGGAGTGCTACTGGGGCGCGGGCATCAACGGGGAGGATTTGACGTACATCAAGCTGGCCACGGGCATCGGCTCGGGCCACATCATCCACGGCGACGTGTACCGCGGCGCCGGAGGAACGGCCGGAGAGATTGGCCACATCGCCGTGGACTCCGCGGGGCCACCGTGCCTGTGCGGACTGCGCGGCTGCCTGGTCACCCTCATCGGGTCCGGCGCGTTGGTGGAGCGCGCGCGGGAGCTGATGGGCACCAAGGGCCGCAAGGCGCCGACCATCCGCGAAATTGTCGAGGGCGCGCGCGCCGGAGACGCGGCGGCGCGGCAGATCATCGACGGGCTGGGCCAGTACCTGGGCATCGCCGTGGCGGGCCTGCTCAACCTGCTCAACCCCGCCATCGTCGTGCTCGGCGGGGAAATCTCCTCCGTGGGGGACCTGCTGCTGGACCCCTTGCGGGCGTCGGTGCGCAAGCGCGCGCTGTCCACGTCCATGGCGGAGACGCGCATCGTCACCTCCGCGCTGGGCGACAGGTCCATCGCGGTGGGCGCGGCGACACTCGTGCTCCAGGCGGCCCTTCGGGACCGCACGTTATTCCCACTCCAACACGTCGGAAGAATCGCATGACCTCCAGCCGACTCCTCGCGTGGTGCCTGCTCCTGGGGAGCGTGGCCTGTGACCCGGCCCGCTCCAAGAGCATCGAGCCTCCTCCCACCACCGAGCAGCCCTCACATCAGCAGTGGCGGCTGGTCTGGCAGGACGAGTTCGAGGGTGCCCCGGGCACCCCGCCCTCCCCGGAGCGGTGGAATGCGGACGTCGGCGGAGACGGCTGGGGCAACGCTCAGTACGAGCACAACACCGCGCGCACGGAGAACGCGTCACTGGATGGCGAGGGGCACCTGGTCATCACCGCGCGCAAGGAGCGCTACCAGGGCAACGACTACACCTCCGCGCGCCTGAACACGCGCGGCAAGTTCGAGCGCGCATACGGCCGCTTCGAGGCGCGCCTCCAGCTCCCCACCGGCAAGGGCATCTGGCCGGCGTTCTGGATGCTGGGCGCCAACTTCGCGCAGGTCGGTTGGCCCGAGTGCGGCGAAATCGACATCATGGAGCACCGGGGCCAGCTCCCCGCCATCGTGCGGGGCTCGCTGCACGGGCCGGGCTACTCGGGCGGGGAGAACGTCGGCGGCGAGCACGTGGTCAGCGGGGGCAAGCTGTACGAGGGCTTCCACCTGTACGCGGTGGAGTGGGACCCCGACCGCATCCGCTGGTTCGTCGACGACGTCATGTTCCTCGAGGTGACACCCAAGGACCTGCCGGCCAACCGGCGCTGGGTGTTCGACCATCCCCACTTCCTCATCCTGAATATCGCGGTGGGCGGCAACTACGTGGGGCCCATCGACGGGACCACCCAGTTCCCCCAGACGATGCGCGTGGACTACGTGCGCGTCTACGCGAGGGCGGAATGAGGCCCGCGGCCTCACTGCTCCCTCTCCTCCTGCTGACGTTGGCCGCGTGCTCGAACGAGCCCAGGCCCCGTCCGCCCGGGACGCTGTTCGTCTCCGTGGAGCAGCAGAGCGCGTGGGTGCGCAACTTCAACCCGCTGTTCCCGGGCGCGGGCTCGCGCTGGCCCACGCGCGCGGGCATCTACGAGTGCCTGGAGCTCTACACGCCGTCCACCGGCGGCTTCACGCCGTGGCTCGCCACCGGGCACGCGTGGTCCGAGGACCGCCGCACGCTGCGCTTCACGCTGCGCGAGGGCGTGCGCTGGTCGGACGGCAGGGCCTTCAGCGCGGACGACGTGGCGTACACGTTCCAGTTGTTGCGCAAGCACGCGGCGCTGGATGCGGGCGGCGTGTGGCGCTTCCTGTCGGACGTGCGCGCCGAGGGGCCGCACACGGTGGCGTTCCAGTTCTCGCGCCTGTTCATCCCGGGATTCGGAGACCTGGCCGCGCAGCCCATCGTCCCCCGGCACATCTGGGAGCTGGTGGCGGACCCGGTGACGTTCACCAACCCGAGCCCGGTGGCCACCGGTCCCTTCACGCAGGTGAGCCTGTTCCGCAACCAGGTGTACGAGCTGGGCCGCAATCCGTACTACTGGCAGCCGGGCAAGCCCGCGGTGCGCGCGCTGCGCTTCCTGGCGTTCCCCACCAATGACCAGGCGAACCTGGCGCTGGTGGAGGGCGAGGTGGACTGGGCGGGCAACTTCGTCCCCGCGGTGGACCGCACCTTCGTGTCCAAGGACCCGAAGCACCACGCGCGCTGGTTCCCGCTCTACGGCAGCACCGTCTTCCTCTATCCGAACACCAGGCGGCCACCGCTGGACGACGTGCGCGTGCGCAAGGCGCTGAGCATGGCGTTGGATCGCGAGCGGCTGGTCGAAATCGCGATGTATGGCTACACGCGGCCGGCGGACGCCACGGGTCTCAATGATGCCTACGCGGGCTGGCGGGACGCGGACGTCGCGGACGATGCGTGGGTGCGTCACGACGCGAAGGAGGCCGCGCGACTGTTGGATGAGGCGGGCCTCATCGCGGGCGAGGACGGGCTGCGGCGCGGCAAGGACGGCCTGCCGCTGACGCTGGACATCGAGGTGGTGGGCGGCTGGTCCGACTGGGTGCGCGCGGGACAGGTGGTCGCGCGCGACTTGCGCAAGCTGGGGCTGCAGGCGCAGCTGCGCACGTACGAGTTCGGCGCGTGGCAGGCGCGGCTGCAGAAGGGCGAGTTCCAGCTGGCCATCTCGTGGTCGCTGGATGGGCCCACGCCGTACACGTTCTACAAGTGGATGCTGTCGTCGGCGACGGTGCGCCCGGTGGGCGAGGTGGCCGCGGCGAACTGGCAGCGCTACGGAGATGTGCAGACGGACGCGCTGTTGGAGCGCTTCGAGGGCACCGACTCGCGCGAGGAGCAGCAGGCGCTGATGGCGCAGGTGCAGCGGCGCTTCTCGGAGACGGCGCCCGCGATTCCCCTGTTCCCGAACCCGTCCTGGGGTGAGTCCAACTCCAAGCGCTTCACGGGCTTTCCCACCGAGGCGAACCCGTACGCGCGGCTGTCACCCCACGCCGAGCCCGACAGCCTGCTGGTGCTGACGACCCTCAAGCCGAGGGAGCCCTGACCATGTCCTACGTGCTTCGCAGGCTCGGCTTCTATCTGCTCGCGGCGTGGGCCTCGCTGACGATGAACTTCGTCATCCCGAGGCTCGCGCCCGGAGACCCGGCCACGGCGATGTTCGCGCGCTTCGAGGGGCGCATCTCGCCCGAGGCGCTGGTGGCGCTGAAGACGGCCTTCGGCTTCACGGACGCGCCGTGGCACGTGCAGTACGTCACGTACCTGAGGCACCTGCTCTCGGGCGACCTGGGCCTGTCCTACGCGTACTACCCGTCGCGCGTGTCGGAGGTCATCGGCACGGGGCTGTTGTGGACGGTGGGGCTGGCCGGGTGCGCGGTGGTCATCAGCTTCGCGGTGGGGACGATGCTGGGGGTGCTGGCGGCGTGGAACCGGGGCGGGTGGATGGACTCCGCGCTGGCGCCGGCGCTCGCGTTCCTGGGGGCCTTCCCCTACTTCTGGTTGGCCATGCTGGCGCTGTACCTCTTCGGCTTCGGGCTGGGGTGGTTCCCGCTGCGGCACGCGTACTCGCACGACGTGGAGCCGGGGCTGACGTTCTCGTTCATCGCGGACGTGGGACGGCACGCGGTGCTGCCGGCGACGTCCATCGTGGTGGCCACGCTGGGCGGGTGGATGCTGAGCATGCGCAACACCATGGTGGCGGTGCTGGGCACGGACACGCTGCGGCTGGCGCACGCGAAGGGACTGCCGCCCCGACAGGTGATGCTGCGGTACGCGGCGCGCAACGCGCTGTTGCCCAACGTGACGGGCTTCGGGATGGCGCTGGGGTTCGTGCTCAGCGGCTCGCTGCTGACGGAGATTGTCTTCTCGTATCCGGGGACGGGCTACCTGCTCATCCTCGCGGTGCGCAACCAGGACTACCCGCTGATGCAGGGGCTCTTCCTGGTCATCACGCTGGCGGTGCTCGCCGCGAACTTCGCGGTGGACCTGCTCTGCCTCTGGCTGGACCCGAGGACCCGCGCCCATGCGTGAGACCCTTCGACGCCTGCTCCGCCAGCGGAAGGCCGCGGTGGGAGGCAGCATCCTCCTGGGCTTCCTCGTGCTCGCGCTCGTGGGCCCGTGGCTGGTGATGGACCCCACGGAGCTGGTGGGCCAGCCGCACCAGCCGCCTTCGCGCGCGCACCTGTTCGGCACCACGGGGCAGGGACAGGACGTGCTCGCGCAGACGGTGGTCGGGGCGCGGGAGACCCTGGCCATCGGCTTCGCGGTGGGCGCGCTGGTGACGCTGGTGGGCGCGCTGGTGGGAATCACGGCGGGTTATCTGGGCCGGCGTGTGGACGACGCGCTGACGCTCACCACCAACGTGTTCCTGGTCATCCCGGGGCTGCCGCTGGCCATCGTGCTGGGGGCGTACCTGCCGTCGGGGCCGATGCGCATGGTCGTGGTGCTCACGTTCGCGGGCTGGGCGTGGAACGCGCGGGTGTTCCGGGCGGAGGCGCTGGCGCTGCGAGGTCGGGACTTCGTGGCGGCGGCGGTGGTGGCCGGGGAGAGCCACGCGCGCATCATCACCCGCGAGCTCTTGCCCAACATGGCGTCGCTGGTGGCGTCGTCGTTCATCGGGAACACGCTGTACGCGGTGGGCGCGCAGGTGGGGCTGGAGTTCCTGGGCCTGGGCGACGTGGGCGCGGTGACGTGGGGCACCAACCTGTACTGGGCGGGCAACGACGCGGCGCTCCTGACGCGCTCGTGGTGGATCTTCGTCCCCACGGGGCTGTGCATCGCGTTGGTGGGCTTCTCGCTCACGCTGCTGAGCTCGGCCATCGACGAGCTGACGAACCCCGCGCTGCGGGCGCCCCCTTCGGCGCCGGTGCCCGCGAAGGCGGTCGAGGTGTCCTCCGAGGTGCCGACGTCCGGTGTGCTCCTGAGCGTGCGTGGGGTGTCCATCGAGTACATGACGGCCTCGGGGCCTTCGCGGGTGGTGGACCAGGTCTCGCTCGACATCGCGCCGGGTGAGGTGTTCGGGCTGGCGGGTGAGTCAGGGAGCGGCAAGTCGACGCTCGGGTATGCGCTGTTGCGGCTGTTGCCTCCGGCGGCGGCGATCACGCAGGGCCGCATCCTGTTCGACGGCATGGACGTCACCGCGCTGTCGGCCGAGGCGATGCGTGAGTTCCGCTGGAGCCGCGTGTCGATGGTGTTCCAGAGCGCGATGAGCGCGCTCAATCCGGTGCTCTCGTTGGGGGAGCAGTTCCACGACACGCTGGCGGCGCATGGGGGGAGTTCCCGCGCGGCGTCTTATGCGCGGGCGCGCGAGATGCTCACGATGGTGGGGCTGAAGCCGGAGCTGGTGCATGCGTGGCCGCATCAGTTGTCGGGCGGCATGCGGCAGAGGGTGGGCATCGCGCTGGCGTTGGCGCTGGAGCCGAAGCTGGTGGTGATGGACGAGCCCACGACGGCGCTCGATGTGGTGGTGCAGAAGGAGCTGCTCCAGCGGGTGGTGGAGCTGAAGGAGCGGCTGGGCTTCGCCGTCCTGTTCATCACGCACGACTTGCCGCTGCTGCTCGCGCTCGCGGACCGGGTGGGCATCCTCCAGGCCGGCAAGCTGGTGGAGGTGGACACGGCGGAGCGGCTGCGCACGGACGCGAAGCATCCGTACACACGGCTCCTGCTGTCGTCCTTCCCGCACCTCGGTGCGTCCGATGTGGCGGCGCCGACCCTGGATGTCCTGGAGCACGCCGCACTGAAGCCCGCGCAGGCTGCGTTGACCGGAGGTCGCCGATGAGCCCGAGGAGTCTTCGGTCCGATGCGCGCATCCACACCGACTCCGTGTGGATGCCATCGCGCCGCGTGGCCGACGAGACGTCGGCGCCTCGGCGCGACGCGCTCAGGGGCCCGGCTTTCGCGCTCGAGGCCTCGCGCGCTGGGGGCCTCCGATGAGTCTCCCGCTCCTGGAGGCCACGCGCTTGTCGAAGAGCTTCCCTTTGGGAGGCTTCCTCTCCCGCTCGCGGCGCAAGGTGTTGCAGGACGTCTCCTTCTCTCTGGAGCGCGGAGAAATCCTCGCGCTCGTCGGTGAGTCCGGCAGCGGCAAGAGCACCCTGGCGCGCCTGCTCGCGAGGCTGGACACCCCGGACGGCGGCGAGCTGCGACTGCACGGAGAGAACGTCCTCGCGCACGACGGCCGCGCCGCGTCGCTGTCCTACCGCGCCCGGGTGCAGATGGTCTTTCAAGACCCGTTCGCCTCGCTCAACCCCGTCCACACCGTGGCCTATCACCTGGAGCGCTCGCTCCTGCGGCACGGCAAGGCCCAGGGCGTGGAGCTCAAGCGCCGCGTACACGCGCTGCTGGAGTCCGTGGGCCTGACGCCCGTGGAGCAGTTCGCCCAACGCTATCCGCACGAGCTGTCCGGAGGCCAGCGTCAGCGCGTCGCGGTGGCCCGGGCGCTCGCCGTGGAGCCCGACGTCATCATCGCGGACGAGCCCACGTCGATGCTCGACGTCTCCACGCGCCGGGGCGTGCTCCAGCTCCTCAAGGGCCTGACGCGCGAGCGCGGCATCGGCATCCTCTTCATCACCCACGACCTGGCGAGCGCGCGACACCTCGCGGACCGCGTGCTCGTGCTCTACGCGGGCAGCGTCGTGGAGACGGGCCACACCCGCGAGGTCCTCCAGACGCCGCGCCACCCGTACACGCGCCTGCTCCTCTCCGCGGTGCCGGACGGCGTGGACTTCCTGCGCACGCCGCTCCCCGCTCGCACTCCCGCCGGACCCGCGCCCCCACTGGGGTGCGCCTTCGCCCCGCGCTGTCCGCACGCCGACGTGCGCTGTCACGAGTCGTTTCCCCCCTTCCACCATTCCGCGGCGGAGCACCACGTCCGCTGCCACCTCGAGTCCTCGAAAGGAGTCCCTGACGATGCGGCAGTTTCCTCGTGACTTCGTGTGGGGTGTCGCCACCTCCTCGTACCAGATTGAAGGCGCCACCGATGTTGACGGGCGCGGTGAATCCATCTGGGACCGTTTCTCCGCCACGCCTGGGAAGATTCAAGACGGCACCAACGGCAGCGTCGCCTGCGACCACTACCACCGGTGGCGCGAGGACGTGGAGCTGATGCGCTGGATGGGACTGAAGTCCTATCGCTTCTCCATCGCATGGCCCCGCATCCTCCCCGCCGGCAGCGGCAAGGTGAGCCAGGCCGGCCTCGACTTCTACTCACGACTGGTCGACGGCCTGCTGGAGGCCGGCATCGAGCCCTGCGTCACGCTGTACCACTGGGATTTGCCCCAGGCGCTCCAGGACAAGGGCGGCTGGGCCGCGCGCGACACGGTGAGCGCCTTCGTCGAGTACGCGGACGTCGTGAGCCAGAAGCTCGGAGACCGCGCGAAGCGCTGGATTACGCACAACGAGCCCTGGTGCATCAGCGTGCTGGGCTACGCCAATGGCGAGCACGCGCCCGGCATCAAGGACTGGGGCCAGGCGCTGGCCACGGCCCACCACGTGCTCCTGTCCCATGGACAGGCGGTGCCCGTGCTGCGCTCCAACGTGTCCAAAGCGGACGTAGGCATCACCCTCAACCTGGTGCCCGCCGAGCCCGCGTCTCCCAGCGCCGAGGACCTGGAGGCGTGCCGCTCCTTCGACGGTGGCTTCAACCGCTGGTACCTGGACCCCATCTACGGACGCGGCTACCCGCGTGACGTCATCCAGGACCATGTCGCCGCGGGCCACCTGAAGTCCGACACCCTGCCTTTCCTGCGCGCCGGAGACCTGGAGGACATCGCGACACCCATCGATTTCCTCGGGGTCAACTACTACAACCGCGCCGTCCTGCGCAGCGACCGCATCCCCGAGTCGCAGAACGCGCCGCGCGCCGTCCACGTCAGCAGCGAGCAGACAGAGATGGGCTGGGAGGTGAGCCCCCACGGCCTCACCCAGCTCCTCGTGCGGCTGCACCAGGACTACAACCCGGGCCGCCTCTACGTGACGGAGAACGGCGCCGCGTACGGCACGGGCCCGGACGCGGATGGCCGCGTGCGAGACACCAAGCGCGTGCAGTACCTGCGCCTGCACCTGGAGGCCTCGCTCGAGGCCATCCGCCAGGGCGTGCCGCTCCATGGCTACTTCGCCTGGTCGCTGCTGGACAACTTCGAGTGGGCCTACGGCTACCAGAAGCGCTTCGGCATGGTCTACGTCGACTACGCCACCCAGAAGCGCATCCCCAAGGACAGCGCGCACCTGTACCGCGCCGTGGTGGCCCAGAACGGGCTGGATGTGGAGCTGGCCGCATGAGAGCCCTGTTCCTCGCACCCCTGCTGACCCTCGCCCTGCACGCGCCCTCGGGCCTCGCCCAGGAGGTCCAGGCGCCCCCCGTCCAACCCGGCGCGGCGCAGCCTCCCGCGGCGCCGGTGGAGAACTCACCACCCGCCGCCACGCAGCCCGGCGGCGCGCCTCCGCCCACCACGTCCACGCTGCCCGAGGGACCTCCGAGTCCCGCGCCGTCGCCCCAGCCCATCGCCCTGCCCACCGTGGACGTCACGGCGGGCGCGGAGAAGGCCACTGTCGTCAAGCTGTACCGCGACGAGCGGGGCTTCAAGCTGAAGGTGGACGGCCGCGACTTCCTCATGCGCGGCATGAACTGGGGCTACACGCCCATCGGCGAGAACTACCGCTACTCGCTCTGGAACCAGCCCGACGACTTCGTGCGCTCGGTGCTGGCGCGCGAGATGACGCTCCTGCGCGACATGGGCGTCAACTCCATCCGCCAGTTCGACGACATCCCGCCGCGCTGGGTGGAGTTCATCTTCAAGAACTACGGCATCACCACCGTGGTGAACCCGCTGATGGGCCGCTACGGCGCCACCGTCAACGGCGCCTTCGTGCCGAACATCGACTACTCCAACAAGACGCACCGCGAGGCGCTGCTCGCGGAGCTGGCGAAGAAGGTGGAGGTGTACCGGGGCGTCCCCGGCGTGCTGCTGTGGCTGCTCGGCAACGAGAACAACTACGGCCTGCACTGGACCTCGTATGAAATCGAGGCGCTGCCCGGCCAGGAGGACGCCGCGCGCGCGGTGCACCTGTACACGCTGATGGGTGAGGCGGCGCGGACCATCAAGGCGCGTGATGTGAACCACCCGGTGGCCCTGGCGAACGGCGACCTCCAGTACATCGACCTGGTCGCCCAGCACGCCGCGGACATCGACATCTTCGGCGCCAACGTCTACCGCGGCCCGAGCGTCCGTGACTTGTACGAGGAGGTGCTGCGCAAGGTGGACAAGCCGGTGCTCTTCTCCGAGTTCGGCGCGGACGCGTACAACGCGAAGGAGGGTCGCGAGGACCACCTGGCGCAGGCCGAGTACCTGCGCCAGCAGTGGGAGGAGATCTATACCCAGACGTACGGCCAGGGCCGCGTGGGCAACGCGCTCGGCGGCTTCGTGTTCCAGTGGGTGGATGGCTGGTGGAAGATGGGCCAGGAGACCAACCTCTCCCTGCACGACACCACGGCCTCGTGGCCCAACGGCGGCTACGCGGCGGACTTCGTGCCCGGCCAGAACAACATGAACGAGGAGTGGTTCGGCATCTGCGCGCTCGGCACGCCGGATGACGCGGGCATCTCCCGCATCCAGCCGCGCACGGCCTACTACCTCTTGCAGGCGGCCTTCCGGTTGGACCCGTACGCGGAGGAGACGGACCTGGACCGCATCCACGCGCACTTCGGGGCGCTGCGGCCCTCGGAGCTGTCGAAGGGGTACGAGTCCTCCATTGCCCTGGCGAAGGCGGATGAGCTCAGCGCGGTGCGCGTGTCCAACCTGCGGCTGGTGATGGACAGCTCGCTGTCGCGCGGGAGCATCGCGACGACGCGGCCGAACCAGACGGCGTCCGACCACACGGAGTCCATCTTCTTCGACCTGGCGCTCCAGCCCGCCACCGGCGTGTACGGGCGCGCATCGTTCAACGTGGTGGGCAACGTGGCCACCAACCGCCTCAACAACCTGTTCTACGAGAACCGGGGCAACACGCCCGCGCCGACGACGCCCACGCCGGGCGTCTCTCCGACGCCTGGAGTGGCGCAGCCGGGCGTGTCGGGGTTCGACCGGTTCGCGCTGTACCAGGCGGAGTTCAAGCTGGACCGCACGGACTTCGCGCTCGAGGGCTTCTACCGCGTCGGCCACTACCACTGGGGCGAAGAGGGCGACTTCTTCGGCCTGTACCGCGAGGCCAACTACGGGCCGAACATCGACATCTATCACGGCAACGCGCCCTTCGGCGTGGTGCTCAGCGGCAAGCGCGCCTACGAGGGCTTCAAGATCGCCATCGGCCCGGAGCTGTACTGGGGCGCCAACCCGTCCATCGTCGCCAAGTACCGCAAGGGCTTCGGCAACGCGGCGCTGACGTTGGTGCACCAGGAGGACATCGCGCGCGGTGGCACGCAGCAGACGGCCTCCGTCATCCGTGAGCGCGTGGCGCGCCGCACGGCGCTGACCTTCGAGTGGAACCAGGGTCCGCTCTCCGTGGACGTGGGCGGCATCCTCGCGGCGCCGCAGCGCATCGGCGAGGAGTTCACCTGGACGCGCGAGACGAACGGCCTGGGCTACCAGGGCACGGGCCAGGAGGTGCTGCGCGACAAGGTGCAGTTCCTCGACACGCTCGGCGCCAAGGCGCGGGCTACGTATGACTTCGGCGTGGCGCGCGTGTTCGCGCAGGGCTCATTCCGGGGGCTCGTGGCGGACGGCGGTCCGGAGCCGAGCATCGTGCTCACGGGCTGGAGCCTGCGGGAGAGCGGGCGCGGCAACCACTTCGGCGCGCAGGCGGGCGCGTCGTTCCAACTGGGCACCATCGAGGTGGCGCCCAATCTGCTGTACCAGAAGCCGCTCATCGGACCGAACCCGAACATCCCCGACACGTTCGACCGGGAGACGGGCACGTACTTCCCGGCGGTGCGCGCGCGCAACGTGTTGCAGGACGCGTTCACGGTGCTCGACAACCGGGAGACGCTGGGCGCGGAGCTGCTCATCACCTTCGACCCGACGCCGGGGACGTGGTTCTGGCAGTGGGACCGGGAGATGCGCGAGGACGCGCCGTTCGCCGCGGGCCTGGACCTGGTGTACCGCCACCAGCCGACGTCGCGTGACGCGAGCATCGCCATCCTCGCGGATGGCAGCGCGGTGCCGTTCGCCGGCGCTCCGCCCGCTCGGGACGAGTGGGAGGCGTCGCTGCGCATGGTGGGCAATCCGTCGCAGCGACTGAAGCTGTACGGCACGGCGTTCGTGGGCAGCAACCAGTCGGGTGGCGAGGACGCTCGGCAGGTGCGCCGCTTCGGACTGGACGCCAACGCGCTGTACGACACGCTGCTCCTGGCCGCGCAGGTGCGCTTCAACGACTGGGGTCCGTACGACTACCACCGCATCTTCAACCTCACCTATCCGCTGCAGGTCGGAGGCGATTTGTCCTACGGCTTGAAGCGTCCGGTGCTGGGGGCGGTGTCCACGCGCTTCGGTCTGCGAGGGCTGGTGCGCATGCTGAACGAGTACTCGGAGGGCCTGAGCACGACGGCCATCTCCGAGGGGCTCGAGGGCCGCGAATACGAGGTGGGTGCGTATGCAATCCTTTCGCTCTGAGGGACGACGGATGAAGACGTGTCTTGTGCTCCTCGCGGCGCTGGGCGCCTCCGGGTGCTACGACCGCGCGAGCTATGTCTATGGCGAGCCGATGGAGGACCTGACGCTCCAGGTGCACGACGTGACGATGGGCGTGCACCCGAGCACGACGGTCCTGGACGACCCGAACAACCCCTTCGTGGACTCGACGCCGGGGACGGAGACGAAGTGGCTCATCCAGGCCAACGCGGGCCCGGTGGCCTCGTTCTACGCGTGGGCCACGTTGCTGGCGCGCGGGCCGTATGGAGAGGCGCAGTACTACGTGGGGTTGAACCTGCTGGGCGTGTACCAGAACGGGCTCGCGTCGCAGGAGGACCTCCCGGTGGTGCGGGAGATGGCCATCCAGGCGTACCAGTCGGTGCTCGACAACTTCCCGGACGCGGTGACGTACGACGCCACGGGGACGATTCCGTACGAGCTGGTGACGCCGGCGTACAAGGCCATCGTGGAGATGGGTGGGACGGTGACGGGCGGGTGGGTGCTGGTGCGGACCTCGAGCGGCGCGGACAAGGCGGTGCGGCCATGAAGCGGACCTTGGGCGTGATGCTGTTGATGCTGGGGGCCTGCCGGCCGGACCCGGGCGAGTCCGACTACGAGAACCACCAGCCGTCGACGCAAGGGGATGCGGGGCCGAATCCGGAGGAGGAGTTCCTGCCGGGGCCATTCCCGTTCCAGCAGGGCCAGCGGCGGCTGTTCGTGGGCTTCTACGAGGGAGGACGCTCGGAGGAGATCATCATCAACGACGTGGACTCGCACATCTACCTGTACGAGGGCACGGTCTCGATTGAGTCGTCGACGACGCGCGTGGAGGGGAAGCTGTCGGACCGCGTCGTCCACGCGGGCAAGGCGTGGCTCGGCTTCGGCATCCACTGGGACACGCCGCACAGCCTGGATGGATGGAAGACGCTGCATGTGAGTTTGTTCTCGTCGGACCCCGGGTTCGCCGCGGTGAAGATTGGGATGAACGACGCGGAGGGCTTCCAGGTCGACGCGACGAAGTATGGGTATGCGAATGATGGACAGTGGCACCACCTGGCCATCCCCCTGGCGGACTTCGCGGCGGGGGGCGTGAGCCTGGCGGCGGTGCAGGCGCCGTTCGTGCTGCTGTCGGGCGCGGGGCCCTCGGGCAACACGCTGCTGCTCGACAATCTGTACTTCACGAACTAGCCGGCGGGCCTGGGTGGCGGCGGCGCACGGATTTGCAACGATTGCACATCAGCAATTCTGAGTCCATCGCCACCCAGGGTCGGTATGGCAACCATTGCCGTGTGGTCGGCATTTCCGACGCGAAATTGCGTCCCGCTGCTCTGTCGCACAGCATGACCGCCGACGGGCCGCGACCGACCGATGGGGTGACTCGCACGCGACAGCAGGCGCAGGGCCGTCATGTCCGCAGTGCCACCCCATCGACGGCCTTCACCAGGCCGTAGGAGCTGCCTCATCATGACTCGAACCATTCTCTCCCTCGTCACCGCCGCCCTGCTCTCGGTGTTCCTGGGCGCATGCAGCCCCGAGCCCCAGCCGGGCGAGAGTGACGCGGAGACGATGACCTCAGAGAACGCGCTGTCCCAGGACACGGCCGCACAGGACCCGAGCCTCGCCGCCTGTACCGCCACGGCCGTCTGCGGCACCTGCACCACACTGAACTGCACGGGTGCGTCCACGTGTTCGGCGGCGAATGGCCCCACGGGTTTCGCCACCTGTGATGGCGTCACCCAGGCTTGTCGGACGTGCTCGTTCGGCGGGGTGACCTACAACGACGGGCAGCGCGTCCCGTCTTCCATCACCATCGGCTGCTCCGCGAAGCTCAACGGCCGGTGTCTGGGTGGCCCCTTCGCGGGCCGGGCCTGCGTGTCCAGCGGACAGTGCGGCGCGGAGTGCTGCAATGGCACCTGGCAGTAGCGCATCGGGCGCGTGAGTGCGCCTCACATGCGCTCGGGAGCTTCTTGGCGACAGGGGTCAGCCCTGTCGTCGGGAAGCAGCCCCAGGCAGGTGCGTGTCTGACAGTGTTTCTGTCAGGCACGAGTGCCAGCATCCCCTCCATGGACATTGCCCGCGAAGGACGGAGGGGAAGCATGCGCGCCAGCCCCTGGATGCTGTGCGTTGCCGTCCTTCTCACGGGCTGTGCGGGAGTCGAGTCGTCAGCGGGTCGACGTCGTGCCTCCGTGCTCCGACAGCACGATGCTCGGGCAGGGGAGGTTCTTCGCGATGGAACCGAGACCTCGCGCGCGTCCTCGTCGGCCGGAGTCCGGGGCGCCTCAGGAGAGCGCGTCGAGACGTTCGAGGACCTGCTGAGGAACGCCGGGCTCGAGGAGCAGGATGACCGGCCCATCCCGGGCAACACGCTCACGCCGGCGCAGGCGGCACGGCTGCTCGCGACGCTTCTGCGCAAGCCGGTGACGCTCGGGACCTTTCCTTCGCGAATGGCGGTGGGCCACCTGCTGCGTGAAGTTCTCGAACGAGGGCCGGTGGCGCCCGCAGAGTTACAGCGGAGCGTCGGACGCTTCCGTCAGATAGCGGTGCTCCGTCCGGATGGATGCCTGGCATGGGCACTCACAGGGCGGGCGCAACAACGCATCGGCGAGGTCCAGTGGGAGGATGGTGCGTTCCGGGCGCATCACTTCGAGCTGGGACGCTTCTATGTCAGCAACGGCTTCGTCTTCCGGCTCGCGAACGAGCGACTGGAGCCCATCGACAGTGCCGTGTTCGTCGAGGTGTACGACGACGCGGACTATCTCGGCCGCGCGCTGGATGGCGCGGAGTCCGCGTTCCTGAAGCTGGCGCTCTCGGTGGGGCAGTTGCTCACCCATCCACTCGACAGCCTCACTGAGCTGAAGAACCTGCCCTCCGGAGTGGCCGCGCTCATCGCCGCGTCTCCGGCCTACTTCGAGCGCTTCCGGCACATGACTCGCGGCGAGCAGGTCCGCGCCACCGCTGAGCTGGCGACCCACCTCCTCGTCACGGCGGGGACGGCTTCGGCCACGACTCGCACGGTGACGGGAGCCCTGGTCGGTGCCGAGGCACACGTTCCCGTGCTGTCCCTGTCCGCACAGGGGACGCTCGGAGTGGAGCGTCTCGTGGCACCCATCGGACGCACGGCCTCCGTGGTCGGTGGCGGGCCCGGAGCGGCCATCGTCATGTATCGCGCCAACTCCGCGACCATCCAACCCTCGGGTGGTCCTGGACCGGGCCAGTGGGGTCCTGTGAAGGAGTCCATGTCCCCGCGTGCTCGCCGCTACCAGGAACAGATCTCCGGCCACTCGGCGGACGAGGCATACTGGGTCGGTGGCGTGAAGTTCGATGGCTTCGAGCAGGGCGTGTTGCTGGAGGCGAAGGGACCGGGCTATGCGAACAAGTTTCTCGACGACCTCAAGCCGAAGGTCTGGTTCGAAGGGTCAGGCGCCAAGGCGCTCGTCGACCAGGCGAGTCGTCAGCGCGCCGTCGCAAGAGGGGCGCCCATTCGATGGCACGTCGCGGAGGAGAGAACCACCGAGGCCATCCGGAAGTTGTTCGATGCCAACGATATCGAGGGAATCGAAGTCATCTTCACGCCTCCTCTTCCCTGAGGAACCTTGAGCCGTGACTGAGAGTTACTACGCGGGAGTCTATTGGGGAGCCAGGAAGGAGTCGGCGGAGGAGTGCGCGCGTCGGCTCCAAGTCCTTCTCGAGCGGCTTCCAGCCGTAGACTCCTCGCTCGCGCACTGGTTCCAACAAGGCAAGTCACGCGCCGAGGCACTGAAGCGCCCACTGCTCCCTCAGTTGGCGGAGCTGGAGCCCTTCGTCCTCCGGAGCAAGGATCGAGTCGTCGACGAGTTGGGCTTCAGCATCGCGGGGTGGAATGGCGCCAGTGCTGACGACGAGACCACCAGCTTCCTCATCGCATGTGGCGGCCACTCCGAATGGGTCGGAAACCGGTGTGTCTACACCTTGCCCAGCAGGGGCCCGAGCTTGGAGCGGCTCCTCTCGGAACCCACACCTTCAGCGCTCCTGAGACACACGGCTGTCGCCTGGGAGCCGGATTGGGGCGTCGCGATTTCGGAGCAACACCGAGACCTGCAGAAGCCACACCGTCCCAAGGGAGCTCCGTACGTGGGCTGGGTCACCTACCTCGCACGGCATCGGGGCACGGTTCCTCCCCTTCCCGCTCCGGTGCGCGTCGAAACCGTGGAGGGCAAGGGCACGCTCATCGTCCTCACCCCCGAACGCTTCACGGTAAGCAATCCGGAGCACGTGGCTTTGGTGGAGCAGGTGCAAGCGCTGCTGGACCAGGCAGGGCTGCTGAAGCCGCTCAGCGGCCAACCCTGAAGCTCACCGCCTGCGCCACCGCGCGTCACCTGCCTCCGCGGTGAGCAGGATGAGCGTCGCCGTAATGGCGGACTCCACGTCCGGTGGGTCTCCCGTCAGCGCGTCCCGGTACAAGAAGAACTGTCCCACCCGGACGATGACGTTCGACAGCGCATCCAGGTTCATCGCAGGACGGATGAGCTTGTCCCTCACGCCCTCCTCCAGCGCCCTGCGGATGCTCGCCGCGCAGCGCTCCTCCACGCGGCTGCTCTTCGACATCAGCACGCGCATCGCGTACTCGGAGTCCTGCTGGATGAAGCGCCTGAGCGGCGCGTCCTCCACAATCAACTGGATGAGCCGCTCGGTGACGTTCGCCAGGTACGCCGCGCCCTCTCCCTGGAACTCGCCCCTCGCCGCCGTCAGGGCCGCATCGAATCGAGACGAGAGCACCTCCCCGTAGAGCAGCTCGCGCGTCCCTGCCCACCGGAACACCGTGGCCCGACTGACGCCCAGCTCCTGCGCCATCCTGCCGATGTCGAACCGCTCCCCCTCGCTCCACCACCGCATCGCCAACGCGAACAAGTCCCTCGGCGTCGCCCGCGATGGCGCCTCCAACCGCTTCGACAACGGCGTCACCCGCACCCGCGCCTTCTCGCGCGAGGCCGGACGCGTCGTCCTCGACGGCGCCCCCTTCGCCCTCCGCCGCACGGGCTTCGCCCCCGTCCGCTTCATGTCGCCGCGCTCAGCATCTTCCGGCGCCGCCGCTTCATCCCCGCCACCAGGACCCGCTGGTACAGCGTGGGCAACAGCCGCTGCATGAAGTCGATGAGCACCGCGTCCCCACCGATGAGCTGACGACGCCGGTTCTTGTGGATGGCCGTGACGATGTCCTCCGCCGCCCGCTCCGGCGTCGTGGCGAACGCCTTCTCGAAGTCACTCGACGAGCGCTCGTCCGTCCACCCACGCCGCACCGTCACCCGCGCGTTGCGCGCGATGTTCGTCTTGATGCCCCCTGGGTGCACACACGTGACGCCGATGCTCCCGCCCTCCACCTCCAACTCCTGCCGCAGCGCCTCCGTGAACCCCTTCACCGCGAACTTCGCCGCGTTGTACGCCGCCTGCGTCGGCACCCCGATGAGCCCGAAGACACTCGACACGTTGACGATGTGCCCCGCGTCCACCGCCTTCAGGTGCGGCAGGAACGCCTTGGTGCCGTACACCACGCCCCAGAAGTTGATGTTCATCAACCACTCGAAGTCCTCGTACCGCGTGTCCTCGATGGTCGCCCCCAACGCCACGCCCGCGTTGTTGATGACGATGTGCACCGCGCCGAACTCCCGAGCCACCTCGTCCGCCCACGCGTGCACCTGCTCGCGCTTCGCCACGTCCACCCGGTCCACCCGCACGCGCACCCCGTGCTCCCGGCACTTCGCCTCCGTCTCCGCCAGGCCCTGCTCATTCACGTCCGACAGCGCCAGGTGGCAGCCCCGCTTCGCCAGCAGCACCGCCGTGGCCCGGCCGATGCCCGAGCCCGCGCCCGTGATTGCCGCGACCTTGTCCTTCACCGTCTTCATGTGTTGGCTCCGTTTCGCGCCCGGCTCGGCTCCACCTCGTCGAGCATCCGGCGCAGCAACCGCGCGACCTCCACCGTCGCCTCCCGACAGGCCCGACTCAGTCCCGACATGTTCGCGAATGCATGCACCAGCGAGTCGAAGCGGCGCAGCGTCGTCGGCGTCCCCGCCTCCCGCAGCGCCGTCGCGTACGCCTCCGCCTCGTCCCGCAACGGGTCGAACCCCGCCGTGACGATGAGCGCCGGAGGCGCCCCGGCCAGCGCCTTCTCCTGCCGGGGCGACACCCGGGGGTCCGACAGCGGCGTCGCGCTGCCCGTCATGTACTGCTCCTGGTACCACTCGACATCCACGCGCGTGAGGAAGAACCCCTCCGCGAAGTGCGACAGCGAACCCCAGTCCCGGGTGCGGTCCATCGTCGGGTACAACAGGAACTGGAGCGCCGGCTTGCGCGTGCCCTCGCGCACCGTGTGCTGCGCGACGACGGCCGCCAGGTTGCCTCCCGCGCTGTCGCCTCCCACCGCCACCCGCTCCGGGTCCGCGCCCAACGATTCCGCGTGCTCCAGCGCCCACTCGAACGCCGCGATCGCGTCCTCCACCGCCGCGGGGAACGGATGCTCGGGCGCCAGCCGGTAGTCGATGGAGAGCACGTGCACGCCCGCGTGGTGACACAGTCGCCGGCACGGCGAGTCATGCGTGTCCAAGTCCCCCATCACGAACCCACCGCCATGGAAGAACACCAGCAGCGGCCGCCGCCGTGAGTCCCCGGGCGGGACGTAGTGCCGCGCCCGCAGCGGCCCCTGCTTCGTCTCGAGCACCCGCGTCGTCACCGACGCCACCGGCTCCAGCGCGCCCGCGTGCATGAGCGCCTCGCGCCGCAGCCGATGCCGCGACTCGGCGAGGGACAGCGCGGACTTCCGGGGCACGCCCTTGCGCTCCCGCAACGAGAGCAGCAGCTGCACCTCGGGATGCAGGCGCAGCCCGTCAATCACCACCGGCGGCTTGCCGGACAAGCGCACCAGCATCGGCGGCGGCAGGCGGAACAGCGCGCTTGCGACCTTGAACTCCAATCGCTCCAGGAGGGTGAGCTTCGTGTCATCAGCCATGTGCCAGCTTCCGGTGACGAGTCCCCGCCGTCGCGCTCGAACGCCCGTGCCGGGCGATGGCCACGTACTCCGACGGCTCGAAGGCGGAGACTCGTTGGTTGAAGGAGAACGTGAAGCCGGGCCACAGCGTGGAGTTGCGCCCGGTGGCGTCCAGGTACCAGCTCACGCACCCGCCCGTGAGCCAGACCGTCCGCGCCATCCGCGTGTCGACGTCCTGGATGAACGCCTCCTGCGCATCGGCCGTGGGCTCCACCGCCGCCAGCCCCCGCCCGTCCAGGTAGCGCAGCGCGCTGAGCACATGCGCGAACTGGGCCTCCATCATCAGGATGACGGACGTGTGCCCCAGCCCCGTGTTGGGCCCCAGCAGCATGAAGAAGTTGGGGAAGCCGCTCACCGACGTGCCCAGGTGCGCCTTCATGCTCCCCGCCCACGTCTCGGTCAGCGAGCGTCCATCCCGCCCCCGGATGTGCCGCGCGAAGGCGGGCTCCGTGATTTGAAAGCCCGTGCCGAAGATGAACGCGTCCACCTTGTGCTCCGCGCCCGTCGTGGTGACGACGGAGTGCTCGCGCACCTCCTCGATGCCCTCCGTGACGACCTCGACATTGCCCTGCGTCAGCGCCGGGAAGTAGTCGTCCGAGATGAGCACGCGCTTGCAGCCCATCGTGTAGCCGGGCGTGAGCTTCGCGCGCAGCACCGGGTCCTTCACCGAGTCGCGCAGGTGCCGCTTCGCCTTTCGCTGGGCGATGCGGATGATCCACGGGTACATGAAGGCCAGCGCGGACAGCTCCTTCACCGCGTAGATGCCCAGGCGCGTCAGCCACCTCGCCCCCGGGACTCGGGCATACAGCCACTGTCGCCACGCGGCGATGGGGTGGTCCTCGCGCGGCAGAATCCACGGCGGCGTGCGCTGGAACAGGACCAGCCGAGACACTTTCGGCTGGATGACCGGCACGAACTGGATGGCGGACGCGCCCGTGCCCACCACCGCCACCCGGCGCCCCTCCAGTGCGTAGCTCGAGTCCCACCGGGCCGAGTGCATCACCTTGCCCTGGAAGCGCTCCAACCCCGGCAGCGAGGGCACCACGGGCTCGCTGAACGCGCCCGCCGCGAAGATGAACACGTCCGCGGTGAACAGCCCCTGCGACGTCTGGAGGCGCCAGTGCTGTGCGGCCTCGTCCCAGGAGGCCTCCTCCACCGAGTGATGGAAGCGCACGCGCGGCAGCACCCCGAAGCGCTCCGCGCAGTCGCGCAGGTACGCGTGAATCTCCGGCTGGGATGAGTAGGCCCGCGACCAACGCGGGTTGGGCGCGAAGGAGAACGAGTACAGGTGCGAGGGCACGTCACACGCGCAGCCCGGGTACTGGTTGTCGCGCCAGACGCCGCCCACGTCCCCCGCCCGCTCCAGGATGACGAAGTCCTCCATCCCCTCCTGCTTCAGACGGATGGCCATGCCCAGGCCACCGAAGCCGCTGCCGGCGATGGCCACGTGGAAGTGCCGGACCCGAGCCAGGGACATCGCCTACCTCCGCTCCAGGAAACCCGCCCGTCGCCCCACCCCATCCGCGCTACGAATCTCCACCATGGCGCGTCGTGAGTCACTTCGCAACCGTGACGCATCTTCGACAAGGCCGTGGAACACGGGAGTCCGACAGCAACGGCGCGTCAGTGGTTCAGGTGCTCGACGAGCGTCTTGAGGCCGATGCCGATGAGCACCACGCCTCCGAGCAGCTCGATGCTGGTGCCGAAGCGCTCACCCAGCCGCTTGCCCGCCCACGCGCCCAGGACGGACAGCACGAAGGTGAGCACGCCGATGAGGCCGGTGGAGAGGACGACCCCCAGCTCCAGCGCGGGCAGCGTCACGCCGACGGCGAGCGCGTCGATGCTGGTGGCCACGCCCAGCGTCATCAGCATGGGCAGCTTGATGCCCGTCGACGCGGCGCGCTCCTCCTCGTCGTGGGAGAACGCCTCGTAGATCATGTGCCCGCCCACCAGGGCGAGCAGCCCGAAGGCAATCCAGTGGTCCACCGCCGCGAAGTGCGTGAGGATGACCTTGCCCCCGAGCGCGCCGGCCAGGGACATGCCGAACTGGAACAGGCCGAACGTCACCGCCAGCTTCAGGATGTCCGGCGGACGCGCCCCGCGGATGGCCATGCCTCCGGAGACGGCGGTGGCGTCCATCGCCACCCCGAGCGCGAGCAGGAGCAGGGTCATGGACGCCTCCGGCTATTCCTTCTCGATGTCCCGGTCCCACAGCTGGACGCGGGTGTTCTCATCGGTCAGCCGGCGGGTGAGCTCCGCCGCGATGGCCACCGAGCGGTGCTTGCCACCCGTGCACCCCAGCGCCACCGTGAGGTACGCCTTCCCCTCCTTCTGGTAGCGGGGGAACAGGAAGCGGCAGAGGTCCACCACCTTCTCGAGGAACTGCTGCGCCTCGTCGCGGTCCAGCACGTACGCGGCCACCTTCGGCACCTTGCCCGTCAGCCCCTTCATCTCCGGGACGAAGTACGGGTTGGGCAGGAAGCGCACGTCCAGCACCAGGTCCGCCTGCGGCGGCACGCCGTAGCGGTAGCCGAACGACATCACCGACAGGCTCGGGCCCGCGGCGGGCTCCGGGCTGAAGCGCGCCTGCACCATGCGCTTCAGGTCGTGGACGTTGAGCACCGACGAGTCGATGACCTGGTCGGCGATTTCGCGCAAGTCACGCAGCGCCTCGCGCTCGGCCTTGATGCCGTCGGCGACGGTGCCGTTGGGGGCGAGCGGATGGCGGCGGCGCGTCTCGCTGAAGCGGCGGATGAGGCTGTCGTCGCTCGAGTCGAGGAAGAGCACCTCCACGTGGTGGCCGGCGCGACGCACCTCGTCGAGCATGCGCGGGGCCTCCTTGAGGAAGACGCCCTCGCGCACGTCCACCACCAGCGCCATGCGCTCGATGTGGCCACCGCCCGCCAGCTCCGTGAGCTTGGGCAACAGCACCACCGGCAGGTTGTCGATGCAGAAGAACCCCGCGTCCTCCAACGCCCGGATGGCGGTGGACTTGCCGGAGCCGGACATGCCGGTGATGACGACCAACTGTTTCGCGGGCGCGGTCACTCGACCTCTTCTCCCAGGGTGCGGCGCATCGCCCCTTCGGCGATGGCTCGGTTGAGCCGCTCGGCGAACTCCCGCGCCGAGTGGTGGCCCTGATGCTTCAACAACTGGTTGCGGGCGGCCACCTCGATGATGGTCGCCATGTTACGGCCAGGACGCACGGGTACCACCGACAGCGGGATGTCCACACCCACAATCTGCAGGTGCTTGTCCTCCACGCCCAGCCGGTCGTACTCCTGATGGGGGTCCCATTCCTGTAGCTCGATGACGAGCTCGATCTTCTTCTGCTCGCGGACCGCCGCCACGCCGAACAGGTCCTTGATGTTGATGATGCCCAAGCCCCGGATTTCCATGTGGTGCTTGATGACCGGATTACCCGCCCCATAGACGGCGCCCTTGCGGCGGGTGACGTCGACGATGTCGTCGGCCACCAGGCGGTGGGCGCGCATCACCAGGTCCAGGGCAATCTCGCTCTTGCCGATGCCGCTCTTGCCCAGGAGCAGGATGCCCACGCCGAAGACGTCCATCAGCACGCCGTGCAGGCTGCTGGACTCGGTGAGGGCCTCCTCCAGGAAGGACTGGACGCGGGTGATGAAGTCGCTGGAGAGCAGCGGCGTCTTCATCAGGGCCAGGCCCCCCGCCTCGCAGGCGGTGACCAGCACGGGGGGAATCTCCAGCTCCTTGGTGACGACGACGCAGGCCAGGTCCTCCTCCTCGAAGAGCTTGGAGAGGGCCTCGCGCTGCCGCGACTCCGGGAGGGTGGCCAGGTACGAAATCTCGGTGTTGCCGAACACCTGGACGCGGCGGGGGTGGAGGTGCTCGGTGAACCCCGCCAGCGCCAGCCCCGGCTTCTGGATGCGCGGAGAGTCCACCGTCCTCGTCAGGCCCGCCGCGCCCGCGACGAGCGTCAGCCGCAGGTCGTAGTCGTGGTCCTCGATGAGCTGGGAGATGCGGATGGATTTCATCGTCGGGGCCTGGAATATCACTGGTGGGACCTTTTGAGTCGAAGTGCCCACGGGGCATGGCGTCCCCTACCTCTACCGCCGATTGCCCACCCGACCACCGGCCTGCCGGCCCCGGGGCTCCGGGCCACCGATTGGCGCCTCAACAATGCGCGCCATGGCCATTTCCCGGCGTCCTGTGGGTTGGTAAGCCCCGGCCATGTCCGACTGCCTCTTCTGCAAGATTCGAGACGGCCTCATCCCGGCCAAAGTGGTCTACAAGGACGACGTCTGCCTGGCGTTCAAGGACATCAACCCGCAGGCGCCCACGCACGTCCTGTTCATCCCCCACAAGCACATCCCCACGGTGAACGACATCGCGGCGGAGGACGAGGCCACGGTGGGCCACCTCTTCACCGCGGCGGCGAAGCTGGCCAAGGAGCTGGGCCACGACGCCAACGGCTACCGGGTGGTGATGAACACGAACGGCGATGCGGGGCAGACGGTGTTCCACATCCACCTGCACCTCTTGGCTGGCCGCTCGCTCACCTGGCCTCCGGGGTGAGGTGAAGCGGTGGTGCGCACCGGGTGTTAGCGTCTGTCCTCGAGGCGCGAGGTGCGCCGGCGATGCCCTTCTCCACGGAATCGACTCCCGCGAATCGTCGCGCCTACACGGTGCTGGCCCTGCTGCTCGCGGCGGTGGCGGGCACGGTGAACGCGACGGGCTTCGTGGCGCTCGGCGTGCACACGTCCCACATGTCCGGGAACATGGCGTCCCTGGGCGAGTCGCTCGCGCAGGGGGACGGCGCGCTGGCGTTCCGGGCCGCGGAGGTGCTGCTGGCCTTCGTGGTCGGCGCGGTGTGCGCGGCGGCGCTGCTGGATGCGTCCCGCCGGCGCGAGCGGGGTCGGCACGTGGCCGCGCTCGCGGTGGAGGTGGTGACGCTGGCGGGCATCGGCGTGGCGCTCGACTCGGCGCCGGGGACGCGGGCCCCGGTGCTGTGGTGGGGGCTGGCGTTCGCGATGGGGCTGCAGAACGCGCTCGTCACGCGCGTGTCCGGCGCGGTGGTGCGCACGACGCATGTCACCGGCATCCTCACGGACATCGGCATCCAGCTGGTGCAGATGTTCGCGTGGGTGCGGGACGGCTCGCGCGGCCAGGGGGTGACGGGGGTGCTGCGGCGCCTGCGCGCCCTGCCCTCCGCCATCGAGTTCGAGCGCACGCGGCTGCACCTGGGACTGGGGCTGTCCTTCCTCCTGGGGTGCACCGGCGGGCCGTTGCTCTACCTGCGCCACGGCCCCGCGGCGCTGGGGCTGCCGTGCGTGGTCCTGCTCCTGCTCATCGGGCTGGACTTGAGCCCGGCCGCGGCGCGCGGGGCTCCGCGCGGCTCCACGTCACGGGCGTGACGTCACGGGGACGCGGGCTGGGCCAGGGGCTGGGTGGGCAGCGGCCCCGAGGAGGCCTCCACGTCCAGGACGCGCGAGTCGGGGCCTCCCTGGCGCAGCACGCGCAGCACGCTGCTGCGGTCATCGGTCCAGGTGAAGTCCGGCTCGCCGCGAAGGCCCAGGCGCCGCACGCGCGCGGTGGCGCGGGTGAAGGTGGGGCCCCAGGAGAACTCGCGGTCCGGGCTCAGCAGCATCCAGTTGCTGCGCAGGGCGTCGTCCTTCGTCTCGTGGAAGACGTACGTCGCGTGCATGCCCAGCTTGCGCGCGTGCGCCAGCGCCACCGGCACCAGGTCCAGGTGCACGTTGCTGATGTGCATCGCCAGCACGCCGTGGGGCGCCAGGTGCTTCTTGTAGAGGGCCACCGCCTCCTCGGTGAGCAGGTGCACGGGCACCGCGTCCGAGGAGAAGACGTCCAGGGACAGCACGTCGAAGTTCTGCGGCTCGCCGCGCTCCAGCTCCTGCTCCAGGGAGATTCTCGCGTCGCCCTCCACCATCGTCGCGGTGGCCGGTGAGTCCGCGAGGAAGCTGAAGAAGCCGCCCTTGCCCTGGGCCAGCTCGATGACCGCGGGGTTGATTTCGTAGTAGCGGCCCCGGTCGCCCTTCTCGAGCAGCGCCGCGCTGGTGCCCACGCCCAGGCCGAGCACGCCCACGTGCAGGCCAGGGGGCAGGCCCACCGCCTCGCGCAGTCGACGCTGCTCGGCGATGGCCAGGCCCAGTCCGGCCTCGCGCGTGTAGTAGGTCGTGGGCCGCGTGCGGTTCTCCGGCGAGGCGAGCTGCCAGCCGTGGGTGACGGCGCCGTGGCGCAGGCCGAAGAGGTGGAGCGCGGGGTCCTCCGCGTTCTGCTCCATCACGCGCACCACGCCGAAGAAGTTGCGCTCGCTGAACCGGGCCCGCTCCAGGTCCTGGCTCATCGAGAGGAACAGGTTCGTCGTCACCATCATCAGCATCGCGCCGCGCAGCATCCGGCTCACGCGCCGGCCGCGCTTCTCGTCCGGGGGCGCCTTCGCCAGGCCCACCAGCGCCACGAGGCAGCAGCCGCCCAGCGAGAGCGGATACTCCCAATAGGCACGGAAGAAGTTCGTGGCCACGCCGCTGACGAACAGCGCGCCCAGCACACCGCCCGCGGAGACCCACAGGTAGAAGGCGCTCAGGTGACGCGGCGCGGGGCGCAGCCGGAACAGCTCGCCGTGGCACACCATGCAGCCGGCGAAGAGCGACGCGGCATAGGCCAGGAGCAAGAGCGGCAGCGGGAAGTGCGGCCCCGCCGCGTGCGCGTGTGCCGCCGCCGCGCCCGAGGCGATGAGCAGCACCGAGTACAGCGTGCGCGAGTAGAAGGACTCGCGCGAGAAGGCGAGGATGAAGGTGAGCAGGTAGACGGCGAGCGGCAGCACCCAGAGGAACGGGCCCGCGGCCACGTCCTGCGAGAGCTGGTTCGTCGTGGCGAGCAGCAGCACGGACGCGCAGGTGGACAGCCCCAGCCACTCCAGCGTTTGCCTCACGCCGGGCTTCGACGGGTGATCCGTCGTCGCGGGGGCGTCCGGCGCGCCACCCCGCGCCTCTTGCTTCATCGCCTCGAAGGCGGCGACCTGTGCCTCCGTGGCGTGGAGGGATGCGTTGTCGGGCGCCAGCGCCATCGTGGCATTCGCATCGACACCCGATACCGTTCCACCAGCCCCCACCGCGAGCCGCGACTCCGCGCCCGCCGCCACGTGCTCCACCGCACCGCCGAGCTGTCCCGCCACCGGAGCCGTCGCCGAGCGCTCATGGCGCAGCACATCCACCGCGCACACCGCGCAGGCCACCGCGAAGAGGACGAAGCCCACGCCCCAGCCCCACGCCTGCGCGCCGCGCCCCACCCACGGCTCCACCAGGAACGGATAGCCCAACAGCGCGAGCAGCGAGCCCACGTTCGACAGCGCATACAGCACATAGGGCGAGCGCCCCGGCCGAGCCCTCGCGAACCAGGACTGGAGCAGCGGCCCCGTGGTGCTCAGCACGAAGAACGGCAGGCCGATGGTGACGGCCAGCATCGCCAACAGTCGCGGCACCGCGAGGTCCGTGCCCACCGGACGCCACTCGGGCCCCGGCGCCACCGGCGAGCCCACCCACAGCGCCCTCACGCCCAACACCGCCACCGCCACCGCCAGCACGCCCAGGTGCACCCTCGCCTGCATGCGCGGCGTCAGCCGGGAGGCCAGCGCGTGCGAGTACGCATAGCCGCCCAGGAGCGCCGCCTGGAAGAAGAGCATGCACGCCGTCCACACGCCGGGCGTCCCGCCGTACCAGGGCAGCGCATAGCGCCCCGCCAGGGGCTGCACCCCGAACAGCAGGAAGGCGCTCGTGAAGATGGCGACGGAGTATCGAAGCATGGAGACCCTGGGAGACGTACGTCAGACGGCCGGCGCCGCGGCGGGAGGATGGCGCCGGGAGCGCAGCGCGCGCGCCCCAGCGGCGAAGAGGGAGAGCGCCAACGCGAGCAACACCACCGCCACCACCCCGTTCACCCGCGACGCCGCCGAGCTGGACGGCGACAGCGCCTCGCGCACCAGGAGCACCAGGCTGGTGAGCGTGACGGCCCCCACGAACATCATGGGCACCAGCGCGTACACATAGGGCCGGCCCGTGCTCTTGAGCCACACGCAGACCCCGAGCAGCGACAGCGACGCGAGCAGCTGGTTCGACGTGCCGAACAGCGTCCAGAACGAGCGCCACGCCCCCGAGCCCGCCAGCAGCACGAAGGCCAGCGGCACGCCGCACGTCACCGCCGTGGCCACCATCGCCGCGCCCTTGCCCTTCTTCCCGGACAGCTCCTGGAGGATGTAGCGCCCCAGCCGCGTGGACACGTCCAGCGTGTCGAACACGAAGGTGGAGAAGGCCATGGCGCCGAAGGTCGTCGCGATGACCAGGTACTCCTTGCCCAGCACCGTGACGATGAAGCGCCCCAGCCCCGCGCCATACACCGCGCCCGGCGCCTTGCCCGTCAGCTCCGCCTTCGTCGCAATCATCACCGTCGCCAGCGCGATGACCGCCACGAAGCCCTCCAGCAACATCGCCCCGTAGCCCACCGGCTTGCAGTGCGGCTCCTTGTCGATCTGCTTCGACGTGGTGCCCGAGCACACCAGCCCGTGGAACCCCGAGCACGCCCCACACGCGATGGTGACGAAGAGGAACGGGAACAGCGCGCCGCCGGGCCCCGGGACGTTGAAGCCCGAGAAGGCCGGCTGCTGGATGGACAGCTCCCCGCTCAGTCCGCCGTAGAAGATGCCCACCACGCCCACCGCCAGCGCCGCGTACAGCACGAAGCCGCCCAGGTAGCCGCGCGGCTGCAGCAGCACCCAGACGGGCGTGAGCGACGCGACGAAGCAGTACGCCAGGATGAGCGCGGACCAGCCTCGCGCATCCAGCACCAGCAGCGTGGACATGCGCGTGCCCAGGTACACCACGCCGAGCGTCGCCGGCACGAAGATGAGCGTCTGCAGCCACAGGGGCGGCTTGAGCCAGCGGTCCACCAGCCCCATCACCACCGCCAGGAGCAGATACGCGATGGACGCGAACGCCACCGCGCCGCCCGGGTTGAAGCGGAAGGTGAGCCCCTCCAGCTCCGCGTCGCCGCTGACGAACGTGGCCGCCGTCGCGTCCGTGAAGGCGACGATGACGTAGATGAGCGCCACCCAGATGAAGGCCAGCATCGCCAGCCCCGCCGTGGGCCCCAGGTGGCTGCGCACCACCTCCGCGATGGAGACCGCGCCGTGGCGGATGCTCGCCACCAGCGTGGCGAAGTCATGCATCGCCCCGATGAACACCGAGCCCACGGCAATCCACAGGAGCGCCGGCAGCCAACCGAACTGCTGCGCCGCCAGGATGGGCCCCGCGATGGGGCCCGCCGCGGCAATCGCGCTGAAGTGCTGCCCCAGCAGGTAGAACGGCTTCGTCGGGACGAAGTCCACGCCGTCGCTCTTCGCGTGCGCGGGTGTCACCGCTCCAGAGTCCAGGCGGAACTGCCGGGCGATGAAGCCTCCGTAGAAGCGATAGCCCAGCGCCAGCACCACCAGGAACACTCCGGCAATCAGGGGGAGGCTCATGCCGCGAGGCTTTCCCGACCCGGACTTCCGGTCAACACCCTGGCTCCTGGAAGTCCGAGGAAGACGGCGACGGCGTCACTGTTCGACCGACTCCAACTGAAGCTGGACCTGCCTCCTGAAGTTCCTCACTGCCTGCAAGAGCTCGGGGTCGACCTCCCCCTCGGCGGTGAGGACCTTTCCCTCCAGGTCATTCCGCTTCGTGCAGAGCAAACCCAGGTTCTCACAGGGCCTGCTCGCTTCAAGCCTCTTGAACTCGGCATTCGCCGCCTTCCACTCGCGCGTCAGCTCCGTTTGAGGGCCGACACCCTTCGTGATGCGCACACGTTTGGTGTTGGCCCGCTTTGGTGCGGGTGCCGGAGCCTTGGGGGCCTTGGAGGCCGACGTTCCCAGCGGCGCCAGCAAGCCATCATCGCCCATGTCATCCGCGACGCTCTTCGCCGCGTTGGCGTCCTGGGCAGGCGCGGACGGCGGGGCGTCCACGGCCGCGGGCTCCGGGGCCTGCGCTCCAGGGGCCGCCTCCACGGGGGCCTGCTCCGCCACCACGGCGTCTCCCTCGCCCGGCTTGCGCTCCGCCGCGCCCTCCACGGGAGCCTTCGCTCCAGGTGCCACGGGACTCGGAGACGGAGTCCCCTCGGGCTTCTTGGCGACGAGGCCGAGCTGCTCGAGCTGGTTCGTCACCATCCCTCGGACCTGGGGGTCCGACATGAGGAACGCGCCTCCCGCCGTCAGCGCGCCCAACCCTCCCAGCACCACCACCCACTTCAGCGCGGAGCCGCGCTTGCCGCGCTTGGGCACGGTGGTCTTGCGCGTGTCCTCCGACGGGCGACGGACGGGGATGTTGGGCCGAGAGGGCACGGAGGTGCGCCGCGTCTCCTCGTGCGAGCCCATGGACACCCGCACGTCCGCGTCCTCTTCCTCCTCCTCTGCAGGCACGGCGACGACCACGGGGCGGCTGACGCCCGTGCGTCGACCCTGCGCGGGCGCCATGCCCGGAGACGACGGCCTCACGCGGCGCGAGCCCGTCTTCGGACGCGAGACACCCGAGCGCTCCTCGTCGTCGCGCGCGACGCCCTCCACGTCCCGCAGGAGGCTCTCGTCCAGGACGACGCGAGGCTGGGTGTCCTCGTGGACGGCGGCGCGGGCCTGCATGTCCGCCAGGCGCGGACCCCGAGGGTCCGTGTCCGCGTCCCGAGGCGCGCGCGGGTGCGTGTCCTCATAGCGCTCCGCTCGCCCGGGCCGCGACGCCCGGGGATTCGTGTCCATCTCCTCCAGGCGCTCCGACGGCTCACCGTGGCCCATCTGCTCGGGCGTGAGCACCGGCATCTCGGCGTCGGCGTCACCGCCCGACGCATCCGAGTAGGAGACCACCACGCCAGGCTCGCCCACCTTCGCGCCCGAGCGCGACGGCACCCCGGGGTTCGACGTCAACGCGGCGCCCTGCGCCGGCAGCGCTCCCGAGCGCGAAGGAACGCCAGGGTTCGATGTCAACGCCGCGCCCTGCGCAGGCAGCGCTCCCGAGCGTGAAGCCACCCCAGGGTTCGACGTCAGGGCGCCGCCCTGTCCCGCCATCGCTCCCGAGCGCGATGGCACGCCGGGGTTCGACGTCAGGGCGCCGCCCTGCGCAGGCATCGCCCCCGAGCGTGAAGTCACCCCAGGGTTCGACGTCAGGGCCGCATCGGGCATCGACATCGCACCCGAGCGCGACGGCACGCCGGGGTTCGACGTCAGGGAGCCACCGCGCGCGGCCGCGGCGGACGGGGGCATGGTCATCGCCCCCGAGCGCGACGGGGACCCAGGAGGCGGCGCGGCGGTGGCGGCCCCAGGTCCAGGCCGCGTCGTCACACCGGACGCCGGCGCCTCGCCAGCGAAGGGCATCGCGGCCCCAGGTCCGGGTCGTGTCGTCACGCCGGACGCGGGCTGCTCGCCAGCGAAGGGCATCGCGGCCCCAGGTCCGGGTCGCGTCGTCACGCCGGAAGCAGGCTGCTCGCCAGCGAAGGGAATCGCGGCCCCAGGTCCAGGCCGCGTCGTCACACCGGACGCCGGCGCCTCGGAGGGCACGCCGACAGCGGGCATCACCATCACCCCGGAGCGCACCGGAGACGACGGTGCCGGCGCGCCAGGAGGAGCGAGCGCCTGCCGCTGGGGCATCACCGCCGCGGGAGGCGGCGTGACGGGAGGCGGAGGAGGACGCGGATTCCCACCGCTGAACGTGGCGGGCCGGGACACCGCGCCACGCGGGTCCTCACCGAAGGGCCGCAGCGGCTCCGCGCGAGGGTCGGTGGCGTCGTACGGGCTCCCCTGCTCATCCGCGGGGCCAACGACCGCGCCCACGGGCAGCAGCTCCAGTTCCGTGGGCCGCGTGTCCGGACGCGACGGCGGCGGCGCGGGCGGAATCGCCTCCGCGGGCATGGCCGTGAGCGGAACCTCGCGCGTCTGCGACGGCGGCCGAGGCGCGGGCGCGACGGCGGGCGGCGGCGTGGGAGGACGGGAGGCCACCTCGACCGCCACCTCCACGGAAAGCGAGGGCGACGTGTCCGGATTCAGCCGGGCCGCCCGGACCCGCGCCTCCTCCTCCAGCGCCTCCAGCGGGAAGGCGGGCCGGGTGGACTCGTCCATCGGGATGCCCGGACGCGTCTCCCCATCATCCACGGGCCCACCATCACGACTGCGCCGCGTGGGGTGGAAGGACAGCGCCTCCACCGGACCATCCAGGCGGATGGTCTTCGCCGGCAACATCGCCCCCGCGGGCGGCGACGGACGCGGCGGGGCCCCCTCCTCCGAGGGCTCCGGGGACGCGGCGCGCACCTCCGAATAGCCACCGCGCGGCACGTCCTTGAGGCTCGAGAGCAGCCGACGCTCGGACTGGAAGTCCGCGGTGAACAGCTCGCGCATGAAGCGGCTGACGCTCTCCGGCCCCGCGCTGGGGTCGATCTCCATCAAGCACGCCTGCAGCCGGCCGCGGAACTCCTCCGCCGTCTGGAAGCGCTGCGCCGGGTCCACCTCCAGCGCCTTGGCCACCAGCGCCGTCACCGAGCGCGGCGTGAGCGGCTCCACCTCGTCCAGCGGCGCCACCTTCGGGTTGGCCACCACGGACATCAGCTCGCCGGGGTGGATGCCGTCGAAGGGGTTCTTCCCGCAGATGAGCTCGTAGAGCGTCAGGCCCACCGCGTACAGGTCCGCGCGCCGGTCCACCGGCTGATGCCGGGCCTGCTCCGGGGACATGTAGAGGAACTTGCCCAGGATGATGCTCGGGTTCGTCTTCGCCGCCGACAGCCGGCTCTTGGCGAGCCCGAAGTCGATGACCTTCACCTCCCCCTCGTAGGAGATGAGGATGTTCTGCGGCGAGATGTCCCGGTGGACCAGCTTCAGGTCCTCCCCGTCGTCGTCCTTCTTGCGGTGCGCGTACGCCAGCGCGTCCAGCACCCGGCCCATCACGTAGAGGATGAACGTCAGGGGCAGCGGAACCTGCCTGTCCCCCACCCGGGCGGCCACCTTGCGCAGGTCCTTGCCGTCCACGTGCTCGAGGGCCATGTAGGCCTCGCCCTCGTGCAGCCCCATGTCCAGCACCTGGGCGATGGAGCCGTGGCTCAAGCGGACCAGCGTGCGCGCCTCGCCGACGAAGCGCTCGACGAAGTCGGTGTCCTCGGCGAGCTGCGGGAGGATCTTCTTGATGACGCAGAGCTTCTCGAAGCCCTGCGCGCCCTCCAGCCTCGCGAGATAGATTTCACCCATGCCGCCCGTCGCCAGATGGGACAGGAGGGTGTACCGGCCAAAGGGCTGGGGCCGGAACGGGCGCAGCCGGGCGGAAGGGTTATGAGCGTTCATGGGGGCGGGGGTCCACCACTCGGGCGCCCATTGAACCCTGGCTTGCCCTGGTCCATCAACCCGTCAACCTGCCGCGAGGGGTTTCATCGCAGGCCGGGGTTGGTCAACACCCCGACGTCCTCGTCCAGGACCTCGAAGGCGGCCACCTTCTCCTTGGGGGGGCGCACCAGCCGCTCCCCCAGGGGCATCACGTCGAAGCGGGCCGCCACGGCCGCCAGCACCTTACCGGAAATCAACACCTGCCCGGGGTTGCCCGTGGCCGCCAGCCAGGTGGCCACGGACATGCCCTCGCCCACGGCGGTGTAGTCGGGGCGGACCTCGTTGCCGATCATCCCCACCAGGGCGCGCGTGGTGTGCAGGGCCATCCGCAGCGAGCAGCGCTCGTCCACGGGCCGGCGGCTCATCGCCCGCTCCCAGTCCGAGCGCAGGGCCAGCGCCGCCCGCACCGCCCGCACGGAGTCCTCGCCCTTCACGTACGGCACGCCGAACAGGGCCCGCAGGGACTCGCCGATGAAGGACTCCACGGTGGCCTCGAAGCTGAACACGATGCCGGTGGCGCGCGAGTGGAAGTCGCTCAGCAGGCTGGTCGCCTTGGCCCCGCCGATGCGCGAGGCCAGGGCGGGGAAGCCCACCAGCTCCACGTGCAGCACGGTGAGGGTGCGCTCCTCCAGGCCCGGCAGCCGGCCACCCTGGCGCTGGGCCTCGGTGGCGCGGCGCTCGGCGACGTCGGGCGGGTGGAAGCGCTCCAGCGAGCGGCGCAGCCGCTCCTGCGTGGCGCCGCCGTCGCGCGGGGAGAACTTCTGCACGCCGGTGGCCACCAGGTGCGCCACCGCCGAGCACGCGTCCAGCATGGGCTCCAGCCCGTCCCCCTTGGCGGAGGTGTTGACGTAGAGCACGCCCTGGTACGGGGCCTCGGAGCCGATGGGGATGCACAGCACGCTGGCCACGCCGTAGAGGATGACGCTCTCGCGCGCGGCGAAGCGGCGGTCGTCGCGCACGTCGCCCACCGCGAGCGCGCGGCCCTGACGCAGCGCCTCGTCGACGATGGCGTCGGACACCGGCACCTCGCCCTTGGCCAGCCGTCCCCGGTGGCGCACCGCCGCGGGCACGAGCGCCCCCGTGGAGTGCTTGAGCAGCACCACCGCCGTGGTGGCGTCGGTGCGCTCCAGGAGCCGGTCCATCGTCAGGTCCAGGAAGGTGGACAGCGTGGTGGCGGTGGAGAGCGCCTCCGCGGTGCGGAACATCAGCACCAGCGTCTCCTGCGCCACGCGGGGGCTGGCCGGAGCGACGGGCGAGGCGGCCTGCTGGTTGAAGTCCTCGAAGGGCACCGGCCCCACGTTGTCGAGCAGCCGCAGCACGTCCGCGTCCCGCACGCTCTTGGCGAGCAACACCGACGGGCCCACGTCCTGCCCGTGGCCGAAGCGCACGACGCCGCCGGCGCCCAGGTCCACCATCTCCGTGGCGGCGTTCTCCACGGTGTTGGGCTGGCGCACCGCGAGCGTGTTCTCACCCAGCGCCACGGAGTCGCCGGGGGACAGCTGCCGGGAGCCCTGCAGGGGCGCGCCGTTGACGCGGCTGCCGTTGCGGCTGCCCAGGTCCTCGATGCGCAGGATGTCCGCCTCCACGTAGAGGCGCGCGTGCCGGCGGGAGACCAGGTCTCCGCCCAGCACGATGTCGTTCTCGTCGGCGCGGCCCAGGCTCGTCACGCCCTCGGGCAAGTCATAGGACGTGTCGAAGTAGCCGGGCCCGTTGATGATGATCTGCCACATCGAATCCCCGACATTACACGACTCTCTCTCAACGTAAGAGAGGGAGACCTGTGCCCCGGAGGGGGACGGCGCTGACCCGGACTCCCGGCGCGGAGGCCCGCCGCCGGGTCAGGACTGACAGTGCGCCGGGTGCGGGGCTCAGCGCGGCCGGTGGATGAAGACGGACGCGCCTTGCCGCACCGCGGTGAACACCGCCAGCGGACGCCGGGCCGGGCCCTGGAGGACGGCGCCATCCAGGGCGAAGCGCGAGCCGTGACAGGGGCACTCCACCACGCCCTCCTGGGGCCGCCAGTCCACGCCACAGTCGCCGTGCGTGCAGATGCGCCACAGCGCCACGAAGCACCCGGGCGTCGTGTGCACGAGCAGCACGTCCAGCAGGGCCTCGGGTGCGTGCACCCGGGCGTGGCCTCCGGGGGACTCGAGGCCCGGATGCTCCTGGAGCCGCACCTCCACCCAGCCCTCGGCGGCGGAGCCGGGCTGGGGGAGGTCGGGGCAGGAGGCGCCCTCGGGCGGGAGGTCCAGGACGACGGCCTCCCGCCACTCGCCGCCGCACCCCACGCCCAGCGTGGCCAGGGCACAGCCGCCCCGGGCCAGCGTGAGGAGCGCGGCGCGGCGGTCCAGGTCCGTCATGGCGCGGCGGTCAGCGACACGCCGTTCACCACGGCGACGGCGTCCAGGTCGAACCCCGCGGACGTGCCCGCCGAGCCGTTGGTGCCCGCGTCGACGATGCGCACGTAGCGCGCCCGGGCGAGTCCCACGGTGGCCAGGTCGAACCCGTCCCCACCGGCCACGGCGGGGTCGGTGGCGCTGATGCCGCCCGCGGGGTTGGCCGTGACGGGACGCACGCCCGCGCAGCCCGGGTAGTTGTTCGTCGCGTCCGAGGGGGCGCAAGGGAACTCGTACCACTGCACGCCGTCGTCGCTCACCGAGACGCGGCCCCGCTCGGTGAAGGCGCGCGGGCCTCCGGCGATGAGGAAGCCGTTCTCGAAGACGAGCAGGTCCACGCCCGGGCCATCCACCACCGCGATGTCCGTGAAGCGCAGGGTGATGGAGCCGCCCTGCCCCAGCGAAAGGACATCCAGCGAGCCGCTGTCCAACCCCGCGCCCACCGGCGCGCCCAGGACGATGGACGGGAAGCGGTCCTGTCCGAAGCCCGCGCCGGGGCCGGGCAGATACTGCACCACCTCGTCGGCGTACGGGTCCGCGGGCCGCGAGGGGCTCGCGTCCGTGCCCGAGTCACCGGGCCCCGCGTCGTCTTCCGTGGGAGCGGACTCGTCCCCGCCGCACGCGGACAGGCTCAGCGCGAGGGCGAGCACGGTGCCCCGAGCGAATCCCCTGGAGGCGCGCGCGCTCACGGGGCCACCTGCAGGCGCACCAGGCGCCGGCCGTTGCGGTCGGACACGCCGACGAGCACGTCGGAGCCGAGCGCCTTGAGCATCCGCACCGTGGTGCACTGGTTGACGTAGGTGAGCACGGGCACGCGCGCGCCCACCGTCACGGCGTCATTCGCGCCGACGGACAGCGCGTAGCGGGACACGTCGGTGGCGACGAAGTCGTAGTCCGGGGGAGCGTAGGCGCCACGGTTGAGCACCACGCCACCGCCGAAGGCCGCGACGTCGTTGAAGTCGCTGCCCACGTCGACCTTCGCCTGGGTGCCCAGGTCCAGCGGCGTGCCGCTGGTGATGGCGGTGGCGAGCGTCGCGGGCGCCACGCCGTGGAGGACGTTGACGAAGTTCTGGTCGAAGTAGCCCAGCGCGGCGACGCCCGTGTCCGTCACCGCGGTGAAGCCGCTGCCCACCACGTCACCCTGTGGGAAGTTGACCGCGCGTACCGTGCCCATGGGGTCCGTGGACGTCACCAGGGCGAAGACGCCCAGGTCACCAGGGGTCGGGGGAACCGGCAGCGCACCCAGGCCGCCGCCGTTGACGAGCACCGTGCTCAGGTCCCCGGACGAGAAACTCGCCGCGGAGAAGTTCTTGGGCGCGACGACGTAGTTCGAGCCGTCCGGCATGGCCAGGTCATACATGGCGACGTTGCCCGGAGAGCCCGTGGCGCCCAGCGTGTAGCCGGCGAAGACGCGCAGGCCGTCGTTGATGACGTAGCCGCCCGGGTACACCGTCGCGGAGCCATCCCGGTCCGCCTGGGTGACGATGTCGAAGAGCTTCGTGGTGCCGGGCTGGAGGTTCGGCCACGTGCCCAACGAGAACAGCGCGGCGTCCTTGCCCCGACCCTGGATGCCGTAGAACGTATACGTGGGGCCCGGAGAAGCGCCGAGCGCGAGGATGTCCGGCGACAGCGCCACGGACTCGGCGGCGACGAAGCCCGGCTGGAGCACGAGCGTGCCCAGCTTCGGGTCCAGCGGCACCGTCGCGCAGTCGACCACCACGGGGCCGGCATCCGGCTCGCCCGCGTCCGGCGTGCCCGCATCCGGCTCACCCGCATCGGGCGTGCCCGAGTCCGGCGTCCCCGAGTCGGGCTGACCCGCGTCGGGAGTCCCGGAGTCGGGCTGGCCGGCGTCTGGAGTCCCCGAGTCCGGCTGACCCGCGTCGGGCGTGCCCGAATCCGGCGTGCCCGCATCGGGCGTCGGAGTGGTGGGCAGGGGCTCGGTCTCGCACTTCTCGTCGACGCAGACCCACTGCTGTCCCGCGGGGGCCTCGCCGTTGTCGGCGCGGCAGTCGAACTGATCGACACACTCCGGGTTGCAGCCGGTGCCGAGCAGGGCCACCGCGAAGGCGGCCACGGCCAGTGATGCGGACTTCATCCAGGGCTTCGCGCGCTTCGATTCAGCCGTCTTCATCTGCGTCCTCGTCCCTCTCCGCCCCCACGGGCGGGTGGGCTTCCAGGGAGGACGCGGTCGAAGGCGGGCACCCGAGCACCCCACGGTGCGCGGTGAATGGGCTGACGCCTCCGCCGCCTCCCCTCGGAGGCCTCGGTGATGTCCGTGCCCAAGGGGCACGGGTCCACGGCAGGTTTTCGGACTCGCAGGCGCGGGAGCCCCGGAGGGCGCCCACCTAGTGGCCGTCGCTTCCCAGTCCCGCGAGGGACCAGTGCTTCAATGACGGCGGTCGTTCCTGCACACCGCTGCGGGGCAGTCCCGGATTCGCACCGGGTTCCCTAGAGCCGTCGTGGTTCGCACGACGACACCGAGGACGCGGCCGGGATATGGCGGGTGACAGGCATTGTCAATGGAGCGCGGTGACGTCGATGGCGTTGGACACGGGGCGCCGAGGGTCCACCGGGCACGCCTCCAGCGCGGGGCCCTTCGCGGTGGGCGTGGAGTAGCCCCTGCGCTCGGTGAGGGTGCCATCACCGACCTCCACGACGAAGACGCGGCCCGCGTTGGTGTCCGCCAGGTACACCGCGCCTTTGGACACAGCGAAGCGGCTGGCCACGGACAGCATGCAACCCGGTGCGCCGGGCTGACAGCCGGGATTCAGCGCGTAGGAGGCCACGGGGACGTCGTTCTTCACCAACACCAGGCCCGTGGAGCGAACGGACGTGGCGATGTAGCCGTTGGCCGTGTCGTAGATGGCCTCACCGATGCAGGCGACCACGAGCTGGTCACCGACGGCTTCCACGTAGCCCGCGTTGAGGCAGCGCTCCTTTCCCAGGTCGATGGCGCTGACGGCGCCGGTGGCGGGGTCGATGCGCGCGAGCATGCCAGGCCCGTTGGGGCGGTAGTCATTGGCGGGGTTGAGGTTGGTGAGGGCCACGTACACGTGGGTGCGCGTCGCCGTCACCGAGAACGGCAGGGGCATGGAGCCGCTGCTGTCGAAGGGCTTGAGGTCCAGGCCCGTGAGCGACAGCGTGTCCACCTTGCGGGGCTGCGTGGGGTCGGAGATGTCGACGCGAGCGACGGCGTTGCCGTGCTGGAAGTTGGAGCTGCCGGTGCCGAAGAGCGGGATGTAGAGCAGGTCGCCAAAACGCGCGAGTGCCTGGGGGCTGGTGTTCGGACCGAGGTTCAACTGCCCCACGGTGCGCAGGCCCAGGCCGTTGCCATGGGCCACGCCGTCGCGGCGGAGCACCTGGAGCGTGTTGTTCACCGAGTCGATGACGTACACGTGGGGCGGGTCCACGAGGATGTCATTGGGGGAGCCGGACACGACGCCCAGTGAGTCCTCCTCGACGAGCGCGCCCAGACTGCCGCCCGGGGCCTGGAGCAGCTTGCCGTTGGTCATGTCCGCGCCGAGCACGAAGCCGTCCCAGGACGCGAGCGCCTGGATGCCGGCGCCGAACTCACGGCGAGGTCCGAGCTGGTCCGTCCCCGCCTGGAGGCCCACGAGCTGTCCGTTGGTGAAGCACGCGGCCACGACGTCGTAGGTGCACCGGCCAGCGCGGCAGGACTGCGCATCGGGGCACACGTTGCCGCAGGCGCCGCAGTGGAGCGCATCCGTCTGGCCATCCACGCACGCACCGGAGCAGCGCAGCAGCCCTTCGGAGCAGCCCTCGCGACAGGTGCTGGACTCGCAGACCTGTCCGGCGGCACAGGCCGAGCCACACGCGCCGCAGTGCGAGACATCCGTCGCGGTGTCCACGCAGGCGCCGCCACAAGACTCGGTGCCCGCGCGGCAACCACAGGCGCCATCCTGACAGACCTCGCCCGTGGAGCACGTGGTGCCACAGGCGCCGCAGTGCGCGGTATCGCCGCGCGTGTCCACGCAGGTGTCGTCACAGACGACGAGGCCGGAGGTGCAGACCACGCCCTCGTCGGGACAGCCCGTGAGCACGAGAGCAACGACACAGAGCAGCGACAGGGTGAGCCACCTGGGCTCTACGAAATGAAGCATGGAGTCCTCAAGAAGGAGCAGCTCAGGCTCACGGAGCACGTGGTGCATTCGAGCCCTCGGGAGCGGAAGGAGTCGGCTCGAGCGACACCGCGAGCGTCGCGTAGGCCGCGCGACCTGGCAGTGGGAAGCCGGTGAAGTCCTGCACCCGCGCGTCGAGGAGGTTCTTCACCTCGACCGACAGTGTCACCTCGGGCTTGTGCAGGAAGGTGCTCGACGCCCCCACGCTCCACAGCGTGCGCGAGGGCAAGGAGCGCGTGCCCGTGCGATTGACGAACTGCGACGCCTGATACAGCACCTCGGTGCGCGCGTTGAGCCACTCGGGTCCCGCGCGCACGCGCCCCACCCACTTGTGTCGCGGGCGATTGGGCAGGTCCTGGTTGAAGTAGCGCGGGTCTCCGAATCGGTTCTGCGTGCGCAGCCACGTGTAGCCACCGCTCGCCGACAGCCACGAGAACAGCCGCGCCTCCGCCTCCAGCTCCGCACCCCACACGCGCGCGGCGTCGAAGTTGTAAGGGCGCGCCATCATCGGCGGGTACAGCTCGTACGCGATGAGGTCCTCGTACAGCGCCGCGAAGCCGCCCGCCGTCACGCTCCACCGTGAGGCCCCCGCCACCGTCGCCTGGGAATCCCAGACCACCGCCGCGTCCGCGTAGAGCGCCCGCTCGGGCCTCAACCCCGGGTTGGGCAGCAACGTCCCCTGCCGGATGTACAGCTCCAGGAACGACGGCGCGCGATGCGACTGTCCCGCGTTCGCCCGAAGCCCCACGCCTCCACCCAACGACAGCCACGCGCCGACCTTCGGAGAGAACAGCCAGTAGGGCCCCACCCGCTCGAACCGCAGCGAAGGCACGACGCTCAACACGTCAGCCACCAGCGCCCACTCGTCCATCACCATCGCGCTGCCACGCCACCAGCTCGCGGACTGCGCGCCCTTCGCCTGGGTGACCTGCTCGCCCGACGACGCCACCGTGGCCGTCAGCGCGTGCCCGCCTCCGAGCAACGTCCGGCCCTCCACCTCCACCCCACCCACGACATGTCGCTGCGGCCCGCCCGCGCCCAAGAGCCCCCCCGTCACCTCCAGGCCATCGCGACGGAAGAAGCCCCTCGCGCTCGCCTGCGTCCCCGACCACCGCACACCCAACGACAGCCGGTCCAAATCCTGCCGCCCCGCGGACTGGGGGTTCTGCACCGTGCCCGGAATCGCGCGGTCCTCCAGCGACAGCTCGGACAGCACATCCAGCCGCGAGCCCCCTGGGAGCCGCCGCCGATACCGCAGCAGCACGCCTCCACCCTTCGCGTCGTTGCGAGCGCGCGCCTCCGCCGTGACGGGGTTGTCCGGCACCGCGGGCAGCTCATCCAGCTCGTACGCGAAGTCCCCATCCGAGCGCCCCGCGTGCAGCAGCACCAGCGCGTTCCCATCCAACAAGGGCCCGGTGATGGCCACGTGCCCCAGCGCCGTGTTCCAGCTCCCGTAGACCACTTCCCCACTGGCCCGCACGTGCGACGACGGCGCGCGCGTGACGATGTTCACCGCGCCGCCGAGCCCTCCGGAGCCATAGCGAGCCCCCGCGCCCCCGCGCAGCACCTCCAGCCGCTCCACCAACGCGGCCGGCACCTGCGACAGGTCCGCCATGCCGCCCGCGCCGTTGAGCGGGATTCCATCCAGGAACACCAGCACCCCGTTCGACGCCGCGCCGCGCACCACCAGGCTCTTGCTCTGCCCGTAGCCGCCGGAGTCCTGCACCGCGAGCCCCACCGAGCCCACCAGCAGCTCCGCCGTGTCCCGCGCCTCGCCCGCATGCTCGCTGGCGTCGATGACGGTGATGGCGCCCGTGGGGTCGCGACGCTCGGGGGAGTCGGGAGGCGGCGGCGCCTTGCCTCGCACCACCGTCGCGGGCACGACGACGTCGTCCGTCGCCTGCGCGCGCGCTCCGGAAGACAGGCTGAGCGCCAGACACACCAGGTGCCCGGCGAGGAAGGTGCGCCGCATGCTCCGCCTTCCGCTCTCTCCATCGAAGAGAGAAGGCCGTCCGCACGTGCCGCCACGCGACACGTCCGCACCCTCGGGCAGGTCTCCTGGCTGATGGACTCCAGCTCCAGGCGCACGACGCGTCTGGCTGGAAGGGGGCTTCCGCCTTCCCCCGGAGCGTCCGCCTGGACACCGCCGGAGTGGCGACAACCGAAGTCCCCGGCCCTGACCTCAGGGCTGCCCATTCACAGTGGCGGGACCGCGCCGGAATCGCACCGGCTTCCCTCTTGAAAGCCCGACATGGGCACCCAAGGGCGCACCCCTTCTAGGAGCTGACTACCAGCGCGTCAAGCGCACCCGGGACGACACCTCGCACGCGCGCGCGTAGGACTCGAAGGCGCTCGCCTGCAGGAACACCACCTGCGCGCCCCCCAGTCGCAGCGAGGCCTGGCTGAACAGCGGCGTCGAGCGCCCCGGCACAATCAACACCCCCTCCACGAAGGTGCCGCCGTGGCTCTCCAGGTCCGTCACGCTCCACACCTCGGTGTGCGGTTCCGGACGGAAGCGCGCGTGCTGCCGCGACACGGTGGCCTCGGGCAGGACGATGTCGCACTCGGGGCTGCGGCCCACCATCACCTCGGGCCCTCGGCCGGGGAAGCGCGGACACAGCTCGAACACCACGGGCTCCACGACTCGGGATGGAATCGGCACCTTCAGCGTCGGCGGCTCCACCTGCGCCACGGAGCGAGGGCGGCTCGGCATGGAGTCCCACACCAACACGGGCCACCCGACCTCCCGCAGCAGGGCCTCGCGGTCCTCCTGGAGCCGGGACATCAGCGAGGACAGACGGTGGAGCACGACGAGCCCTCCAGGCCGGGAAGGTGTGCACGCAAACCTGTGCACGCCCCCTCGCCCTGTCCACCCCCCTCACTTCACTCCACGGTTCCGCAGGCGCTCGCCAGCGAGAGGATGTCGGAGTCGTAGTGCAGCGCCAGCGTGCCGGACGACTCGATGTGGCGCACGAAGACGGAGCCGAACACCTCCGCGTTGCCGCTGAGCGTCAGCGTGGCGCCGGGCGCGTAGAGGTTTCCCGCGAGCACGCTGCCCGCGGAGATGCCCAGCGTCCCCGTCCCCGCGGAGTACACGCGCACCCTCGCCGGCGCGTCCACGGACCCCAGCAGGAGCTGTCCGGCCACCGTCATGTCGCCGCCCACGAACAAATCCAGCTCCCCCGGCGGCACCACCTCCACCGAGAGCCGCTCGCCGATGACGACGCTGTCCCGCACGAAGAGCGCGGTGCGCTCGCGCACCACGAGGTTCAGGCGGCCCTGACCCTCGATGCCCGTCAGGAAGAAGCGCCCGCACGGCAGCTCCAGCGTGCGCTCGCCGGTGAAGCCCTGCAGCGCCGAGGGCTCCAGGCCGATGACTTCGTTGTGGTTCTCGCGGGCGTGGTTGGCGATGAGACCCTGGATGTCCACCACCGACGCGGTGTCCCCGCACGCGCACGGCGACACCGAGTCCACCGGCTCGCGCAGCACCTCGGCGGCCGTCACCGTGCCGGACATGCTGCGCTCCGCGGGCACCGCCAGCTTGCCCGCCACGCTCAGCGACGCGAGCCCCACGTCACCGCGCACCCACGCGTCCCCCGTCACCTGCGCGGACACGTTGCCGCTGAGCGGACCACCGCTGTACAGCCCGCCTCCCACCGACAGGCCGCGCCCCAGCAGGATGCCGTCCGCGCCGCCCGCGCTCAGCCCGCCGCCAATCGTCAGCGTGTCGTTGGCCGCGACGCCGCCGTTGGTCGCCACCGCGCCGCCCTTGCCGCCCGGCACGTACTTGCCCAGCGAGCTCCTGAACGCATCCGTGGTGAGCGACGCGCTGAAGGCCAGCCGCTCGCACGAGCACAGCGCGTAGCGGAAGGCCCGCTCGGCCAGGTGCCCGCTGCACACCTTCGCGCCCGTGAGGCTGTCGCCCACCAGCAGCAGCGGCCCCGTGGACGCGCAGAAGGCGGTGTGGTCATCGGCGGGCTCCTCGCCCTCGCCCGTCGTCGGCCCACCGTCCGACGAGGCCACCGGCCCCGCGTCGTTGCGGGGCGTGTCGATGAAGGCCACCGGGTCCTTCACCTCGCACGCGCTCCAGGCGCCCACCAGCCCCAGCACGCAGAGGACCTTCGTCCCGGACTTCCACGGCGACACGTTGGCGCGACTCATCGACCTGAGACCTCCTGCAGCCGCTTCCGGGCCGATACGGCATGGGGCGAATCGGGGTGGCGCGCGAGGAACGCCTCCAACGCGCGCACCTCGCCGTCCCGGTCACCCAGCGCGCGCAGCGCCTCGGTGACGCCGTGGCTCGCCTCTTCTTCCAACAGGCCCCCGGGCCAGCCCTTCAGGGCCTCCTGGTACTGGCGCAGCGCCCCGCGCGCATCGCCCAGGTGCTCCAGCCTCAACGCGCCCGAGGCCACGCGCGCGACGTACGCGGACATGCCCTGGGGCTCGGCACGGATGACGCGCAGGTAGAGCGCCTCGGCCGCCTTCCACTGCCCGGTGGCCCGATGCGCGTTGGCCCGGCGCAGCAGGTCCTCCGGCGCGGGCGCGGCGGACGGCGCGCTCATCCGGGGCTTCACCGGAGCGATGGGCTCCGGAGCGACCGCATCGGGCAACTGCGGAGCGGCCACCTCGGGCATCGGAGGCACGGACCGCTCACGCGCGACCGCCTCGGGCACCGACGGCACGGGCACGACGGGCTCGGCGCGGGGCATCATCGGCGGCGAGGGAGCGATGACCGCGGTGTCCTCCGGAGCAGGAGGCTCCTGGCGACGCCAGAGCTGCCAGGTCGCGACCGCGGCGGCGCCCACCACGAGCAGGGCCCCGCCCATCCACCAGTGCGGCCGATGTCGACGACGCGGCGGCGGCGACGGCGCGTCCATGGCGGCCAGGAGCGCGGCCTGCACCAGCGCGGCGGACTTCTGCCGCGACAGCCGGCGCGCGGGTCCAGAGCCGTCATCCAACGGCGCGAGCAGCTCGTTCGGCCCGTCCTCATCCACGAGCCGACTCATGCCGCACCTCCCTCCGGAGCGCCACCCGCGTCCGTGGCCAGCGCGCGCAACGCCGTGCGACCCAGCCGCAGGCGGCTGCGAATCGTCTCGAAGGGAATCCCCAGCTCGTCCGACACCTCCGGCACGCTCATGCCGAGCACATGGTGCAGCACCATCGCATGCCGCTGCTCGTCGGGGATACGGTCCAGCAACATCACCATGCGCCGGCGGTGGACGTACTCGTCCGGCGGCGCGTCCTCGGACGGCACCGCCATCAGCTCCGCCGGCTCCTCGCCGCGGCGGGCCTCGGTGCCCCGGAGGCGCCGGAGCCACGCGAACGTGGTCCTCGCTACCACCCGGTCCGCCCACGAGTGGAACTGCCCCTCTCCCCGGTACGAGGGCAGCCCCCGGAGCAGCGCGATGAGCGACTCCTGGGCGATGTCCTCCACGTCCCCATCGCCGTGCACCAGGTAGCGCACCAGGTTGCGCACCCGGGGCAAGAGCTCCAGCAGCAAGGACTCGGCGGCCTCCTTCCGCCCCTGGATGGCCGCCTGGATGCGCGGGTCCACTCCAGGTCTTGCCCTGCCGATGGCTTCCGGACCCGTGCTCGTCATCGGCTCCATGGAGGGAGGTCGAGGCGAAAACGGGTCATCACCACTCATGGCAGCAGCACCAGCGCCAGGGATGCCCTGGGCCGGATGGCCCAGCCCTGATTGCGCGGCACGAAGTTTCCGTTCTCGGAGTAACCCAGCTCGGGCCGCCCCACCGCCGCGTCAGCGGCCACGGACAGCTCCAAGGCGAGCAGCCGCGAGAAGCTCCACCGCAGGGACGTGTCGGGCCCCACCAGCAGCGCGGGGATGAAGCGCGGCTTGGCGGCCTGGATGCCCTGGAAGTACGACTCCGTGCTGCGGCCGAAGAGCAACAGGCCCGCTCCCGCGCCCAGGCCCCAGCGCAGGCTGCCCCGCTCCAGCAGCGGGAAGTCCAACCACAGCCCGCCCGAGTACTGCTCCAGCTTCACGTCGGTGCGCCCATCCGGGAGCATGCGCGCCAGGCTCAGCGACAGCAGCAGCCGCAGCCGCGCCGAGGGGAACTCCCACCCCGAGCCAATCAGGAGCCCCTGGTGGCCGGAGTCGGTGTACCCATCCAGCGCGGCGAGCCCGCCCACCAACACCTGCCACCGCAGGGAGCGCGAGTCCTTCGAGGCCGGCGGGTAGGTCCACAGCTCCGGGGGCACGACGACGGGACCGGACTCGGGCTCGAGCACGGGCACGGGGGGCGCGACGGCCTCCACCACCTCGCCCAGGGGCGTGCCCGCCTCCACCGCGCGCAGGGCGGAGCGCACCACGAGCGCCACGGCCTCGGCGCCCGCGGACCACTCGAGCGCGCCGGGTCGTCCCTCCAGCTTCGCGGTGCGCACGAAGAGGTGGCGGCTGCCGGGCTCGGCGAAGTGGACGCGCAGCTCGGAGCCGGAGCGCTGGAACCAGAGCACGGCGCGGGCCTGGTGCGCGTCCGCGAGCGCCACGGCGGAGCGCCACTGGGCCTGGGGCGGGCCGTCCAGTGAAGGGCCCGGCATGGCGCGCAGCTCCACGGGCAAGTCACTGCTCTGTCCGCGCACGCGCTCGAGCAGGGCGCCGTCCTCCTCGGAGGCGATGCGCGCCACGGCCAGCCATGCGCCGCCGCCGTCCTCCGCGCGAACCTCCACGCCCAGGCACAGGGCGGCGACGAGCCCCAGCCGAATCAACACGACGCCCGATGCCATGAACGCGAGGCTAACGTTTCGCGTGTGGCCGAAGGAAGCCCCCGGGTTCCCCGGACCTGGAGATCAGCAGGTGCATCGGAAAAGACGCGCCGCGCCTGCAATCTCGGGCGGACAGGCGACACTTTCCCTCGTGCCGTCGCCTGCCCTCGCGCGGCGTGGAATCAGCGCTGGACGCTCGGGGGTGAGCGCAGCTCGCGGCTGACAGCCTCCGCGTCGCGGAAGACGCGCAGCAGGTTGCCGCCCAGGATTTTGTGGAGCTGCTCCCGCGTGTAGCCCCGGGCGAGCAGCGCCTCGGTGATGCGCGGCAGGTCCGCCACCGAGTCGAGTCCCTGCGGCGCGGAGTTGATGCCGTCGAAGTCCGAGCCCAGGCCCACGTGGTCCACGCCGGCCACCTTCGCGATGTGGTCGATGTGGTCGATGACGGCCTTGAGCGGAGGACGCGGCACCTTGGCGGCCCACTCCCAGCCGGCCTGGGACTGGGCGCGGAAGCGCGTGACGGGGTCGGAGTTCTTGTGCTTCGCCTCCACCGCGGCCAGGGCGGCGCCGCGCTCCGCCGACATGGCGGCGTAGGCCTTGCGGTAGTCGTCGTCGACGAAGGCGGAGAAGAAGTTCACCATGACGACGCCGCGGTTGGCGGCCACGGCCTTGAGCATCTCGTCCGTCATGTTGCGCGGGTGGTCCGTGAGCGCGCGGGCGGACGAGTGCGAGGCAATCACGGGCGCGCGCGTCACCTTCAGCGTGTCGAAGAACGTCTTGTCGGACACGTGCGAGACGTCCACGAGCATGCCCAGCCGGTTCATCTCCCGCACCACGTCGCGGCCGAAGTCGGTGAGGCCGTCGTGGTGCTTCACGGTGGTGTCGGTGATGTCGCCCGACGAGTCGGCCCACTCGTTCGTGTTGGACCAGGTGAGCGTCATGTAGCGCACGCCCAGGCGGTAGAAGTCGCGCAGCACGCCCAGGTCGTTCTGGATGGCGTGGCCGCCCTCGACGCCGAGCAGCGTGGCCAGCTTCTTCTGTTTGCCGGAGCGCGCGGCGACGATGTCCTTCGACGACAGCGCGAGCACCATCTGGTCGGGGTGCCGCTCCACCGCGGTGTGCACCGAGTCGATGATGCGCAGCGCCTGGTGCGTGTAGCGGCCGGCGTACTCCTTGGGCTCCACCCAGATGGAGAAGAAGGCCGCGCCCAGGTTGCCCTCCCGCGCGCGCGTCAGGTCGAGGTGGCCCTGGCCATTGGGCGGCTTGGAGCCCACGTCGAAGCCCTCGTTGAGCATGCGCAGGGGCGTGTCCACATGGGTGTCGATGATGAGCGCCGAGTCATGGATGGCGCGGGCCTTGGCGGAGACGGGCGCGGGCTCGGCGGCGAGCGACGGGGAGGTTCCCAGGACGACCAGGGCGGCGAGGACGGAGCGGTTCACGCAAGGCACCTCGGGACGGCGGGACGGATGGGCGCACTCTTTCATGGAGCCCGGAGGGGGTGAAGTGGCGCTCAGGGACGCGCGCCCTGCGCCGCCACGCCCAGGCCCGTGTAGACGGTCTCCAGCCAGCGGTCCGTCTTCACGTGCCCTTCACCGAAGCCCTTGAACTTCTCCGGCAGGCCCTCGGCCTTCACCTGCTCCAGCGTCTTGCCCGCGACCTTCTTGCGCCGCACGAGCGTCGTCGTCTCGCGCAGCATGGCGACGAAGCGTTCCAGTTCCTCGCGGCCACTGAGCTGTCCGTGGCCCGGGATGATGCGCACGCCGGGAGGCAGGCCCGCGAGCAGGGCCTCCGCGTTGCGCACGTAGCCCTCCACGTTGCCGCCCGCCTCCAGGTCGATGACGGGGAAGCGGTCCGCGAAGAAGAGGTCGCCGGTGTGCAGGACGTTGCTGCCCACGAAGAGCACCACGCTGTCGCCGTCCGTGTGGCCCGCGGGCAGGTGCGTCAGGCGCACCTCCTCGCCGTTGAACCAGAGGCTCAGGCTCTGCTGGAAGGTGACGACGGGACGCGCGTGCTCGGGCGCGGGGGGCAGCGTCTCGCCGCGGCGCGTCCTGGGCTTGGACATGCGCTCGCGCACGGCGGCGTGGGCGATGAGCGTCGCCTCGCGGCCGAAGGCGGCGTTGCCTCCGGTGTGGTCGCTGTGCACGTGCGTGTTGACCACGTAGGCCAGCCGCTGCTTGCCGAGCTTCTTGAGGGCCGCGCGCAGCTTGTCGGCGAGGGGCGCGAACTCGGTGTCCACCATGAGCTGACCGTCCGGCCCCACGGAGACGGCGATGTTGCCGCCCGCTCCCTGGAGCAGGTGGATGTTGCCCGCCACCGGCGTCGCGCGCACCTCCACCTGGGAGAAGTCGCGCTCCTGCGAGAGCGCGAGACACGGCAACAGGACGAGCACGGCGGCGACGGCCTTCATGGAACCTCCAGACGGCGGGTGACGCGGCACGGCGCGTCTTAGCAAATGCCCCGCGATTTCATTCCCGAGCCCGACACGGTTCGTCCCCGCGTCCACCGTGACGCTCTCGCGTCGCGAGAAGCCGCTGGAGTCCCGCTGCCCGTCCTCGCGGTGGGACGGTTCGCGCGCACACGCACGGTGGCGAAACCACCTCTTCAGAGGGAGCACGCGCTGGCACGACGGCTGCTCATGCCGGAGTCGACCTCAGGCGGTCGAACGAATGAGGCGGTCCGCGCCGTGGTGGCGCGGTGTCGAGTGTGGAGGCGGATGATGCTGATGGCGGGGAAGCGACTGGCGGTGTTCTCCATTCGTGAGGGCAAGGGCGGGAGCATCTGGGTGAGGGCGGGGAGCGCGTTCGTGAACAAGGACGGCTCGCTCAACGTGCTGCTGGATGTGCTGCCCCTGGACGGCAAGCTGCACGTGCGGGAGGCGGCGGAGAAGCGCGAGACACCGGGCATGGGCGGGCGCTACGCGGGCGAGGTGGGCCTGGACGCCGCGCCCGCGGGTGGCCACTCGTGAGGGCCGCGTGGACGGCGCTGCTCGTGGGCCTCTGGGTGGGGTGGCCCGACACGGCGGAGGCGGCAAGGCCACGCCACCAGTTCACGGGCGTGGTGAACCTCAACGAGGCCTCGGCCTCACAGCTCGACCTGCTCCCGGGCATCGGTGAGAAGGCGGCGCAGCGCATCATCCAGCATCGGGAGAAACGCCGCTTCCAACGCGTGGAGGAGCTCGTGCGGGTGAAGGGCTTCGGCAAGAAGAAGTTCCTCAAGCTCAAGCCCCACCTCGCGCTCGACGGCCCCACCACCCTGAGGGTGGAGCAGGTCCTCATGCCCGCTGACGGAAAGGAGGTGGTCGCCACGAACAACTGACGCAACGAGTCCATTCTTTCGGGAAAGGTCGCCGCCCGGGTTTTCTCCCTTCGTGGCCCGGGCGGCGACTGCTGAGTGAGGGGGCAAGCCCGGGGACGACCCGGCACATCGCAACGGACGTTTGTATCCGGGCCCTGGCTGGTAGAGCATCCGCCGCCATGAACCGACGACTGCCCCGACTGCTCACCGCGCTGCCCGTGTCGGCCGCGCTGGTCGCTCCGCCCGTGCTCGCGTGTACCAGCATGCTGGTCAACAAGGGGGCCACGGCGGACGGCGCCACCCTGATGACGTACGCCGCGGACGCCCACGAGCTCTACGGCGAGCTGTACCACACGCCCGCCCGCCGCCACGCCGCGGGCGCCCAGCGCGACATCATCGAGTGGGACACCGGCAAGCACCTGGGGCGCATCCCCGAGGCCCCGGTGACGTACTCCGTCGTGGGCAACATGAACGAGCACCAGCTGTCCATCGGCGAGTCCACCTTCGGTGGCCGCAAGGAGCTGGAGGGCCCCGCCGGCATCGTCGACTACGGCTCGCTCATCTACATCGCGCTGGAGCGCGCGAAGACGGCGCGCGAGGCCATCCAGGTCATGACCACGCTGGTGGCCGAGCACGGCTACGCGTCCAGCGGCGAGTCCTTCTCCATCGCCGACCCCAAGGAGGCGTGGCTCCTGGAGATGATTGGCAAGGGCACGGGCCAGAAGGGCGCCGTGTGGGTGGCGCGCAAGCTGCCCGAGGGCCACATCACCGCGCACGCCAACCAGGCGCGCATCGAGCAGTTCCCGATGAACGACTCGGAGAACGTGCTCTTCTCCAAGGACGTCATCTCCTTCGCCCGCGAGAAGGGCTGGTTCAAGGGCGCGGACAAGGACTTCAGCTTCGCCCAGACATACAACCCGCTCGACTTCGGCGGGCAGCGCTTCTCCGAGGCGCGCGTATGGAGCATCTTCCGGCGCGCGGCCCCGTCGAAGAACTTCGGGCCGGAGTACGCGGACGGCTCGGCGCCCAACAAGCGGCTGCCCCTGTGGGTGAAGCCCGACAAGAAGCTGTCCGTGCAGGACGTGATGTCGCTGATGCGCGACCACTTCGACGGCACGCCGCTCGACATGACGAAGGACGTGGGCGCGGGCCCCTACGCCCTGCCGTACCGGTGGCGGCCGATGACGTGGGAGGTGGACGGCAAGAAGTACGTGCACGAGCGCGCCATCTCCACGCAGCAGACGGGCTTCTCCTTCGTCGCCCAGATGCGCGCCTCCATGCCCGCCCCCATCGGCGGCGTGCTCTGGTTCGGCGTGGATGACACGTCGATGACGGTCTACACGCCCATGTACGCGGGCATCCGCGAGGTGCCGCGCAACTTCGCCCAGGGCGTGGCCAGCCGGGGCAGCTTCTCCTGGGACTCGTCCTTCTGGGTGTTCAACTGGGTGTCCAACCAGGCCTACGCGCGCTGGAGCGACGTGTCCGTGGACGTGCACAAGGAGCAGGGCGCGCTGGAGGGCCAGTTCCTCGCGGACCAGGCCGACATCGAGCGCACCGCGCTGGAGCACTACAAGCGCAGCCCCGAGGAGGCGCGGCGCTACCTCACCGAGTACTCGCTCAGCCAGGGCGAGAAGGTCCACACGCGCTGGAGGAAGCTCGGCGAGACGCTGCTCGTGAAGTACATCGACGGCAACGTCCGCGACGAGCAGGGCAAGGTGAACCACCCCAAGTACCCGGACAGCTGGTACCGGCGCATCGCCCAGGAGCGCGGCAAGAGCATCCAGATGCCGCCCGAGCCCGAGGAGCCCAAGCCCGCCGCTCCCCCCGCGCCCGCCAACAAGGCGCCCCCCGCTCCGGCCGCCCCCAAGCCCACCGTGGCGCCCGCGCCCTGAGCGTCCCGCCCTCCCCCTCCCGGGGAGGGCCTCGGGCCTCTGTTGTTCCGGAGCGGACACCGAGGCACCCGGCACCCCGGCTCCCACCTGGCGGGGTGGGCGGCCGGGCGCTCCCCTGAGGGGTCCTGCGAGGCCGGGGCGCGAAAGCCCCACCCTTCTGTCCTCAGTGACTGATAGACAACGCCATCTGGCAGCGGGGGACCTCGAGGATTGGACACCTCCCGCGGCTCCATGGACATGGCAGAGACAGGGAGACGGCAGGTGAAGGAAGATGAAGTCATGAAGGACGCGGCCAACGGGGAACCGGAACCTCACGAAGGCGAGCGGCTCAAAGGGCCGCCCCTCGGCGAAGTGCTCGAGTTCATGCGGCTGTTGTGGGCCGTGGACCACGGGCTCCAGTCCACCTCGAAGCGGATGGAGTCGACGCTGGGCCTGACGGGTCCGCAGCGGCTGGTCATCCGGCTGGTGGGCCGCTTCCCCGGCATCACCGCGGGGACGCTCGCGCAGATCCTCCACGTCCACCCGAGCACGCTGACGGGCGTCCTCAAGCGGCTGGAGAAGCGCGCCCTGCTGGAGCGCAAGTCGGACCCGCTCGACGGCCGCAAGGCGCTGTTCGCGCTGACCGAGGCGGGTCGCTCGCTCGACATCCCCTCCGAGGGCACCGTCGAGTCCGCCGTGCAGCGCGTGCTCGGGCGGCTGTCGCGCTCGCGCATCCTCGCCACCCAGGACGTGCTCACCGCGCTCGCGCAGGAGCTGGGTGGACTGCAGCCGTCCGAGGTGGAGATGGGCGCGGACGAGGCGCGCAAGGAAGAGGTCCGCAAGTAGACCCATCGCCGAGCAGCGTCACGGCCCGCCCCCCTCGCGGGCCGAGGACCTCGGCGTGACGCTCCGGAGTGCATGGCCCCCGCGTGAGTCGAGCGCGGCGAGGCGCCTCCGTCCCCTTCCGCGGTCGTCCGTGGGCCGCGCTCCCAGCCTCCCCGCCTGCCCACCGGACGAGGTGCTCGCCGTCCCGTGCCGCGGGGCGCATCCGGGCCCCGGGCCCCGGCCCACTTCCGAGTCATGACGGGCACTTGGCGCGCCCGGTCGGGACGAAGAGCCCTGTCCTCGCGCGTTGCCTCCCGGACCCTCCGTCGGCCGCGTCCTTCGTGCGTCGGACACCCTCGCCGTGTCCCGAGCGAAATCGACGTGTCCAAGCTCCTCGCGGCGCGTCGGACGTTGCTAGAGAATCGGGAAATAGGCACCCCTGTCGGGGGTTGCCTCGCGAACGAGCGGACAGGACAGCGTGAACCTCGACACCCCGCAGAGCCCAGGCCCCGAGCTGCCGCCCCCGCCACCTCCTCCTCCGTCCGCCCCCGCGTCGTGGGGCCGGCGCTCGCGAGGCGAAGGTGTCCGGGCGCTCCTGGCCTCCGTGCGCCAGCGCCAACGGCGCTACCTGTGGCTGCAGGGCACCGCGCTGGGGTTCTGTGCCGCGTGCCTGCTGTGGGTGGGCGGAGGCCTGCTGGGCCTGTGGGCGCCGCGCCTGGGTGGCAGCCTGCTGGGCATGGCGCTGCCGGTGGGCGTGGCGCTGGCGTGTGTCTTCGGGCTGTGGCTCGCGCGCCGCCGCGTGGGCGATGACACGCTCACCGCGCGGCTCGTCGGTGAGCGCCGCCCGGAGCTGTCCCTGGACGTGCTCGCCGCCGTGGAGCTGATGCGCGAGGACGGCGCGCACGCCAACGGCTCCCCTGAGCTGGCGCACGCCTTCCTCCAGCAGATGGACACGCGCGTGCGCACCGTGGACGCGCGCTCCGTCGTCGACCCGCGCCCCGCGCAGCGCACCGCCCTGGCCGCCTGCGGCGTGCTGCTCCTGCTCGCGCTGGTGATGGGCCTGTTCGGCGAGAAGTGGGCCGCGGGCGTCAAGCGCGTGCTCGACACGGCGAGGACACCCGAGGCCAAGGCCCAGGTGGAGCCGATTACCGGCGACATCGAGCTGACGTACCGCTACCCCGCGTACACCGGCCTGTCCCAGCGCACCGTCCCCGGCACCGACGGCGCGGTGAGCGCCCCGGCCGGCACGGAGATTCAAATCAAGACGCGCTCGGACCGCCCCGTGGAGCGCGCGGAGCTGGTCATCAACGGCGAGGCCCTGCCGCTCCAGGTGACGGGCAACCGGGATTTGACGGGCACCTTCGTCGCGAAGCAGGGCGGCCACTACCACTTCGCCTTCTACGGCACGCGCGAGAAGCCCATCGCCGTGGGCCCCGACATCCCCCTCACCGTGGAGGCGGACAAGGCGCCACAGGTCTCGCTGCTGACGCCCGCCGCGGAGCTGGAGGTGGACCCCGGCCAGAAGGTGACGCTCAAGTACGAGGCCACCGACGACTACGGCCTGTCCGGCCTGTCGCTCGTCTTCCGCACGCCCGGCGCGCAGCAGGACACGCGCGTGCCGCTCCGACGCGAGGACGGCCGGCGGAGCCGCGACACGTACACGTGGGATTTGGGCTCGCTCAAGGTCGACGCGGGCGACCGGATTACGTACTTCGTGGAGGCGCAGGACAACGACGCGGTGGAGGGCCCCAAGAAGGGCGTCAGCCGCACGCACGTGCTGCGCATCTACTCCGCCGCCGAGCACCACCGCGCCGCGCTGGAGAAGGCCGAGCAGCTCTGGGGCCGCATGGTGGACCACCTCGCGGACCGCCTGGAGGGGCCCGACCGCGCCAAGCAGAAGGACGCGCAGGCCATCGCCGCCGCGGGCGCGGTGGACACCAGCGGCCAGCAGCTCATCACCGACATGCGCACCCTGGCGCAGACGCTGTCGCGCGAGCGCGACGTCCCCAGCGAGCTGGTCTCCGCGCTGGCCAACATCTCCGAGTCGCTGGGCAGCCACATCAACGGCACCGCGGACTTCCGCCGCCTGTTCCTGCGCACCCAGCGCTCGCGCGGCGAGGACTGGGGCACCGGCAACCGCCTCACCGCCGTGGTGACGGAGGAGATCGCGGAGCTGGAGAAGGACATCCTCTACCTGGAGGCCCTGCTGGACCGGCAGAAGCTGGAGGCGCTGCAGGAGATGGCCAAGCAATTGGCCGGCGAGCGCCGCGAGCTGTCGCGCCTCATCGAGGACTTCAAGGCCAACCCGGACGAGGCCGCGCGCCAGGCGGTGATGGAGCAGATCCAGCAGCTCAAGGCGCGCATCCAGGAGCTGATGCAGCGCATGGCGGAGATGCGCAAGGGCATCCGCGACGAGCACCTCAACGCCGAGGCCCTGTCGGAGATGATGAAGGAGCAGGACCTGCAGTCCGCCCTGGACGAGGTGGAGAAGATGATGCGCGAGGGCAAGACGGACGAGGCGCTCGCGAAGCTGCAGGAGCTGGGCATGCAGATGGACGAGATGCTCAAGGGCCTGGACGACGCCAACGAGGAGTTCGGCGGCGAGCAGTACCCGGAGCTGGCCGAGAAGTTCGGCAAGTTCATGGAGGAGCTCAAGGGCACCGTCGACGAGCAGCAGCGCGTGGCGGAGCAGACGCGCCAGCTGCGCGACCAGGCCCGGGCGCAGAACAAGGAGAAGCTCTCCCAGCGCGGCGAGGCCATCAAGGACGAGCTCTTGCGCAAGGTGCAGCAGGCCCAGCAGAGCTACGACAAGCTCAACCCGGAGCACCTCAACAGCCGCGCCGCGCGCCCGCTGGAGGAGGCCCAGTCGGAGCTGTCCAACGTGGAGAACGCGCTGAAGGTGAACGACTTCGACCTGGCCGCCGAGGCCGCCGCCCGCGCCGAGGACGCCGCCCGACAGCTGGCCGGCATGGGCGAGCAGCAGAAGCAGCTCGACGAGATGTTCGGCAACCCGCCCGAGGTGCGCCAGCAGTCCTCGGAGCTGGCCCAGCGCCTGGACCGCGACGCGCGCAACGTGCAGGACGTCAACCGCCAGCTCCAGAACCTCTTCCCTCCCCCCGGCTCGCAGCTGTCCCAGCAGGAGAAGCAGCAGCTGCAGCAGCTCGCCCAGCAGCAGCAGCAGTTGGAGCAGCGCGCGCAGGGGCTGCGCCAGCAGATGGAGGAGATGGAGCAGACCGCGCCCCTGTTCGGCGAGGAGGCCGCGCAGCAGATGGAGGGCGTGGGTCAGCGCATGGGTGAGGCCGCCCAGCGCATGCAGGGCAAGGACCCGGGCCGGGGCTACGGCGAGCAGCAGGCGGCGCTCGAGGGCCTGAAGCAGTTCCAGCAGCAGATGCAGCAGGGCCAGAAGGGCCGCAAGGGCGGGCTGCCGCTTCCGGGCGGCATGAGCGGACGCAAGCAGGGCCAGTCCGGGCGAGACCCCAAGGACCAGGTGGAGCTGCCCGACGAGGACGCCTTCCAGGCGCCCAAGGAGTTCCGCAAGGATTTGCTGGACGCGATGAAGCAGGGCGCGCCGGAGAAGTACCGCGAGCAGGTGAAGCGCTACTACGAGGAGCTGGTGAAGTGAGGGACGCCCGGATGAATCGCTGGGGAGCGCTGGTGCTCGCGCTGGGCCTGTGCGCGGCCACGCCCGCCTTCGCGCAGGAGTCCTCGCTCAAGGACGAGGTGAAGACGCGCCTGGGCCAGGTGGAGTCGGCGCTGGATGACTGGGACGTGCCGGGCGCCCGGCGCGAGCTGTCCGAGGTGGAGGCGCTGATTCCCGCCGACGTGGAGCCCCTGAAGTACTACCAGGGCCGCGTGGCCTTCGAGGAGGGCCGCTACGACGACGCGGTGGGCCTGCTCCAGGGCGCCAACATCGAGGACAAGCCAGGCAGCTACCTGCGGCTGGCCAAGGACACGCGCGACATCGTCAAGAACCACCAGCGCGCGGAGAGCGAGCACTTCATCTTCCTCTACCCCAAGGGCAAGGAGGCGGTGCTGGTGCCGTACGCGCTGGAGACGCTGGAGGGCATCCACCGCGCCATGGCGGAGGACCTGGGCTGGACGCCTCCGGGCGGCAAGATTCGCGTGGAGGTGGTGAACAACGCGCGCGAGCTGGCCAAGGTCAGCACGCTCACCGAGAAGCAGATCCGCACCACCGGCACCATCGCCATCTGCAAGTTCAACAAGCTGATGGTGACCAGCCCCAAGGCGGTGGCGCAGGGCTACGACTGGCAGGACACGCTGGCGCACGAGTACATCCACCTCGTGGTCAGCCAGATGAGCCGCAACACGGTGCCCATCTGGTTGCACGAGGGCCTGGCCAAGTTCCTGGAGTCGCGCTGGCGCGGCAAGGCGGGCCTGGCGATGACGCCCTCCACGCAGGCCCTGCTCGGCAAGCGCGTGAAGGCGGACAAGCTCATCCCGTTCGAGAAGATGCACCCGTCCATCGCGCTGCTGCCCACCGCGGAGGACGCGGCCACGGCCTTCGCGGAGGTGTTCTACGCCATCGACTACGTGCACCAGTCCAAGGGCGCCGCGGGCCTGCGCGCCGTGGTGCAGGGGCTCAAGGCGGGGCAGTCCGACAAGAAGGCGGTGGAGACGGCCATGGGCATGCCGTTCGGCCTGTTCGAGAAGGCCTGGCTCTCCCACATCAAGAAGCAGCCCTTCCCCATGGAGCTGGTGCCGCGCGACGACCGCGTGGTGCTGAAGGAGGACGCCAAGGGCAAGGTGAAGGAGGACGGCGAGAAGAAGGGCCGTGAAATCTCCTTCGGCGACTTCAACGAGGTGCAGGAGGTGCCCGCGCGCAAGTTCGCGCACCTGGGGGAGCTGCTCCGCGAGCGCAACCGGGTGAAGGCCGCCGCCGAGGAGTACGCCAAGGCCCACAAGCTGGTGGGCGACAAGTACGAGTCCGTCTCCAACAAGTACGCGCTGACGCTCCTGGAGCTCAAGCGCCTGGACGAGGCGGAGAGCGTGCTGCGCGGAAGCCTCCGCGTGCACCCGGGCGCGCCCGCCACCAACGTGCACCTGGGCCGCATCCTCCTGCACCGCAAGGACTACCCGAAGTCGAAGACGGCGTACCTGGAGGCGCTCGCGTCGGACCCGTTCGACCCGGAAATCCATGTGGCGCTCACGCGCATCCACGGCGCGCTCGGCGAGGCGGAGCTGGCGAGCCGCGCGAAGACGGCGACCGCGGTGCTCACGGGCCTCAAGCCCGAAGAGGTGGAGGAGCTGGCGCGCAGGTTCCTCCAGGAGGAGGCGGAGCTGTCCGGCACCAGCGTGCCCGCCTCCGGAAGCGACTCGAAGCCGCCCGTTGCTCCCGCCGCGAGCGCGCCCGACGCCGGCCGCTGAAAAAGTCGGCCCTCGGCGCGGGCCTTGCGCCCCGCCGCGCGCGCCTCGACTCGCGTCGCGGAGGAGGCCCGTCGCCCGCGAGCCCGCACGGGCCGCGCGCTCGTCGGGCTGGAGAGCGGGCGGGCCTGTGCGCACGCGGCCGACCTGTCAGGGGGTGCCTAGCTTCACGCCGGGGAAGTGAGGCACCCGACACATCTGGTCCGACACCCGAACAGTCCCAGCGTTGACTGCCCCACGTCCTCATCGGCGTTCGTGCGCTGTCGCACGGACCCGCGCCGTTGCGCATACCGCGGACCACGCGTTGGCCCAAGGTGCGTGCCCGCGGCCCGACAGTGATGGATTCCCGACGTGAAAAGGAGCAGTCCACATGAAGCGCACCCTTCCCGGCATCGCCCTCGCAGTCTCCCTGTTCACCGGTGGCGCGGCACTGGCCCAGAGCGGCGCGTCTCCGACGCCTCCGTCCTCGCCCAGCATGAAGCCCGCGACGACGCAGAAGGGCATGGCCGAGTACCGCGGCTTCATGGCTCCCACCGATGAGAAGGCCCTGCTGGAGCGGCTGCACTACGCCAACCAGCAGGAAATCCAGGCGGGCCAGCTCGCGCAGAAGAACTCGCAGAACGCGGAGGTGCGCTCCTTTGGCGAGATGATGGTCAAGGACCACACCGCCATGGACGAGAAGCTCATGGCCTATGCGAAGAGCAAGAACCTCAAGCTCTCGGACATGCCCAAGCCCATGAACGACGTGGAGAAGAAGATGATGGCCCAGGACAAGGCCACCATGGAGGAGCTCACCGTGCTCCAGGGCGCGCCCTTCGACTCCTGTTACATGGCGGGCCAGGTGGGCGACCATGACGCCGTGCTCGGCAAGGTGCTCGCCGCGCGGCAGGGCATGCCCTCGGCCAGCCCCGAGCTGACGGCGATGTTCACCGAGCTCACCCAGAAGGTCCCCGCCCACCGCGAGCAGGCCTGGCAGATCCTGGGCAAGCTGGATGACGGCATGGCCGTGGGCGGCTCCGGTGCCTCGCCCGCTCCGGCTGGCAACAAGGACCACGCGGGCCACGGCGACATGGGTACGAAGAAGAACTAGTCCCGCACGCCGCTCCGAGGGCTATTCCAGGACGTCACTGGGTGCGGTAGGACACCACGTCATGTCCATCCGAACCCTCGCAGTGACGAGTCTGTTGGCGCTCGGAGCGGTGCTCACTGGCTGCTCCAGCAACGCCGACACCATCTGTGACCTCCGCAAGGAGTGCTTCCCGGGCAGCGACGACACGGGCAAGTGCGCGGACCGCATCAACGACTGGGTCGACGACCGGGACTCCGACGAGCGGCGCGAGCGCGTGTCCGAGTGTGCCGACTGCATCTCGGACCGGAGCTGTTCGGAGTACCTGGAGCACTGCATCGACGAGTGCTTCGTCGTCCCCTGAAGCCCCCTGACATGGAAGGGCCCCTCGCGCGGTGTTCCGTGCGAAGGGCCCTTGGGACTGCTTCAGACGTGAGCTAGTTGCGCGTCCACTGGTCCAGCCAGCCGAGCACCTCGTCGTGCCACTGCAGGCTGTTGGCGGGGCGCAGCACCCAGTGGTTCTCCTCCGGGAAGTAGAGCAGCTTGGAGGGGATGCCGCGGCGCTGGAGCGCGGTGAAGGTGCCCAGGCCCTGCGTCTCCACCACGCGGAAGTCCTGGCCGCCGTGAATCACCATCATCGGCGTCTTCCACTTGCCCACGTGCTCGATGGGGCTGTGCTTGCGGTAGCCCTCGGGGTTCTCCCACGGCGTGCCCTTGTGCTCCCACTCCGGGAACCAGAGCTCCTCGGTGTCGAAGTAGCCCATGCGCTCATCCAGGATGCCGTCGTGGTTGACCAGGCACTTGAAGCCGTCCGCCCAGTTGCCGGCAATCCAGTTGATCATGTACCCGCCGTAGCTGGCGCCCAGCGCGCACTTCTTCTCCTTGGAGATGAACGGGTAGCGCTGCAGCGCGGCGGCCAGGCCCTTCTGCAGGTCCTCGAGCGGCTTGCCGCCCCAGTCGTCGCGGATGGCGTCGGTGAAGGCCTGCCCGTAGCCGGTGGAGCCGTGGAAGTCGACCATGACGGCCACGTAGCCGCGGCCCGCGTACACCTGCGGGTTCCATCGGTAGTGGAAGTGATTGCCGAACGAGCCCTGCGGTCCGCCGTGGATGAGGAAGGCCAGCGGGTACTGGCGCTTCGGGTCGAAGTCGACCGGCTTCACCACGTAGGCGCGCACCGTCTCGTTGTTCCAGCCCGGGAACTCGAACTGCTCGAAGCCGCCGAAGCGCACGCGCGAAAGCGTGTCCTGGTTCACCTGGGTGAGCTGCTTCGAACCCGTGCCGTCCTGGTTGATGACGAACAGGTCCGCGGGCGAGTCCAGGTCATCGTGCACGTAGACCAGGCGGTTGCCGGCGGCGGGCTGCGGCGAGTCGTCGGTGCCGTCCTTCGTAATCTGCCGCACCTTGCCCGAGGCCACGTCGAGCGCGAACAGGGGCTGCTGGCCGATGTGGCCCGCGGTGGCGAACAGCGTCTTGCTGTCGGGGCTCCAGGCGAGGCCGCCGGCGGAGCGGTCCCAGTCCTCGGCGAGCACGCGCTCCTGGCCGCCGGGCCACGCGCGCACGATGACGCGGTAGCGGTCCGCCTCGTAGCCGGGGCGGGACATGGCCAGGTACGCGAGCGACTTGCCGTCCGGGCTGAAGACGGGGCTGGTGTCGGTGGCGCGGTTCTTCTCGGTGAGCTTGCGGGGCTTGGCCTTCCCGTCGATGGGGGAGACGAAGAGGTCCAGGTCCGTGGACCAGGACTCGGTGCGGCCCACGTCGCGCGCGGTGAAGACGACGCTCTTGCCGTCGGGCGTGAAGGTGTACTCCTCCGGGCCGCCGAAGGGCTTGGTGGGGCCGTCCGCGTCCATGCCCTTCATCAGGTCCACGGGCGTGCCACCGGCCACGGGGACAACGAAGACGTGCGAGCGACGGCCGTCCTTCCACGTGTCCCAGTGACGCGCGAAGAGCTTGTCGTAGGTGCGGCCGGTGGCCTTGCGCTTGGAGCGCTCCGCCTCGCGCTGGGTGTTGCAGTCGAGCGCGGCGCAGTCGGGGAACACCTCCATGGACACGGCCAGCCGCGCGCCGTCGGGGGACAGGCGGAAGGTGCCGACGTCCAGGGGGAGCTTCGTCACCTGGGTGGGCTCACCGCCGTCGATGGGCAGGCGCCACACCTGGGAGGAGCCACCGCGCGAGGACAGGAAGAAGAGGCTCTTGCCGTCCGGGGCCCAGGTGGGGTCCGAGTCCGCGTCCGGGTGCGAGGTGAGCTGGCGCGGGGCGCTCCCGTCGACGCCGACGAGCCACAAGTCGGTGCGGCCGCGGTTGGCCTCCAGGTCCGTGGAGCGCAGGACGTAGGCGACCTGGGTCCCATCGGGAGAGACGCGCGGGTTGCTCAGCCGGCGCATCGAAATCATGTCGTGGTGGTTGAACGGCTGGGTCTTGGCCGGCGCCGGGGTGGCGGCGAGGGCCAGGGCCGCGACAAGCGACAGCGGCAAGGTGTGCTCCTGGGGTGGGCCCACGCGCGTCCATCCAGGCGAGCGCTCGGGCGGGGTTTTCGGGGGTGGACCGTGCCCGCTCCTCCGGGCGCTGTCCACCTCGGGACGTCGGAACATGCGAGGGGCGCTCGTATGCCCGGCGCGTCATGGAAAGTGGGGGGTCGGGACTTCCCGGGAGCGGAAGCCATGACGTGACGCGCCAGTCCGGTTAGTGAGAGGGGCATGAGCCCACCCGTCAGCGTGCGTGTCTGGTCCGACTTCGTGTGTCCCTGGTGCTACGTCGGTCTCCAGGAGGTCAAGAAGCTCCAGAAGGAGTTCGACATCGAGGTGGACTGGCAGCCCTTCTTCCTGCGCCCGGAGACGCCGCCGGAGGGGCTGCCGTTGCCCGCGCACATCCGCGAGAAGATGAAGGACCCGAACAACCCCCTCAAGGTCCGCGCGGCGCAGGCGGGGCTGAAGATGGTGGACCGGGACGTGATTCCGTCCACGCGGCGTGCGCACCAGGCCACCGAGTACGCGAGGACGCAGGGCAAGCTGGAGCCGTACCACGCGGCCATCCTGCGCCGGTACTGGAGCGAGGGGCAGGACCTCTGGCAGTGGGAGACGCTCCGGGGCGCGGCCGAGGAGGTGGGGCTGGATGCGGACGCGCTCCAGCGCGCGGTGGAGGGTGGCGAGTTTGTGAAGGTGGTGGAGGACGCGGTGCGCGCGGCGCAGGAGATGGGCGTCAGCGCGGTGCCCACGTTCGTGTTGGGTGAGCGCTTCGGCATCCAGGGTGCGCAGGACTACGCCGTGTTCAAGCAGGCGATGGAGCGGCTGGGCGCGAAGCCTCGCGCGACGACGTGAGGTGAGGAGGGTGGGCGCGGGGTGACTCGCGCTCGCCGGCTACACGCCCTGGAGCAACACGAGCATGCGCGGGAGCGCGTCGGGTCCGGAGCCACCCGCGAGGCCCTGCGCGAGGCCATGCAGCTCCGGTGACTGCTCCAGGTGCTTCGCGCTGAGCTGGAAGCACTCCACCGCCGCGGCGTCGAGGCGCGCACGCGAGGCCGTGAGGTCATCGCTCAGCGCGCTGTCCTCACACAGCGCGACGACGTCGGGATGTCCGAACAGCGCCCAGCGGAGCATCGCGGCGCGCAGGGTCAGCTTGAAGACGTAGTCCATCACCGAGGGGCTGTCGGTGAACGGGTTGCGCAGCCAGTGGTTCATCGCGTGGTGACGGAAGTACTGCTCGATGCGCTCACCGAGCACGGGCTCCAGTCGGGCGCGGCGCTCGGAGTACAGGGCCCAGACGTCGTCCGGCGCGGCGCTCGCGCCACCGTAGGACGCCTGGATGGCGCGGGCCCATGCCTGGAACCTTGCGCCACGGACGCCGTCGATGCGAGCGCGCAGCACCGTGCCGCAGATGCCGGCCCACGGGCCGCCGGGCAGATGCACCGAGGACACCATCGCGTGCAATGCATCCAACGTCGACGGTGCCTCGAAGTCAGAGAGCGTCGAGAGGAGCAGTGCTTCGTCTCGAAACGCGTCCGTCCCCCGGAAGTAGAAGGTCCCGAGCCTCCGGGCCAGCTCCCCCAGCATGAACAGCCGCGAGGCATACGGGTACTCGCGTCGATCCAGGATGCGCAGCGCCACCTCGCGCACCCGCGACGCATGCCACGTCCACGCGTCGGCCGCGTCCTCTCCGCCCAGCGCTCGCGCCAGTTCGGGCCGCGCCGCGAGCGACGCGTCCACCGGCACCGGCTCCAGCGCGTCCTCCGCGAGCAGGCACAGCCGCACCACCTCCGGACAACCGAACGAGCCCGTCACCTCCAACCGCCCTGCCCTGCGCGTGGCCACGCGCGGGAACACCGCGCACGCATCCGGCAACACCGCCTCGCCATACGCGCGATGCAACGAGCACAACTTCCGGGCATCGAGGAACGAGCACAACCCGTCCTCGCGCTTCGCGATGCACGCGGCCTCCGCGCCCACGCCACTGCCCGGGTCGGGCAGCACGAGCGCCTCGACCCGCGCCGCGTCAGGCCCACCCGCCACCGCGTCGCGCAGCACCTTCCACCGCGCGTCGCTCACCGGCACCACGAGCCCCGCGCAGCACGTGTCCTCACATGTGTCCGCGAGGCACTGGAAGCGCGTCAGATACCGGGGAGCCGTGGCGGACATGGACCTTTCGAGCTCAGGCGTCGTCCGAGCCGCCCCGCAGCCCCACCACCACCGCGTCCCCTGTTACGGGCGGCGCGGTGACAGAGAAGGCCTCGCGGTCCAGCGTCGCGAACAACCGCACCACACACGCATCACAGATGGCGGCGCTCCCCATGCCCGCCTGCAGCCGCCCCACCTGATGCGCGGAGGCGCCGCAGAACGAGCAGCGCCGCCGGGCCGGCGTGGGCTGATTCGAGACGTACGGTCCTTTCATCTCCCCATTCCTCACAGGCTACTTCCGGCCCAGCGCCTTCTTCACGAAGCCCCAGAATCCACCCGCGCGCTCCTTCAGGTCCGCGCCACGGCGCTCCTCGGCGGCCTTCACCGATTCCTTGCTCACCTGCAGCTGCTTCTGCAGCTCCTCCGGCGAGTAGCGCGTGGCCAGCGTGGCCTTCACTTCCTTGCGCGTCGAGTACTCGCGCGCCTCGACATGCAGCACGCACTCCGAATCGAGCTTGATGGTGACGGCCACGCGCACCGAGCCCTTCGGCCCGCGGGGCAGGCCCTCGATGCGCACGGTGCCCAGGTACTCGTTGGCGGAGATGTGATTGTCCTCGCCCTGGAAGATGGACAGCTCGAGGACCTCCTCGTTGTCCTTCGACGTGCTCAGCGCGAACGAGCGCTGCGCGGGCAGCGGGCTGTTGCGCTCGATGACGCGCTTGAAGGCGCCGCCGGGCATCGCGATGCCCACCGTCATGGGCAGCACGTCGATGAGCACCACGCTGCTCACCTTGTCCACCGAGCCCGAGTACAGCGCCGCGCCCAGCGCCACCGCCTCGTCCGCGTTGACGCTCGCCTGCGGCCCCTTGCCGAACAGGCCCTTGAGCTTGTCGCGCACCAGCGGCATGCGGCTCATGCCGCCCACGAGGATGATGTCGTCCACCTCGGCCGCCTTGAGCTTCGCGTCCAGGAGCACGTCGCGCACCACGTCCACGGTGCGGCTGAGCAGCGGGTCGCAGATCTTCTCCAGCTCCTGCCGCGTCATCACCACGCGCAGGTCCCGAGGCCGCCCCGAGTCATCCATCATCAACATCGGGATGTGGACCTCGAAGCTGGCGCGCTCGGAGAGGGCCATCTTCGCGCGCTCGGCGGCGTCGCTCACGCGGGACAGCGCGATGCCGTCGCCGTTGAACGCCAGGCCCTCTTTCTCCTGGAAGCGCTTGAGGAGGAAGTCGACGATGAGGTTGTCGAAGTCGATACCGCCCAGGAAGATGTCGCCGCCGGTGCCGAGCACCTCGAAGACGTTCTTCTCGATCTTGAGGATGGTGGCGTCGAAGGTACCGCCGCCCAGGTCGTAGACGAGGACGCGCTTGTTGAGCTCGCGGTTGAGGCCGTAGGCGAGCGCCGCGGAGGTGGGCTCGTTGAGGATGCGCTCCACCTTGAGGCCCGCGAGGATGCCGGACTTGCGCACGGCCTCACGCTGCGGCTCGGAGTAGTACGCGGGCACCGTCACCACCGCGCGCTCCACCTTCTGGTTGAGGTGGGCCTCCGCCATCTCCTTGCACTCGCGGAGGATGATGGCCTGCACCTCCTCGAGCGAGAGCACGCTGTCCATCAGCCGCACGGCGGCGCGGCCTGCGGCGTCCGGGACGATGTCGTAGTGGAAGCGCTCGCGGACCTGGTTCACCACGGCGCTGTCGTAGGGACGGCCCACCAGTCGCTTCGCGCCGTAGATGGTGTGCTGGGGGCGCAGCACCAGCTGGTTCTTCGCGCGGTGGCTGACGAGCAGCTTGTTCTGCGCGTTGAGCGAGATGACCGACGGAATCGTGTTGTAGCCCTCGCGCGAGCGCAGCACGACGGGGCGGCCGTTGGACAGGAGCGCCACGCACGAGTTGGTGGTGCCCAGGTCGATGCCGATGACGGGGCCCGTGCCCGCGATCTGCGGAGGCGGCGGGAGGAAGATGGTCTTGGGCAGCCCCCGCTCGTCGAGCGCGGGAGCGACGGGCGCGGCCTTCGGGGCGGCCGGCGTCAGCAGCGTCGGAGTCCCCACCGGCTCGGGAGCCTTGGGGGCCTCGCGACGCACGTTGGGCAGTGACGGAGTCGCGGGCGCCGCAGGCGGCGGCTGGAACGCGGCCGGAGGTGGGGGCGGCGGGGGCCGGGCCTGGGCCACGGGCGCGCGGGGAGCGGCCACGCCTGGAGGAGTGCTGCTCCCCATGTTCGACAGGCCGAAGTCGAACTCGACGCCGCCCGCGGGGCGAGCCGAGGAGGGAGGCGGCGGCGGTGAGGTGCGCGTCGGAGGCGGCGCGGCGGGAGGCAGCTCCTCCACCGCGTCACTGAAGTCCAGGTCGAACTCCAGGCTGCCACCACTGCGAGGCTTCGCGGCGGCGGGAGGCGGCGGCGGCGCGACGGGGCGCGGGGGCGGCGCGGCAGGGGCCTCCTCCACCGCGTCGCTCAGGTCCAGGTCGAACTCGAACGCACCACCGGCGGGCTTCGCGGCGGCGGCGGAAGGCGGCGGCGGCGCGCTGGCACGAGGAGGCGGCGAGGCAGGGGCCTCTTCCACCGCGTCGCTCAGGTCCAGGTCGAACTCGAACGCTCCCCCCGCGGGCTTCGCGGCGGCAGGCCGAGCCGGAGGCGGCGCGCTGGCACGAGGAGGCGGAGGCGGCGCGGCGGGGGCTTCCTCCACCGCGTCGCTCAAGTCCATGTCGAACTCGAACGCCCCCCCCACGGGCTTCGCGACGGCGGGCGGAGGCGGCGGAGCACTGGCGCGCGGAGGCGGGGGCGCGGGCGTCTCCTCCACCGCGTCACTGAAATCCAGGTCGAACTCGAACGCGCCACCGGCGGGCTTCGCGGCGGCGGCAGGTGGCGGCGCGATGGGGCGCTGCGGCGCACTGGGGCGCGCGGGCGTCTCCTCCACCACGTCACCGAAGTCCATGTCGAACTCGAGTGCGCCCCCCTGGGGCTTCGCGGCGGAAGGCGCCGGAGCCCCCGTGGCCTCGGACATGTCGAGGTCGAACTCCATCGGGCCGCTGGGTCGCGCCGATGAGGACGACTCGACCTCCACGGTGAGACCGACCTCGATGGGCGCCTCATCGAGCATCTCGCCCTGCGTGAGCGGCGCTTCGTCGAGCGACAGCTCAAACCCGGGCAGCGGCTCGTCCATCAGCGGCGAGGCGGGCGGGGGCGGCGTGCTCGCGATGAGCTCCTCGAGCGGGATGTCCACGTCATCTGCGGGCGGCGGGGAGAAGTCGAAGGGCTCGTCGAGCCCCGGAGACGCCGGCGCATCCAGGTCATCGAACAGCGAGTCCAGCGCGGGCCCACGCGGCGCCGCGGCGGGCTTCGCCACGGGCGCGGGTGCGGGCCGGGCCTGCACGGGGGCGACGGCCGGCGCGATGGAGGGGGCCAGCGGCGCCACGGACGGGGCGATGGCGGGCAGCGGCGAGACGACGGCCGCGGGGGCCTCCGGCTTGCGCTGCAGGAGCATCATGTCCACCAGCGCGCGGCTGGCCGGGTCCAGCTCGTGGAACTGGAGCCCCATGCCGGGAGGCCCCGAGGGGTCTCCCACTTCACGGACCCAGCGCACGTCGGCGGTGCCGCGCAGCACGCGCACGCCTCCGGCGATCTGCACCTCGAACTTGACGGGTGTCCCCACGGGCTGCGGGGTGCGCGAGCGGATGAACATCCCGCCCGGGCTGAGGTTGGTGGCGAACTCCTCCGCGAAGCTCCCCACGCTTTCATGCTTGAGCTTCACCAACAGACCGACTGCCTTCCGGTCCGTGGTGCGCCTGCCTTGATCCATAACGCACCACCATCGCGGTACACCGCCCCCTTCTCAAGAGGGTTTTGGGGCCTCGGTTGGTTGGCAGGCCGAGGAACCCGAACAGGTGGGCCTGCGGCCTACCTGCACCTTCCTGTAATGTCGTGCGCCGCGAGGAGGCGTCCATGAGCACCATCCCTCTCACCGTCGCGGCGGCGCCGCGCACCGGCTGGCTGGTCGACCGGCGCCACGACTTGATTTCCACGGTGGGCGGCGCCTGCGCGAGCCTCGTCCTTGTCGGACTTCATGCCGGAGCAGGGGTGAGCAGCCTGGCGTTGTGGTGGGCGTGGGTGTTGGTGCTGGATGGGCCGCACCTGTTCGCGACGGTGTCGCGCACGTACCTGGACGCGCGCGAGTGGAAGACGCGCAGGCGGCTGCTCCTGGGGAGCCTGGGCTGGTTCGCGCTGGGGCCGGTGTGCTTCGGGGTGTCGTTGCTCGTCGGCAGCAAGCTGCCGTTCGTGGTGTTCCTCACCTTCGCCGCGCTGTGGGCGTACTGGCACGTGGTGCGGCAGCACTACGGGCTGATGCGGCTGTACCAGCGCAAGTCGGGGGAGACATCGCGGGTGGACCAGCGGCTGGACAGCGTGACGCTCTACGTGGGGCTCATCGCGCCGTTCGTGGCGTTCGCGGTGACGCATCCGGGGGCGCGCAAGCAATTGGGGCTGACGGGGACACCGAGCTGGGAGCCGGTGGTCGCCGCGGCGTGCTTCACGCTGGTGGCGGCGGTGGCGCTCTCGAGCGCGGGACGTCAGGTGTGGCGCTGGCGGACGGGGCAGCCGGTGAACGGGCCCAAGTTGTTGATGATGGGGGCCGCGGTGGGATTGTCGGCGGTGGTGTTCTGGCCGTCGGTGTCCGCGCGAATGGATTTCATCATGTTCGCGGTGGCGGTGACGGCGTTCCACAACGTGCAGTACCACGGCATCGTCTGGTTCTATCACCGCAATCGCTATCACTCGGCGGGCGTGGACGCGGCGTCATTCGGCTGGGCGCCGAAGGTGAGCCAGCGGTTCATCTTCTATGCGGTGTGCGGCATTGCCTTCACCGTGGCGTACCGGGGTCTGGGGTGTGGCTTCGGCGCGCATCCGGGCTGCGGCGTGTTCGACGCGAAGCTCGCGCTGGGCACGGGGCTGACGCTGCGGGATTTCATGGCGGGCTTCATCTGGGGCTTCGCCCTGCACCACTACTACCTGGACCAGCGCATCTGGCGGGTGAGCAAGGATGCGGGGCTGCATCAGGACCTGAAGCTGGACGGCGCCCTTTCCGCTGGCGCACGAAGCTCCCGACCTCCGGTGCCGCCGGGTTGAAACCCGGTCGAGGCACCCTAGCTTCCGACCTCCCCACGGGCAGTCCGACGCCCGGAGTTGCCCGCAACCGGAGGTCCCCATGCAGCAACGTTCCTTGTTCTCCATCCTCGCGATGGTGTCGCTGTTCGTCTGTCTTTCCGCCACCGAGAGCCTCGCGCAGAACGCGCAGGGAGGCACGGCCAACCACGGCACGTACATCACCGTGCCCTCCGGCACCGTGAATGACTGGGTCCTCCAGGTGTCGCCGCGCGAGATGGGCTACGAGGAGCCCGGCTCCGAGGGGGACAACGCGCTCCTCAAGGTCGAGTGCTTCGTCGTCCCCATCAACGCGTACACGTGGCAGGTCGTGGCCCGCTACAAGCTGCGCCCCTGGAACAACCGGGACGGCGTCTGGAACGCGGGCTCCGCCAATTACCTCCTCGTGCACCGATAGTCCCAGGACACCGTCGAGGCCCTGAACCGACGTTCGTTCGGGGCCCGTCGCCCGACGACCACACTCCCACACTGGAAGACACATGTAATCCAACAACCAAAGCAAACCAACTGATGGAGCGTTCCACGGAATGTCAGACGGCGAGCGCAGGATGCCTCCCGGCTCACGCCTCACCCACCTGGAATCCCATCGACAATGCAGACACTTCCTCAGTCCCCCCGACTGGCGAGCGTGTTGCTCGCCTCCCTCGTCGTCACGCTGTTCGCCTGCGGCCGCGAAGATGACGCCGGCCTCTCCCCGGTGAAGGACCCGTGGCAGTCCCCCGGGATGGAGCTGGAGCCCGGCTGTGGAGAGGCCGACGCGGGCCCCTCCGTCCCCGACGCCGGACCTCCCGAGCCCGACGCCGGCTCCGGCCCCGCCGTCTGTGGCGACGCCATCAAGCACCCCTCCGAGGAGTGCGACGACGGCAACAACAACCTGGGCGACGGCTGCACCCCCCTGTGCAATCGCGAGCCCCGCTGTACCAACGGCCTCTGTGAGTCCCTCTGCGGCAATGGCAGGATCGAGCCGAACTCGCCCGAGCAGTGCGATGATGGCAACACCCTGGCCAACGACGGGTGCTCGCCAACGTGCCAGCTCGAGCCGGGCTTCCTCTGCCAGGTCATCGAGGGGCAACTCCCCAGCATGCTCGAGTTGCCCATCGTCTACCGCGACTTCCGTGGGTACGACCTGCCCGCCACGAGCGGCCTGCCGCGCGGCCACATCGACTTCCAGAACAAGAACGGCAGCGAGCGGGGCATCGTGGCCTCCACCCTGGGCCCTGACAACAAGCCGGTCTACGCGAAGGTCGGGGTGACCTCGCTGACGACGCATGGCCAGTTCGCGTTCGACCAGTGGTTCCGTGACGTACACAACGTCAACCAGACGGTCGTCAGCACCTTGCTGCTCTCGCGGACGCCCAGCAACGAGTACCTCTACGACAACCCGTTCTTCTTCCCGCTCGACGGCGCGGGCTGGGTCGCCGCCGGCCAGGAGCCCTTGCGCAGCGACTACGGCTCTCCCGCGCGGATGCGCAACTTCAGCTTCACCAGCGAGACGCGCCATTGGTTCCAGTACAACGGCACCGAGGTCCTCCGCTTCCGAGGGGATGACGACGTCTGGGTGTTCATCAACGGCCGGCTCGCGCTGGACCTGGGCGGCATCCATGGTGCCGAGACGGGCAGCGTCACCCTGTCCATGCTCGCCACCCAGTTGGGTCTGACGGTGGGCGGCGTCTACCCGCTCGCCGTGTTCCAGGCGGAGCGCCACGTCACCGGTTCCTCGTACCGGCTGGGCCTCGTCAACTTCCACTACCCTCAGAAGTTCACCATGTGCATTCCCGAGGTTCCGTCGGAGCCGTGGTGCGGCAACGGCGTCCTGGACCCCAGTGAGCAGTGCGACGACGGGGTGAACGCGGGCGGGTACGGCGAGTGCGACTTCGGCTGTGTCTTCGGCCCTCGCTGCGGCGATGGCGTCACGCAGTCATCGTACGGTGAGCAGTGCGACGACGGCTTCAACAGCGGCGGCTACGGCCAGTGCTCCGCGGGCTGTGTCTTCGGCCCTCGCTGCGGCGACGGCATCGTCCAGCTCACCGCCGGTGAGCAGTGCGATGACGGCAACCTGCGCGGCAACGACGGCTGCAGTGCGTACTGCCAGCTCGAGCTGTTCTGAGTCCCGACGCCGCCGCTTCCGAGGCACTCCAAGTCCTCGGAAGCGGTGGCGTGAAGTGCCTCAGCGCACCCAGGACACGTTGGTGACGGTGAACTTCGAGCCGTCCGTCTTCTCGACATTCGTGTAGGGCAGGTACACGCGCGACGAGAAGGTGTTCGCGGCGGTGTCGATTTCGATGAGCCGCGTCGGGTTCGAGGACCCGTCATGGTAGGCGGTCAGCATCTGGTGGATGGTGTTGCCCTGCGTCCCCGTCACCGCGCGGTAGGCGTGCGTGCCCACGTGCCCGGAGAAGATGAACCGCACGTTGGGGTACAGCTTGAGCGCGTTGTCGAACACGTACTGGGGGCTGTTGTTGCCGTAGCCTCCGTTGCCCTGCTCGATGCCGCCGCCGCTGTTCTGGTGCGAGTGCGTCAGCACGATGACGTTGTGGTTCGGGTGCTGCGCGAGCACGTTCCGGGCCCACGTCACCGCGTCGGTGCGCGCCCACAGCTCCAGGCTGAGCACCAGCCAGTTCAGCCCGCCCGCCGAGAAGGTGTGGAAGGAGTTGTCGCTCTTGCCCGCCTCGAACACGCCGCCCAGCCGGGTGAAGCGCGTCGGCGGGAAGTAGGTGTTGAACGTGGTGGTGTTGCGCAGGTTGGCGTTCACGTTGCCGGGACACGCGCTGCCGCCCGGACAGGTGGCCGCGGTGTCGTGGTTGCCGATGGCGATGGCGTAGGGAATCCCCGCCGCGTCCAGCTTCTGGAAGGCGTTGCCCGCGCGGACGTACTGGATGTGGTCCGGCGTGTCCCAGTTGGCCATGTCGCCCGTGTGGCCCACGAAGCGGATGTCCAGCGCGGCCTGGTTGTCCGCGAGCCACTGCATGCGGTGGTCGATGAGCGTGGAGTTGGAGACGACCTCGTTCTGGGTGTCCGGGACGATGACCAGCGTGAACTTCGTGTCCACCGGCTGCGTCGTCGCCGGAGCCACGTGGAAGCGGATGCCCTGGTCCACCCAGCCCCCCGCGCTGAGGGCCGCGCGCTCCTGGGCGGTGATGGCGAAGCGGTGCTTCCGCAGCGTGTCGTTCGCGTAGCGGTAGACGGGGACCAGGCACGGTGAGGCAGTGGCCGACGCGAAGAAGCCCACGCCCTCGTCGGTGGTGAAGCCTCCCTGCGTCACCAACTGCTGCTTCTCCGCCGCGTCGAGGGTCCAGAAGTGCTCGGTCCGGCTCGGGCTGTAGATGCGGTACACGGGCGACAGCCCCGTCCCCGCGATTCCCGAGGCCCGGAACGCCACGCCCCGGTCCTCCGTGTAGCCATACGTCGTCCCCGCGTTCGTCGCCTCGTTGGCGTTCAGCGTGTAGAGGCTGTCGCCATTGCTCGGCCGGATGCGGTGATACACGGGCGAGTTCAGCGCGGCGCAGTCGAGCGCCGCCTCGCTGGACGCTGTCTCATCTGGCTCGACGGGCGCACCACCACCACACGCCCACAGTCCCGCCACCAGCGCCAGCGACCCCGCGATTCTCCACGACTTCATGATGTCTCCTCTCGAGTGGATACGACGCGTCACTCCCGGCAGCCTCTTCGACTCGATTGACTCGGGCAATGACTTGATTCCAGGCCAATTAGAACATCGATGACAAACAGGCCAAAACCGAACAGGAGGCCAATATGCAACACAGTTGCATCAACAATCCTCACATGACATAACGCCCGCACCTCGAAGGCGCGTGAGCGCTCCGCCCTTCGCACCTCCCCGGGAACAGTCATGCATCCAAGACCCCTCCATCTGGCATTCCTGGCCGTCACGGCCCTCCTCATGGTGAGCTGTGGCTCATCGGACGAGCCCGCCCCCGACGAGACCGCTGAGTGCAGCGGCCACGGCCACCTGCACGGCGACCATTGTCACTGCGACGAGGGCTATGTCGCGGACGGCCTCACGTGTGTCGTCGCCGAGGAGCCCGTCATCGAGTGCGGAGGCCACGGCCATCTGCACGGCGACCACTGCCACTGCGACGAGGGCTACACCGAGCAGAACGGCACCTGCGTCGTCGCCCCAGAGCCGGGCCCCGACTGTGGCGAGTACGGACACGCGCACGGGGACCACTGCCACTGCGACGAAGGCTACGAGGAGAAGGAAGGCACCTGCGTGCCCCAGACGGAGCCAGTGCTCGACTGTGGTGAGCACGGACACAGCCACGGAGACCACTGCCACTGCGACGCGGGCTACGTGGAGGTGAACGGCACCTGCGTCCCGGAGACGGAGCCAGTGCTCGACTGCGGCGAGCACGGACACAGCCACGGAGACCACTGCCACTGTGACGCGGGCTACGTGGAGGTGAACGGCACCTGCGTCCCGCAAACGCAGCCGACCCCGGCGCGGCCCACGTACACCCTCGGCCCCACCCTGTAGCCGCACCCGGCGCCTCGCCCGACGGGATACTCCGGGCGGGGCACCTGTTCATCAGAGCGCGTCAGCCACCGGCGCGATGCGCGCGAGCACGCCCGGCCATCCGGGCTTCATCCCCTCGAAGGCGCGGCGGCCCATCGGCGAGTCCAGGTCGAAGCCCTCGTGCGTCAGCTCCAGCCGCGTCCCCGTCCCCTCCGACACCAGCGTCCAGGTGATGGTGGTGTTCAGCGCGAACTGGATGCGGAACAGCCGCTCGGGCTCCACCGCGAGCACCTCGCAGCGCTGCCTGCCCCACGGGCCCATGTCCATGTCGAAGCGGTGGCCCACGACGAGGCGCGGCTCACCAGGGCGCGATGCGCCACAGGAGCGCTTCCTGGTTCCACGTCTCCCCTTCGCCCTCGCGCAGCCAGCCCGAGGCGACCAGCCCCTGTCCCGGCATCGCCGCGAGCCCCGTCACCGCGAGCGTGCACTGGCCGCTCGGGCACTCGCGAGCCCTCAGCACGCGCCGCGCCTGGTCCGAGCCGTCCATGGGATAGCGCGTGAGCACATCGCCACAGGCCACGGAGACGGCGCCCGTCTCGTCCACGGCGGCGGCCACGCCCTCCTGGGCCTCCTCGCCGCACTCAGGCTGCTTCAGCCAGCGCACCTCGCCCTCGGCGCCCACCGCGAGCACGAATGGGCCCTGCGTCCCCAGCGACGTGCCGCCCCACACGAGCAGCCCCGCGAAGTCGCCCGCCACCGAGACGCCGCCCTGCGGCCCCACCGCCACCGACGTCACCCGGCCCTTGGCCCCCGGCAGCTCGCGCCCCCACACCAGCTTCCCCGCCTCATCGAACTCCAGCACCACGAAGCCGCGACGGCCCTTCGCGCCGAAGGACTCGCCATCCACCTCCAGCTTGTCCTCGAGCTGCCCGGCGAGCACCACGCGCCCCGACGGCGCCAGCGCCACCGCGTGCAGCGCCGTCTCCTCGCCCGTCCCGGTGAAGCGCCGCGTCCAGCGCACCGAGCCATCCGCCGCGTAGTGCGTCAGCACCGGGTCCTTCAGCGCCCCCACCCACTCCTCGCCCGCCACCACCACGCCGCCGTCCGCGTCCGCCACCACCGACTGGGCCTTCTGCCCCACGCGCTGCTGCCACGTCGGCTCGCCGTCCTCGGCGAAGCGCACGAGGAAGCCGTCCTGCGCCGGGCCCAGCCCGAAGTTCGCCGGGTACAGGAACGCGTTGCCTGTGAGAAACACCGCGCCATCCGGCCCCGGTGACGTCGCCACGCGCAAATCCGACAGGCGCTCGCGAGGGAACTCCCGCGTCCAGCGCGGCGTCCCATCCGCCGCGTACCGCCCCAGCACCACCCCCAGCCGCTCCCCGGCCACCGGCTCGCGGTCCGCGTCCTGCCGGGGCGTCTGCGACACCACCACCACCACGTCCCCGTCGCGCCCCACGGCGACGCTGGTCCCGGAGTCATCCTGGGGCCCGCCCACCCGGGCCTCCCAGGGCACCTGCGCACCCTCGCCCTCGGAGGGCGGCCGGGTGCCCGACTTCGGCGGCGTGCCCGAGCCCGGGTTGGCCCCATCGTCCGTGCCCGGCGCGGCCTCCTCCCCGGGGGGCTCCGGGGCGCCCGGCTCCGAGCCACACGCCAGCCCCACGCCCCACAGGAGGGCCAACGGCGCGAGCCACCTCCAGCCCTGGAACCAACGCCCCGCTCGCTCTGACCGCATGCGTGCTCCCCGAGCCGCCGCCGTCCTTCGCGAGCCGGCTCTCCGGAGACGGTAAGCAGCGTGTCCGGGACGTGGCATTCCCCCTGCCCCTCGGGGGGAGGCACCCGCCCGGGGGGCGTGCAGGCGACTGGGGCCCCCAGGGCCTCGTCCCCCGAGTGTGTGACAGCGGAATAGGCCCCCACTCCAACGGTTGCCACCGCACGACTCGGCCGCTCGGAAGGAGGAAACCGTTGGTCCGGGCGCCGCCCGCGAATTAAGAGACTCCTTCCATGGAAAGCGCCGCCCCCGCCCCACGTCCCGTGCCCGATGCCTCGAGCGACGACCTCCGCGCAGTCGAGGAGCTTGCCCAGGCCCGTAACGCCATCGTCGGTCAAATCGAAAAGCGCGTCGTCGGGCAGCGCGAGGTGGTGGAGCACCTGCTCATCTCGCTCTTCAGCCGGGGCCACTGCCTGTTCGTCGGCGTGCCGGGCCTGGCCAAGACGCTGCTCATCTCCACGCTGGCGGACGTGCTGAACCTGTCCTTCAACCGCATCCAGTTCACCCCGGACCTGATGCCCTCGGACATCACCGGCACGGACATCCTGGAGGAGGACCGCACCACCGGCCGGCGCAACTTCCGCTTCGTGCAGGGCCCCCTGTTCGCCAACATCATCCTGGCCGACGAGGTGAACCGCACGCCGCCCAAGACGCAGGCCGCGCTGCTGCAGGCCATGCAGGAGTACCGCATCACCGCCGGCGGCCGCACGTATCCGCTCGCCCCGCCCTTCCTCGTCTTCGCCACGCAGAACCCCATCGAGCAGGAGGGCACCTACCCCCTGCCCGAGGCGCAGCTGGACCGGTTCATGTTCCTGGTGGACGTGGGCTACCCCACCGCCGAGGAGGAGATTCAAATCGTCAAGAGCACCACCGGCGGCGAGCAGCCGGCGCTCGAGAAGATCCTCTCTCCCGAGCGCATCGTCGCCCTCCAGGATCTGGTGCGGCGCGTGCCGGTGCCGGACCACGTGGTGCGCTTCGCGGTGGAGCTGGTGCGCAACACCCGGCCCAAGGAAGCGGGCGTGCCGGACTTCGTGGCGAAGAACGTGTCGTGGGGCGCGGGCCCTCGCGCCAGCCAGTACCTGGTGCTGGCGGCCAAGGCGCGCGCGATTCTCCACGGGCGCTTCGTGGCGACGGTGGAGGACGTGCGTGCGCTGGCGAGGCCGGTGCTGCGCCACCGCGTGCTGCCCAACTTCACCGCGGAGAGCGAGGGAATCACGTCCGTGAAGCTCGTGGACCAGCTCCTCACGGTGGTGAAGGGCTAGCGCCGCGTGCTGCTCGATGCCCAGACGCTGGCCCGCCTCAAGGGCGTGAAGCTGCGTGCCCGCGCGGTGATGGAGGGGGTGCTGTCCGGCCTCCACAAGAGCCCCCATCAGGGGCAGAGCGTGGAGTTCGCCGAGCACAAGGAGTACGCGCCCGGCGACGAGCTGCGCCACCTCGACTGGAAGGCGTACGGCAAGTTCGACAAGTACTACGTCAAGCGCTTCGAGCACGAGACGAACCTGCGCGCGGTGATGGTGGTGGATGCGTCCGCGTCCATGGGCTACCAGAGCGGCGCGTTGTCCAAGCTGGAGGTGGCGACGACGCTCGCGGGCGCGCTGTCGTACCTGCTGGTGCGTCAGCAGGACGCGGCGGGCCTGGCGCTGCTCACCGGCGGCAAGTGGAAGGACGTGCCTCCGCGCGCGTCCGCGGGCCATCTGAACGTGCTGCTCGACACGCTGGACGCGACGGCGGCCGGCGGCACCACGGACCTGGGCAGCGCGGCGGACCACCTGGCGGAGGTGCTGCCCCGGCGCTCCACCGTCATCGTCCTGTCGGACCTGCTCGACGAGAAGCAGGACGCGCTCAAGCGGGTGCTGGCGCTGCGGCAGCGCAAGAACGACGTGTCGCTGTTCCACGTCGTGGACCCGGCGGAGCTGACGTTCCCCTTCGATGACCCCACGCTCTTCATGGACATGGAGGGCGAGGGCCGCATCGAGGTGAACCCGCGTGAAATCAAGGAGAGCTACCTGGAGGAGTTCCACGCCTTCCTGGCGAACGTGAAGGCGTCGTGCGCGGAGGCGGACGTGGACTACGAGCTGGTGCGCACGGACGAGAAGCTGGACGACGTGCTGCTGCGGTACCTGGCGCGGCGCGGGAGGCGCGGGTGACGTTCGGCAATCCGTGGATGCTGCTGGGCGCGCTGGGCGCCCTCATCCCCCTGCTGGTGCACCTGTTCGACCGGCGCCGGCCGCGTCCCCATCCGTTCGGTCCGCTGGCCTTCGTGTTGCGCAGCCAGAAGCGCACCGCCAGCCGCCTCAAGCTCAAGCGCCTGCTCCTGTACGTGCTGCGCACGCTCATCCTGCTGGCCATCCCCATCGCGCTCGCGAAGCCCGAGCTGACGCGCGACGCGCAGGCCGCGCAGGTGGTGAAGGGCCCGGCCGCGACGGCCATCATCCTGGACGCGTCGCTGTCCATGCGCTGGTCGGACGGCACGTCGCTCTTCGAGCGGGGCCGGGACGAGGCGCGCGACGCGCTGAAGGACTTGCTGCCCGAGGAGCCGGCCACGGTGGTGGTGTGCACGGGCTCACCCGCGGCGCCGCCGCCTCCGGGGTTCGACCGGGCCCGGCTGCGCGCGCTCGTGGACGAGGCGAAGCCGACGTACGGCGGCGCGGACCTGTCGCGCTGCATGGACCTGGCGGCGCGCTCGCTGGAGGAGAACCCGATGCCGGCCAAGCGGCTGGTGGTGGTCTCCGACATGGCGGCCACGGCGTTCCGGCTGGAGGCCCCGCCGCCCACGGTGAAGGGCCCCACGGGCGCGCCGGTGAAGCCGGAGGTGGTGCTGCGCGACGTGGCCGAGGGCAAGGAGACGCTCGCCAACCACGCCATCGTCGACCTCAAGGTGGAGCCCGCGCTGCAGGCGGGCCCGCGCGCGTTCCAGTTCACCTTCACGGTGCGCAACTTCGGGACGGAGGCGGTGAAGGACCTGGAGGCCGCGGTGCGCACGGGCGAGACGACGCTGGCCAAGGGCTTCGTCGACGTGCCGGCCGGTGGCACCACGCAGAAGGCGCTCACGGTGCGCTTCCCGCAGGGCGGCACGGTGGTGGGCCAGGTGACGCTCGCGCCGGACGCGCTGGCGGAGGATGACCGACGGGCGTTCGTGCTGCCGGTGCCCCGCGCGCTCAAGGCGTTGGTGGTGAACGGCGCGCCGCACGCGACGCGCTACCGGGACGAGGCCTTCTTCGTGGACGCGGCGCTGACGGCGCCGGGCTCTCCGGTGGAGGTGGCCGTGCGCGACGCGGAGGTGGGGCTGCGCGAGGACTTCTCCACGTATGATTTGGTGCTGCTGCTCAACGTGGCGGCGCCGAACGCGGAGGAGGCGGCGCGGCTGGCCACCTTCGTGGAGAACGGCGGCGGCCTGTTCGTCAGCATGGGCGACCGGGTGAACACGGAGGACTACAACCAGAAGCTGGGCGCGGTGCTGCCCCGGCCGCTGCGCGTGCTGCGCACGAGCGCGGAGCGCGACACGGACCCGGAGGCGGAGACGAAGGCGGCGCGGCTGGCGCAGGTGAACCAGGAGCACGTGCTCTTCTCGCCCTTCACCGGACGCGCCGAGGAGGGCCTCGTGGGCGCGCGCTTCTACCGCTACATGCTCTTGGAGGCGGACAACCCCACGTCCCCGGGTGCGAGCCAGGTGCTGGCCACGTACGAGGACGGGGCTCCCGCGGTCGCGGTGATGCGCAAGGGCAAGGGCCGCGTGGCGCTGTTCACCAGCACGGTGGACCGCGACTGGAGCGACTTCGCCATCCGCACCAGCTTCCTGCCGCTGATGCAGCGCTTCGCGGCGTACCTCACCGGCTCGCTGGAGGAGCGCGAGGAGGTGCGCGTGCGCGTGGGTGAGCTGGCGACGCTGCGCCCGGAGGGCTCGCAGAAGGTGACGGCGGTGAAGGGCCCGGACGGCGCGGAGCTGCCGCTGAAGGAGCAGACGGAGGGCTCCGTCGTGGCGGGGCCGGTGCTGGAGCCGGGGGCGTACTCGGTGCTGGGCGCGGAGGGGAAGATGGTGCCCGCGCTGTCCTTCGCGGCGACGCTGGACCCTGCCGAGAGTGATTTGACGCGCGTGCCGCAGGAGACGCTCACCGCGTACTTCGGCGAGGAGACGGTGAAGGCGTCCAGCGGCGACGAGGACCGACCTTCGGTGCCGCTGTGGACGTGGCTCATCCTGGCCGCATGCGTGGCGTTCTTCTTCGAGGGCACGCTGCTGCGCAAGTAGACTTCGGGGCCATGATGCCCGGCCCCGACGTGGTCGTCGCCTGTCCGCATTGTGGAGCGCCACACCTGCTCCGCTCACTCGCCACCGGCAACACGCTGGGCATCGCGGGCTGGACGGATGGCTGGTGCGAGGAGCCGCCGATGGCGCTTCGCCCCCCGGTCTTCTCCCGCTGTGTCTCGTGTCACGAGCTGTTCCGGGCCGCCGAGTCACGTCGACTGGGAGACCTCACGGAGCGCACCGCGCCTCACGAGGAGAGCGTCACCCGCGTCACGCTCGCCCACGCGGGACAGCGCCGCGCCGAGGTGATGCACCTCTTGAGTCGCGAGCTGGGCAAGTCACCCACGGAGGCCCGGCGGATGCTCGACAAGCTCCCGGCGCCGCTGGGCGCGTGGAGCGAGGACGTGGCGGGGCGCCTCGCCAAACGACTGGTGGAGCTGGGCGCGCGCGTCTCGCTGGAGTCCACGACAGCGCAGTCGACGCGCTCGGTGCTCCCGAGCGAGTGGAAGGAAGCACCCAGGCTCGAGCACCCCACGGAGGCGGAGCTCCAGTTCGTCCTGCGGGAGAACCTGCTGCGGCCGCCTGCATGGGAGTGGGAGGCGCGCCAGCACCTGTGGTGGATGAGCAACGCGCCCCATCACCAGGGCGCATCATGGCGAAGCCCATGGAGGCGCACGCGGGCGGTGCTCAGCAACATGCACGTGCTGGCCCACCTCGTGACCTCGGACTCGGACGAGAATCGGCTGCTGCGGGTGGAGGCCTTTCGCGAGCTGGAGAAGCGGGACGAGGCCCTCGCGCTCCTGGACTCGGCGCCCTTCCCCGCGCACCTGGCCTACATCGCGGACTTCCTGAGGGGACACCTGCGCGAGTTCGACTTCGAGGTGCGCAGGCTCCCTCCGCCTCCGTGAGCGTCGTTACTTCACGCGTTCAATCTTGTGCTTGCGGCCCTTGATGCGGCCCTCGCTCAAGCGCTGGAAGGCGATGCGGGACACGCGCCGGGCGACGGCGACGTAGGCGATGTGGTCCTGGATTTCAATCTTGCCCACGTCCGTCGCGGCGAACCCGCCCGCCTCGCCCGTCAGCGCGCCGAGGATGTCGCCCGGCCGCATCTTGTCCTTGCGACCGGCGGAGATGTAGAGCGTCTCCCACTCGGAGCCGAGCGCGCCGGGCTTCATGAAGGTCTCCTCCAGCGCGGCCTGGTCGCCCGTCTCCAGCTTCACGCCGAGGGCCTGCTCAATCTCCTCCACCTTGCGCTCGTCGCGCGGCGTCACCAGCGCGATGGCGAGGCCGGTGCGGCCCGCGCGTCCGGTGCGGCCGATGCGGTGCACGTAGGGCTCGGGCTGGAAGGGCATGTCGTAGTTGACGACGGCGTCGAGCGCCTCCACGTCGATGCCTCGCCCCGCCACGTCCGTGGCCACCAGCACGCGCGTGCTGAGGTTGCGGAACTTCGCCATGACGCGGTCCCGCTCGAACTGCTCCAGGTCACCCTGCAGTCCGTCCACGCTGACGCCCGCGTCGGAGAGCGACTTCGTCAGCTCCACCACCGTCGCCTTGTGGTTGCAGAAGACGATGGCGGACGCCGGCATGTGGCGGTGGAGGACCTTCAACAGCTTCGCCGGCTTGTCGTCCGGCGCGGAGTCGTAGCGCAGTTGGCGGATGGGCGGCGCCTCCTGGGTGTCCTCCACCGTCACGCGCACCGGGTCCTTCTGGAACGTGCGGCTCAAGGCCGCGATGTCCGGCGGGAAGGTCGCGGAGAAGAGCACCGTCTGCCGGCGCGACGGCATGGCGCCGAGGATGCGCTCCATGTCCTCGCGGAAGCCCATGTCGAGCATCCGGTCCGCCTCGTCCAGCACCACCGTGGCCACCCCACGAGTGTCCAGCGCGTCGCGCTCCAGCACGTCGATGATTCGGCCAGGAGTCCCCACCGCGATGTGCGCGCCCTTCTCCAGCGCCTCCAGCTGCGGGCGGATGGGCTGGCCACCGGCGAGCACCAGCACCTGGAGCCCGGGGAGCCTGCGGCCCAGCTTGCGGATCTCGCCCGCCACCTGCGCGCACAGCTCGCGCGTGGGGCAGAGCACCAGCGACTGGACCCGACGGTCCTGGAGCCGCACCTGACGCAAGAGGGGCAGCGCGAAGGCGGCGGTCTTGCCGCTGCCCGTGCGGGCCTGGCCGACCAGGTCCTTGCCCTGGAGCAGCACGGGGATGCTCTGCGCCTGGATGGGCGTGGCGGACTGGAAGCCGAGCTCCCCCAGGACCTGGAGCAACGGGGGAGACAGCGCGAGCGTGGCGAAATCCATCAGGGCCTCGATTGAACGGAGGCGCGGAAGGTGCCTCGGAGCATCAGCGCGCCCTTGTAGCAGTCGTCCTGGGAGGAACAAGCCCCGCGTCAGTGCACCGTGGGGCGACGGCGCCGCCTGGCCGGACGCCGCCGCTGCTTCTCCAGATATTCCTTCAGGACGACGGCGCTGTTGTGGTCCTCGTCGCGCGCGCTGTACAGCAGCGTCACGTCACCCTGGCGGGCCGCCTCGAGGAGCGGCGCGAGCACCTCGTCGTGCGAGGAGAGCTCCCGGGCATAGCGGCGCTGGAACTCCTTCCAGCGCGCCGGGTCATGGCCATACCACTTGCGCAGCTCGGTGCTCGGCGCCACGTCCTTGAGCCAGCCGTCGAGCTCGAGCCGCGTCTTCTTGATGCCCCGGGGCCACAGCCGCTCCACGAGGAAGCGAGCGCCGTCCGAGTCCCCGGGCTCCAGATGGTGATACACGCGCGCGAGCTGAATCATGGCCTGCCTGCCCCCTGGGTCGATGGGTGCCCCTGTCTCACGGGCCTCCTCGGGCAAGGTGGAGAGCCCGCGCGCGGACCGGTATCCCGAGGGGCCCGGACGCCCCGGGAGTTGACGAGCAGACGACGCCCCGGGCGGCGCGGCGCATTCCGGTCTCCAGCCCCGGCCCCGGGAGTGCGACACTGCGCGGGTGACCGCCTCCGCCCTCTACCGAGACTGTGCCCGCCTGTTCATGGTGGGCTTTCCTGGAACCCGCGTCGACGCCGACCTGGCGTCGTTGATGGATGACGGCATCTACGGCGCCATCCTGTTCAAGCGCAACGTGGGCACGGCCCAGGAGACGGCGGCGCTGTGCCACGCGCTCAAGGTGCGCGCGGGCCGGCCGTTCATCCTCTCGGTGGACCAGGAGGGTGGACGCGTGGCCCGGCTGCGCGGCGCGCCGTTCACCACCCTGCCCCCGATGCGGGAGCTGGGACAGCGCGGGGACGCGGCTGTCGTGGAGCGCGTGGGACGGCTGCTCGCGCACGAGCTGCGCGCGGTGGGCTTCGACTGGGACTTCGCGCCGGTGCTGGACGTGGACACCAATCCGGCCAATCCCGTCATCGGCGACCGGAGCTTCAGCCGGGACGCGGAGGAGGTGGGGCGGCTGGGCGTGGCGCTCGCTCGCGGGCTCGAGGCGGGAGGCGTCGCGTCCTGCGGCAAGCACTTCCCCGGGCACGGCGACACGATGACGGACAGCCACCTGACGCTGCCTCGGCTGCCGCATGATTTGGAGCGGCTGCGGCGCGTGGAGCTGGTGCCCTTCCGGGCCTTCGCGCAGGCGCGGCTGGCGTCGTTGATGACGGCGCATGTCATGTTCGACGCGCTGGACAAGGAGATGCCCGCGACGATGAGCGAGCGCGTTCTGACGGGCGTGCTGCGCCAGGAGCTGGGGTTCGACGGGGTGCTCGTCAGTGATGACCTGGAGATGAAGGCCATCGCCGCGCACTACTCCGTGGAGGAGGCGGCGGTGCGAGGCACGCTCGCGGGCGTGGACCTGTTCCTCGTGTGCCACCAGGTGGACGTGCAGCGGCGCGCCATCGAGGCGGTGGTGAAGGCGGTGGAGTCCGGACGGATTCCGCGTGAGCGCATCACCGAGGCGCATCGCCGGCTGGATGTGCTCTCCGCGCGCTTCGCGCACCCGGCGGAGGACCGGCTCGCCACGCTCGGAGGGGCCGAGCATCTGGCGCTGGCCCAGGGGCTCGACAGCGCCTTCGCGGGCAAGGACCCGACCGAGGTCATGCTCGCGTCGCGCTGAGGGCTCGCGGGGAACCCGCTCGGCTCGCCTCGCGCACGTGCTGATGAGGGCGAACGGCGAAGCCCCGCGGGGGCGCGTCCAGGTCATGCGGACATTTCGCCGATGGGGCTCGCGGACGAAGCCTTCGTGCGAGGTCTCGTCCGGGTGCTGCGAACCTTCGGATGATTGCTCACGGGCGGAGTGATGCGACTCCGCTCGCGAAGGGGGCCTTCCGCCAGCGGCGGCTCAGTGCGCGTTGTCGGGAGGCGCTGCCTGGGAGGGCGCTCGCGCCGGAGCGGAGTCCTTCGCCTCCTCGCGGTCCTGCCGCGCCTCCTTCTCTTCTTCACGGCGGATGGCGTCCGGGTCGCCTTGGGCGATACCGGGCTGCACGCGAGGCGGCACGTTGTTCACGGCGGTGGGAGGGAGGTTCTCGCCCACCCGGTCCTGCACGGGCGCGATGTTCGGACCCGAGCCGCCCGTACCAGGGCCGAAGCTGTCCAGGGGCTGGGCCTCGTTGGAGTTGCCCTGATACCAGGAGCCGCCCCAGTCCCCGCAGGCGGTGCCCAGCAAGGTCATGACAGCCAGTGCTCCGGGGAGGAGCCAACGGCGCGCGGTTCGGTGGTTCATGTGCAATCCCTCCGGCGAGCCATCCGAGGCTCCAGAGGGATGGATACACATCCCCCCGTCGACAGCGGCGGGGGGATGGGCGAGGGCACGCCAGACGCCTAGCGACGCAGGCGGGCGTTGCGGTCCTGCCAGCCGAGCGGGCGGTACCCCCAGGAGCGGTGGTGGTCCGCGACGGTCCCCGTCATGGCGCCGTCCTCACCGCCCAGGCCCTGCGCCGTGGGGGAGTAGGTGGCGCTGCCGTAGCGGTCCTGCATCATCTTGCCCGAGTCATCCCAGAGGGACTTGTTCTGGTGGCCCTCCAGCTTGGGGGTGCGCGGGTCGATGCTGGAGCCAATCTCCTTGATGGTGCCGTTGTGGCCGCGGTCCGCGGTCATCAGCCACGGCGGAGACTTCTCGGGGTGCACGTTGCCTTCCATGTCCAGCAGGGCACTCGGCTGGATACCGCGCTGGGCGAACGCACCACCGCGCGGCTCGCCCGGCTGCTTGCCTCCCGTCTCGGGAAGCCCGCCACAGCCAACGCTCCACAGCGCGCCCATCGTCAGCGCCGCCACCTGGGTCCACCGTCGAAGATTCAGCTCGCGCATGTCCACTCCATTTGAGGTTCCCGTGCATCGAAGGTGGACACTCGACGGTGCCCGCCCACGAAGCAGGTACATGGCGGCCCTCGGCCGCTTGCTCAATTAAACCCTCGCGAGCGTGTGCGAACAGTCCTCTTCATGACTTCGTCAGGCTGGGAGGTCCGCATGACCATCCACACTTCTTCCAGACAGAAGGCGGATTCGGACGGACGCGAAGGGTTTGCGAGGGAGGGCCCGGAGCACGCAAGATTTGCGCGGCCCCCGAGCGAACCGCTACACGGAAGGGAGCCAAGGCCATGTGAGGCTTTGCGGACTTCGCCGTCGCGCCCCGGATGTCGACACGGCACTCGGAAGTCATCCCGAGTGCCTGTCTGACGATGAGCCCAGGGCCCTCGCCACTTCACGCGTTCCCGAGAGGCAGGTTCACTCCTGGGAGGTCCCTTCTCGCGGCGCCCTACTTTCGGGAGCCGGCCTTCTTCTTCGCGGGCGCGGCCTTCTTCGCAGTGCCCTTCTTGGCGGGAGCAACCTTCTTAGCGGCACCCTTCTTCGCCGGAGCCGACTTCTTCACGGCGGCCTTCTTCGCGGGCGCGGCCTTCTTCGCGGCGGCCTTCTTCGAGGGCGCGGCCTTCTTCGCGGCGGCCTTCTTCGCCGGAGCAGCCTTCTTCGTGGCCCCCTTCGTCACGGGCGCGGCCTTCTTCGCGGGCGCCGCCTTCTTCGCGGGCGCGGGCGCCGCCTTCGTCACGGGCGCGGCCTTCGCCGGGCGAGCCTCGGGAGCCTCGACCTGGGCCGTGGCCCCCGTCCCCGTGTCACCCTGACGCGGCGCCTTGCGCTTCGGCGCATCGAACCGCGTCACCGGCACTCGCGCCGGAGCGGACACCGGCGCGCTCGCGACCGGAGCCTCGCGCGTGTCCTCGTCACCCGCGCTCGACTCCTCCACGCTCGGGCTCGAGCCCGGCGCCGGTAACTCCCCCGTGGGCAGGCTCGTGGGCTTCGCGCCCAGCGCGGCGAGCACCTCCACCACGTGCCCGGTCACCTTCACCTTCGGCCACACCTGCTTCACCTTGCCGTCCGGCCCGATGAGGAACGTCGCGCGGGTGATGCCCAGGAACTTGCGCCCGTACAGCGACTTCTCGCCCCAGACGCCGTACGCCTCCGACATCTGGTGCTCGGTGTCCGCCAGCAGCGGGAAGGGCAGGCTGAACTTGGTCGCGAACTTCCGGTGGCTCGCGGTGGTGTCCGCGGACACGCCGAGCACCACGGCGCCAGCGGCCTCCAGCGTCGAGTGCTCGTCGCGGAAGCTGCACGCCTCCACGGTGCATCCGGGAGTGTCATCCTTCGGATAGAAATAGAGGACGACGTTCTTCCCCGCGAACCGCGAGAGCGTCACGGTGTTGCCGTCCTGGTCCTGCAGCTGGAAGTCGGGAGCCGCGTCACCTGCTTGGGGCATGGGCATGCGCGCTCCATAGCCACAAACAGGGCGCGTTCTCAATCTCCCCCGCGCCCGTCACCCGCGCGCTACTTCGTCGCGGGCGCCTCGTGGCCGTGCTCGTGGCCATGCTCCCCCGGCGGGTGGCTGTGCGACTCGATGCGCACCAGCTCCTTCTGACACTGCGTCAGCGCCGCCTGCAGGGGCTCGCGCGCGGCGTCATCCGCCACGCCCAGCTTCTTCGCCAGCGCCTCGCACGCGGCGCGCTTGGCGTCGGAGTCGTCGGTGCCGGGCCCCGTCGCGCCCGGGGTCGCCAGCGGCCGCGGGGGCAGCTTGCCCCGCAGGCCCCGAATCGCCGCCAGCCGCTTGTCGGCTTCCGGACGGGCACGCGAGTCCTTGGGCACCGCCTCCAGCGCCGCGACGACCTCGTCCCAGGCCGGGTCCGTGGGGCGCACGCCCTGGTCCACCAGGGCCTGGTACTTCACGTCGGCCTCGCGCAGCTTCTCGGGGCCGGAGTCACACCCGGTGGCGAACACCAGGCACAGCAGGATTGAGAGCGCGGCGGCAAGCCGCTGGAAGGCAGTCCACATGCCGTGTAGCTACCTCCTGCTGGCCTCTGGAGGGAAGCGAAGCTAGGGTGACGGGCCGTGCCGCCCATCCTCCTTGCCTTCCTGCTTGGTCTGTCCCAGGGCCTGCTCCATGCCGTGGGGCCGGACCATTGCGCCGCCGTGGCGACGCTCGGAACCCTGAACGGGAACCGGCGCAAGGCGGCCATCATCACCGCCTTCCGCTTCGCGCTGGGGCACGCGGCCATGCTGGGCGGCATCGCCGCGGTGTGCCTGCTGGCCGGCGTGGGCCTGTCGGAGACCTTCGAGCGCTGGGCCGAAATCTTCGGCGGCGCCGTGCTGGTGGCGCTCGCCGTCACCGCCCTGCTCTTCCCCAACAGCCTGGACCACGGCCACCCGCACCTGCCCGGCCACGCGAAGGAGCCCCACCAGCACGTGCACACCGTCAGCACCGCCGCCGGCGCGCTGATGGCCGTCAGCGGCGTGCGCTCGCTGCTGCTCGCCCTGCCCCCGCTGCTCGTCGGCGGCAGCATGAGCCTGGCGGCGTGGACCTACCTGCCCGGCTTCGCCCTGGGCATTCTCATCGGCATGGGCGCGGTGGGCCTGCTCTTCGCCGAGGGCCTCACCCGCCTCAACGCGCGCATCACCGCCTGGGTGCAGCGCGGGGTGGCGCTGGCCTCCGGTGCGCTCGGCCTGTTCTGGATCGGCTCCCGCCTCACGGGCGGCTGAGCGTCTTCCGAGACACCCTCGGGGCGTCCCCTCTCGTCGAGGACGACGCCCGGGCCCACGAGACCTACGAGCGCTTCTCCAGGATGCCCAGCGACATCATCGCCACCAGGAACCCGTAGACGACGTGCTCGGGGCGGTTGGCGAACGCGAGCAGCTCCGCCACCGTGCGGATGCCGTCAATCTTGGGCAGCAGCTCCGCCTCCCACCGCTCCAGCTCCACCTCGTTGAACTGGTACGAGGGAGCCACCGCCGGGATGAGCCGGTCCTCGGGCTGCAACAGCCTGCGCAGGCGCTCCGGCTTGTAGAGCTTCTTGATGCCGCGGACGATGAGGTTGCCGGGGTGCACGTCCAGCTTGATGGACTCCGCGCTGGCCTTCTCCCGGAAGCTCATCACGTACGTGGCCTCGTCCCAGGCGAAGAGCGAGTAGATGACCGCCTTGACCTGCTGGCCCACGTAGTACAGCCGCTCGGTGTCCTTGAGCAGCCCGCGCTCCACCAGCACGTCGCCGGTGCGGCGGTTGGTCTGCGCCGCCACGGCGGAGGCGTCCTGGAGCTGCTCGGGCTTTATCTTCCCCACGCGCACCAGGAACTGGCCGAAGCGGTCCGCGAGCAGGTTGGAGAGGGCGAACACCGGCATGCCCTTCTCGAAGTAGACGACCTTCTTCACCTTGCCCTTCTGGATGCCCAGCTCGCCCGTCTCCCGGGACAGGTAGTAGGCGGTGAGCAGCGAGGGCAGGTTGTCCTTCAGCTCGCCCCGGCGGCTGCCCGGCGCGCCCGAGCCCGGGGGCGGCTGGTCCGGAGGACGGCCCGGCGTGGGCGGCCGCACCTGGGTGGCCGGCACCTTCTGCATGGGGCTGGCGGTGAGGTTGGCGCCGCGAATCTCCGCGGTGATGTTGCCGCCGCCCGTCACCTTGATGCGGCCCGTCAGCTCCATGACGTCCTGGGGGCCCTCCTCCTCCACGTCGATGTCCAGCTCCACCTCGAAGGCGTCCTGGAGCGAGCCCGCGGGCGGGGCCTTCTTCTCGGGGGCGAGGACCTTGGTGACGGCCTCCAGCAGCTTCTGCGCCTCGAAGGGTTTCTCGAAGTAGCCGGCCGCCTGGTACTTCTGGCGCGCCTCCAGCGCGTGCTTGCCGCCCTTGAAGACGCCGGTGATGAAGAGCAACGGCAGCTGCGGGTTGTCCTTGCGCAGCGCGTCCGCCAGCGGATAGCCCATCATGTCCGGCAGCAGGATGTCCAAGACGGCCGCGCCGGGAGGATGCGCCTTGGCCACCTCGATGGCCTGCTTGCCGCGGCTGGCGCCGACGACCTCGTAGCCCGCGTCCTCGAAGAGCTGCGTGAGGAGGGAGAGAAGCTCCGGGTTGTCATCGACGACGAGGATTCTGGGGGCGGCCATCGCGGGCCGTACGCTACCAGATGCCAGCCAGGGGGTGGGACAATCTACCCCCGGGTTCCCCTTTCCACGGTGGATGCATCTGTGCCGCCGGGCGGTTAGGGTGACGACCCCGTCATGGCCTCTCTCCGTCACCTGTTCCGTGCCCGGACCCTCGGTCTGCTGGCGTGCCTGTCCCTCGTGTCCCCCGCGCTCGCGTGGGCCCAGTCCGCCGAGGACGCGGGCGCCGACGGGGGCATCATCATCCCCCTGCCGGACGCCTCCTCCGGCGAGGGCGGACCGGACCGCGACAACCCGGAGGGCGAGGACGGCACCGGGCGGGTGAACACCGTCTGCCGTCACAGCGGCGACTGTTCGGCGCGCTTCACCTGCGACGACGGGAAGTGCCGTTACACGGGTGTGCGCAAGGCGGAGCAGGTAGGCTGTCTGATGGGCGCGGAGGGTGCGCTGGTGCTGGTGGGTCTGGCGGGACTGGCCCGGCCCCGGCGCAACCGAGGATAGGGGACGCGTGCATGCGGCTGGGCCTCAAGGCGGACAACCTGCTGGAGCGCGTGGCGGACTGGCTCAACCTGGCCCCCAAGCCCCTGGCCCATGCCTTCTTCGGGATGATGGCCTCGCGCACGCTGATGGCGGGGGTGCGGCTGGGGGTGTACGGCGCGCTGGCGGACGGCGCGGCGACCTCCGAGGCGCTGGCCGCCCGGCTGAAGCTGTCCCCCGAGGGGATGCGCTCGCTGTTGGAGGCCCTCATCGCCTGTGAGGCGGTGGAGCGTCAGCGCGACGGCCGCTACCGGCTGGCGCCCCGCTCGAAGCGGTGGCTGGACCCGCGCTCGCCCCAGTACGTGGGGGCGTTCCTGGAGTTCAACTACGCGCAGTGGGACTGGTGGAGCCAGGTGGAGGGCGTGGTGCGCACGGGCGAGGCGGTGGACATCCACGGCTTCGCCCCCGAGGACCCGCGCTGGCGTGACTACATCCACGCCATGCACCAGCTCGCCCGGCTGGCGGCCCCCGAGGTGACGAGCGCCATCCCCCTGCCCCGGGGCGCGAAGACGCTGCTGGATTTGGGCGGGGCGCACGGCTGGTTCGCGGCGGAGATGTGCCGACGCAACCGGGGCCTGAAGGCGACGGTGCTGGATTTGGAGGGCAGCGTGCGCGTGGGGCGGGACATCATCGCCTGCGCGGGGTTGAGCCACCTGGTCACCCACCAGGCCGGGGACATCCTCACCGCGGACCTGGGCGGCCCGTATGACGGGGTGCTGCTGTTCCAGGTGATGCACCACCTGACGCCCGCGCAGAACGTGGCGCTCCTGCGCCGCATCCGGGGGGCGCTGGCGCCCAAGGGGACGCTGGCGGTGCTCGAGTACCTGCGCGAGGACATCCAGGACCCCTCCAGCTCCGCGCCGCTCATCGGCCTGCACTACTTCGTGACGTCGGGCGCGGCGGCGTACACGCCGGCCGAGGTGGAGGGCTTCCTGGACGACGCGGGCTATCGCATCGAGAGCAGCCGGCCCATCCGCCACCTGCCCCTGCAGACGCTGCACGTGGCGCGGCTCGACTGAGTCTCGTCCGGGCGGGCACGTCCTTCTGCCCCCTGGAGAAGGCGCCGATGGGCTACCCTGCGCCTCCCGTTGCCCATGGTTCCCGAGACTCCCCTCTCCGCTGACTCGCCAGACGTGGCGCTCGCCGTCGACCTCGACGGGACGCTGGTGCGCACCGACACGCTGCACGAGAACCTGCTCGTCCTCTTCAAGCGCGCGCCCTGGCTGGTGCTCCTGCTGCCCCTGTGGGTCCTCAAGGGCAAGGCGTACTTCAAGGCGGAGGTGGCCCGGCGGGCCGCGCTGGACGCCTCGCTCTTGCCGTACAACGAGGAGCTGCTCGGCTTCCTCCAGGAGGAGAAGGCGCGCGGGCGCAGGCTGGTGCTCGCCACCGCGGCGGACCAGCGCATCGCGCAGGCTGTGGCCTCGCACCTGGGGCTGTTCGCCGAGGTGCACGCGAGCGACGGCCAGGAGAACCTGTCCGGGGCACGCAAGCTCGCGAAGCTGAAGGCGTCGCTCGGCACGTTCGACTACGCGGGCAACGACGCGGTGGACGTGCCCTTGTGGCGCGAGTCGCGGCAGGTGGTGGTGGTGCACGCGCCCTCGGGCGTGCTGAAGCAGGCGCACGGGCTGGGGCGCGCCGTGCACCGCGTCTTCGAGAAGCCGAAGACCTCCCCCCGCGTCTGGGTGAAGGCCCTGCGCGTGCACCAGTGGGCGAAGAACGCGCTGGTGTTCGTGCCGCTGCTCGCCGCGCACAAGGCCGCGTCGTTGGATTTGCTGCTCAAGGCGGTGCTGGGCTTCGCGGCCTTCAGCCTGTGCGCATCCAGCGTGTACGTGCTCAATGACCTGCTGGATTTGGACTCCGACCGGCGGCACCCGACGAAGAAGAACCGCCCGTTCGCGGCGTGCACGCTGCCGGTGAGCGTGGGCGTGGTGATGGCGCCCTTGCTGCTGCTGGCGGGCGCGGCGGTGTGTCTGTTGTTGCCGCCCGCCTTCGCGGCGCTCCTGGCGACGTACTACGCGTTGACGCTGGCGTACTCGCTGAGGCTCAAGCAGGTGGTGATGCTGGACGTGCTGGTGCTGGCGGGCCTGTACACGGTGCGCATCTTCGGCGGCTCGCTGGCGGTGGGCGTGCCCACGTCGAGCTGGCTGTTGATGTTCAGCACGTTCCTGTTCCTGTCGCTGGCGCTGGTGAAGCGGCTGTCCGAGGTGCGCCGGCTGCGGCTGTCCAACGAGACGTCCGCGCACGGGCGCGGCTACCTGGCGCAGGACTACGAGCAGCTGGCCAGCCTGGGCGCGGCGGCGGGCCAGGTGTCGGTGCTGGTGCTGGCGCTGTACATCACCTCCAAGGAGGTGACGGTGTACTACGACCACCCCGAGCGGCTGTGGTTGCTCTGCCCGGTGATGCTGTACTGGGTGGGCCGCATCTGGGTGCTGGCGCATCGCGGGCAGGTGAACGAGGACCCGCTCGTCTTCGCGCTGAGGGACCGGGTGAGCTACGCGGTGGGGCTGGTCGCGGCCCTGGTGCTGTGGGCGGCCACGTGAGAGGGCTTGCGCGATGAAGGCACTGGAGTCCTGGGGACGCTATCCCCGAGTCGAGCAGCGCACGCACGCGCTGACGTGGCGCTCGGACGCGCTGCCCGAGGTGTCCGGCGCGGTGCTGCCGCACGGGCTGGGGCGCAGCTACGGCGACTCGTGTCTGAACGGGGGCGGCACGCTGCTCATGACGTCGGGGCTGGACCGGCTCATCGCGTTCGACGCGGCGACGGGCGTGGTGCGCTGCGAGGCGGGGGTGTCGCTGGACACGCTCTTGCGCCTGGCGGTGCCGCGCGGCTGGTTCCTGCCGGTGACGCCGGGCACCAAGTACGTGACGGTGGGCGGCGCCATCGCCAACGACGTGCACGGCAAGAACCACCACCGTGGCGGGACGTTCGGCCGGTACGTGCGCCGCTTCGAGCTCTTGCGCTCGGATGGCAGCCGCCGGGTGTGCGCGCCGGACGAGAACCCGGACTGGTACGGGGCGACGATTGGCGGCCTGGGGCTCACGGGGCTCATCACGTGGGCGGAGGTGCAGCTCAAGCCCATCAGCAACCCGTTCGTGTTGCAGGAGACGGTGCCCTTCGGGAACCTGGATGAGTTCCTGGTCGTGGCGCGCGAGTCCGAGGCGGACCACGAGTTCACCATGGCGTGGGTGGACTGTCTGGCGCGGGGTCGGAAGCTGGGGCGCGGGCTCCTGTACCGGGGCAACTTCGCGCCGCCGCAGTTCGACCGGCTGCCGTTGGCCAAGAGCCACCTGTCGCACGGCATGGGGCTGGCGGTGCCCATGGACATGCCGGCGTTCTGCCTCAACCGGCTGTCGGTGTCGGCTTTCAACTGGCTGTACTTCCACCGGCAGAACGGCAAGCCGAAGCAGCGGCTGACGCACTACGACCCGTTCTTCTATCCGCTGGATGCCATCTACGGCTGGAATCGCATCTACGGTCGGAAGGGCTTCCTCCAGTTCCAGTGCGTGGTGCCGTACGCGACGGCGCGCGACGCGCTGAAGGAAATCCTGGAGCGCAGCTCGCGCGGCGCGCTGCCCAGCTTCCTGTCGGTGTTGAAGACCTTCGGCGACCTGCCGTCGCCGGGGTGGCTGTCGTTCCCGCGCCAGGGTGTGACGCTGGCCATGGACTTCGCCAACCGGGGGGAGAAGACGTACCGGTTGGTGGAGGACCTGGACAAGCTCACGCGCGAGGCGGGCGGCGCGGTGTATCCGGCGAAGGACGCGCGGATGAGCCCGGAGAGCTTCGCGGCGTACTTCCCGCGCCGCGCGGAGTTCGCGGGCTACATCGACCCGGCCTTCTCCTCGTCCTTCTGGCGGCGGATGAACCCGGTGGCCCTGCCCTTCTCGCTGGAGTCGGAGCGGAAGGGTGGAGCCGCCGCGCCGCAATCCCTGCTTGCGCTTCGCTGACCCCTCTTCGAGATTCCAAGCCCCATGAAGAAAGTGCTCGTCCTCGGCGCCACCAGCGCCATTGCCCAGGCGACGGTGAGACTGCTCGCCGCGCGCGGTGCCTCGCTGTACCTGGTGGGCCGCAACGTGGAGAACCTGGACGCGGTGGCGAAGGATGCCGCCACGCGGGGCGCCGCGAAGGTGGAGTCGAAGGCGCTCGACCTGAATGACTTCAGCGCGCACGAGGCGCTGGTGGACGGGGCGTTCCAGGCGCTGGGCGGGCTGGATGGCGTGGTGCTGGCGCACGGAGTGCTGGGAGACCAGACGGAGGCGCAGCGCTCGTGGGCGGCGACGGAGGCGGTGCTGCGCACCAACTTCCTGAGCGCGGTGTCCTTGCTGACGGCGCTGGCGAACCGCTTCGAGGCGCAGAAGGCGGGCACGCTGGTGGTGATTTCGTCGGTGGCGGGAGACCGCGGCCGGCAGAGCAACTACGTGTACGGCGCGTCGAAGGGCGCGCTGAACGTGTTCCTGCAGGGCCTGCGCAACCGGCTGGCGAAGTCCAACGTCGCGGTGGTGACGGTGAAGCCGGGCTTCGTGGACACGCCGATGACGGCGCACATCCCGAAGAACAAGCTGTTCGCTTCGCCGGAGAAGGTGGCGCGCGGACTCCTGAGCGCGGCGGACGGACGCAAGAACGAGGTCTACGTCCCCGGCATCTGGGCGCTCATCATGCTCATCATCAAGAGCATCCCGGAATCCGTGTTCAAGAAGTTGAAGCTCTAGCTGTAAACGGACGCCGGGAGCGGCGCTGCTTGTCGGACGGGCCTGCTCTCTCCACAGTCGGGGCATGGCCTACGGCAAACGCGAGACAAAGGGTGTCGCGACCCTCGCCGACATCGAGGCTCTGCGCGAGGGCCACTGGAGCGAGGTGGCCGTCCATCACGAGCACGAGGACCTCATCCGCGTACCGCCCTTCGAGGACGTGGCGCTGCGCTGGAGCTGGCTGTGGCGCTCGCTCCAGCGTCCCTTGCCGTGAGGCTCAGCGCGCCGCCGGGCGGAACCACGTGGGCTCCGCTCGCACGGACGTCCCGCCCGTGAACATGCCGCTGGTGAAGAACTCGTTCTCGAAGAAGTGATACGGGTGGACGAGCTCCGGACGGCTCGCCGCCTCCAGCTTCGCCGCCTGCGCCTCCGGAATCACCACGTCCAGCGCGCGCAGGTTCGCCTCCAGCTGCTCCGGCTTCGTCGCCCCGATGATGGTCGACGCCACGCCCGGCCGCCGCGTCACCCACGCCAACGCCACCTGCGCCGGCGGCCTGTCCAGCTCCCTCGCCACCTCCAGCAGCGCCTCCACGATGCCCCAGTTGCGGTCCGTGAAGAGCTTCTCGAACCCAGGGTTGCCGCCCCCCTGGATGGCCGCCACCCGCCCATCCCCCTTCACCACGCCCCGCTCCCGCGTGTACTTGCCCGACAACAACCCCGAGGCCAGCGGACTCCACGGCGTGATGCTCGCCCCCAGCTGCAACGCGGCCGGGATGTGCTCGCGCTCGATGTTGCGCTCCACCAGCGAGTACTCGAGCTGCAACGCGGCCACCCGCTCCCACCCCTCCTTCTCCGCCAGCGTCTGCGCCCGCGCGAAGTACCAGGCCGGCACGTCCGAGAGCCCGATGTACCGGACCTTCCCCGAGCGCACGAGGTCCGTCATCGTGGACATCACCTCCTCGAGCGGCGTGATTCCGTCCCACGCGTGCAGCCAGTACAGGTCCACGTAGTCCGTCTTCAACCGACGCAGCGACGCCTCCAGCGAGCGCCGGAGGTTCTTCCGCCCATTGCCGCCCGCGTTCGGGTCCCCGGGAATCGTATTGATGGTGAACTTCGTCGCGATGACGGCGCTGTCCCGCCCGCCGTTCCGCGCGAAGTAGTCCCCGATGATTTCCTCGCTCGTGCCGCCCGTGTACCCATCCGCCGTGTCGATGAAGTTGCCGCCCGCCTCCAGGTAGCGGGCCAGCAACCGGTGCGCCGTGTCCTTGGGGCTGCCCCAGCCCCACTCCGTGCCGAACGTCATGGCCCCCAGCGCGAGCGGGCTCACCCGCAGGCCCGAGCGGCCCAGCAGGTGGTACCGCGACAGCGTGTCGATGCGGTTCGTCGTCGTCATGCGTGCCTCCGTGGATGACCTCAAACTGCCGCCCACGGGCTTTCTGGAGAAGAGACAGAAATCGCAAACACTGTTTAGGATGGCTTCACAATGGCCCTGACACCCCTGAACGAGCTCGCCGTGTTCGTCGCCGTCGCGAGGCACAAGAGCTTCACGCGCGCGGGGAGGGAGCTCGGCGTCTCCACGTCCGCGGTGAGCCAGACGGTGCGCATGCTGGAGGAACGCGTGGGCGGCGCCCTGCTCTCCCGCACCACGCGCAGCGTATCGCTCACGGACATGGGACAGCGCCTGTTGGAGCGCGCGGGGCCGGGGCTGGAGTCCGCCCTCGGCGCGCTGGAGCACCTGTCCGCGGACGTGTCCGAAATCACCGGCACGCTGCGGCTCACCGTTCCCGGCATGGGGCTCGCCACCGTCATCGAGCCCGTCATCCCCCGCTTCATCCAGGAGCATCCCCATGTCCACGTCGAGGTCCGGGTCACGGACCGGTTCGTGAACATCGTGACGGAGGGGCTCGACGCGGGACTGCGGCTGACGGAGTCCGTGGAGCGCGACATGGTGCAGCTGCGCCTGTCGCCCTCCTTCCGCTTCCTCGTCATCGGCTCGCCGGCCTACCTGAAGAAACATGGGACGCCGACGCGCCCCGAGGACCTGGCGCGGCATGAGTGCATCGGCTACCGCGCCCCTAGCACGGGGCTGCCGTACCACTGGGAGCTGGAGCGCGGACGCAAGCAACTGCGCATCGCGGTGAAGGGGCCGCTCGTCACGGACCACGCGCAGTTCATGCAGCGCATGGCAGTGGCCGGCGTGGGCCTGGGGTACATCGCCGAGCCGGAGGTCGCCGACAACCTGCGCGACGGGACGCTGCGCGCCGTGCTGGAGGACTGGGCGCCCTCCGTCCCGGGCCTCTTCCTGTACTACCCCCACCGGGCCCGCGCCTCACCCGCGCTCAAGGCCTTCGTCGCGCTCGCGCGGAAGATGCTCCTCACGCCCCCACGCGCCTGAGGCTCACCCCGTCGGCACCGCCAGGAACCCCAGCGCCGTGCGGACGAACACCTCACGCCAGGCCCCGAAGAGCGGGACATGGCCTTCACCGGGGATGACCCACAAGCGCGACTCCGGAATGGAGCGGTGCAGCTCCACCGTCAACTCCACCGGATAGAGCGGGTCCTGGTCTCCCTGGACGAGCAGCGTCGGCGCGCGCACCGTTCCCAGGCGCGGCGGCGTGAAGCTCATGTCCTCGAAGCTGTCCGCGAAGCCTCGGACGTGTCGCCACAGGGCTCGAATCTGCGCGTCTCCGTGAACGTGCTTCGAGCGCAGGTCCGCCCACTCCGCCTCCGAGCGCGACGCCTCCGTGTAGGTCGCCATGATGCGGCGGGCCGACGCGGGGTAGTACGGCGTGCTGGAGACCAGCACCATCCGCTCCACGCGCGCGGGTGCTCGCGTGGCGACATGAAGCAGCGTGTTGCCACCCAGGCTCATCCCGATGGCCCGGCACCGCTCGATTCCCAGCGCGTCCAGGAGCGCGAGGACATCCGTCGCGCACTGGCGCGTGGTGAAGTCCTCCGAGGGATTGTGGCTCCGGCCGTGGCCTCGCAGGTCGGGGATGACGAGCCGGTACTCGCGGGCCAGCGCGTCCAGGTCGAATACGTGGCCCCAGTCCTCACCCGCACCGGTGAAGCCGTGAAGGAGGAGCAGCGGAGGCCCCTCGCCCAGCAGCGTGCAGTGCAGCCGCAGGTCCTCCAGCGTGACAGTGCGCGTCTCTCGCGTCGCGTTCATCCCATGCCCCCGTGCGTGACCGGAGACATTCCGGTCGCGCGGGGAAGTACGGGAACGCGGCGCGACTTGATAGCTTCGTTCTTTCGCGCAAAACTGCTTCACGGCATCACGGGCCGCGCACGGCCACGCTCAGTCGAGCGACCCGTCGATGATCTTCTTCGCAATCCCGAACGAGAAGCCCGCGCGCGCCAGGGAGGCCAAATCCCTCTGACGGTTCTCCTCGCGCGTCGCCAGGTTCTTGCGGAAGGGGCCCAGGCGCTTCTTCCGGGCCCAGATGCGCGCGGCGTCCTCGTCGGAGACCTCGGCGGTGGCCTGCGCCAGCTTGCGCTGCACCAGGTCCGCGGCCACGCCCTTCATCCGCAGCTTCTGCGCAATCACCCGCGTGCTGCGCCCGGCCGCGCGCAGCGACTGCGCCTTCATGCCGGCGTAGGCGTCATCATTGATGAGGCCGTTGCGGATGAGCTTCTGCGTGAGTGCGTCAATCCACCCGAGCGCCTCGGCGCGGTCCCCGCCGTGCTCCTTCACCGAGCGGTCCACGCGGCGCACGAGCACGCGCTTGAGCTGGCTCACCGTGGAGGCGTAGCGCTTCAAGTAGTGCAGCGCCGCGTTCTCCAGGTAGCGAGCAGACACCTTCCGGGGCCGCTTCTGCTTCCTGGGGGGCCTGCTGTCCTGTCCGGTCCGGTCGTCTTCCACGCAGCCCTATCTACCAGGGCGGTCCGACGAAGACGTGGCTCGGGTGTCGCCTCCCGGCGAAGCGAGGGCGAGCGGCCGAGCACGCTCCCCGCCTGAACGCCTTGGCCACCAACCGTCGGACGCAACTGCCACCGCGAGAAGACCCAGCGCATCGCCGAGGTCCGGGCCCCGCGCCTCGCCTCCCGTGAGTCCGCCCACCGAGCAGGCTCCCGACTTCCAGCGCCTTGAAGCGCCACCATGCATCACTGTCCAGCCGCGCGCTCCGAGCACGCGGCTGGCGTGCCCGCGTGTGGCGGCAGCGCCTCACAGAGCGGCAGCCCCGAGGCCTCCGGCAGCGTCACGCCCAGCCACGTGGCCAGCGTGGGCGCCAGGTCCAGCGGCGTCACGGCGCGCCCATGTCGCGCGGCGGGCAGCCCCTGTCCGTGGAGGATGAGCGGCACGTGCGTGTCGTACTCGTAGGGCGTCCCGTGCGTGCTCGCATGGTCGTCATCCGGCGCGAGCAGCACATGCGGGTCCGCGATGAGCACCAGCTCTCCCGAGCGCCCGGGCACGTACTCCTGTCGCACCCTCCGAGCAAAGCCCTCCGCCCTATCCGCGCGCACATCCGCCGCGGACACCCCCTCCGCGATTCCCGGCACCGCGCGCGCCGCCTTCTTCGCCACCTCGGCCGCCTTCTCCAGCGACACACCCCGCGCCTTCAACCGCGCCTGTCGCAGATACAGGTGCGGCGCGCTGAACGCCTCCACCCAGTCCTCCGCGCCGAAGGCCCCATCCATCGCCGCGTCCACCGCGCGTGTCACCGTCTCCGCCGGCAACCGCTGCTCGGCTCGCGCCGGCGCGGGCGCCATCCCATGGTCCGCACTCATCGCGACCAACACCTTCGACAGCCCCACCTCGCGGTCCATCGCCTCCAGGAACGCGGCCAGCGCCCGGTCCAGCCGCAAGAGCATGTCCACCGTCTCGTGGCTCTCCGGCCCGAAGCTGTGGCTCACCACGTCCACGCTCGACATGCCGATGGCCAGCAGGTCCCTCGCACCGGGGCGCTTGCCCAGCTGCTCCGCCTTCACTCCCGCGAGCGCGAGTTCGAACAACGTCTCCGCCCCCAGCGGCGTGTACAGGAACGCCTCCTCCGTCGTCAGCGGATGGGGGAACGTCCGCCCCAGCCCCTCGGGCGGGCGCTCACGCGCGTCATCATCCGGCCCCAGCGAGCCATACACGGAAGCCTCCGCGCCCCGTGCCCACGCGCCTCCCTTCCGCGAGCCCAGGGCCTGATTGAACTCGGACACCCAGGACGGCAGCTCGCGCGCATGGTGGCGGCTCGTGGTGAAGCCCTTCGTCCCCCACCAGTACGCCTGCCCGCGCTGCCCGCCCAGCATGATGGCCGCGCGGTCCTTCAACGACACCGACACCACGCGCGAGGCGCCACCGTGCGTCTCGAGCAAGCGGTCTCCCAACGTCGGCACCCGCAGCCGCCGGGGCGACACCCCCTTCCCCTTCGGGTCATCGAGCGGCGGACTGGCCGGGTCTCGAACACAGCTCACGTCCGCGCCCGTCTCCCGTTCGTACCACTCGTTCGAGATGATGCCGTGTGCGCCCGGAAGCGCCCCCGTCGCGAGCGTCGCGTGCCCCGGACACGTCTTCGTCGTCGCGTACGGATAGCGCGCGGCATCGAAGACGGTGCCGCCCTCCAGGAGCCGACGGAAACCGCCCGGCCCCATGCGGTGACGCCAGCGCTCCAGGTCGTCATAGCGAAGTCCGTCGAACACCAGGAACACCACCAGCGACGGCCGCGCACCCACCTCCTCGCCCGGCGACACCACCGGCCGTGAGGCCCCCCGAGGCGGCGCCACCTGCCGCCTCCCCACCCGGCCCGAGGACAACTCCGACTCCCGCGCCTGCCCCACTCCGGAGCCCAGCGCCCCCAGCAGACAGCCGACCGACATGAGCACCCGACTCAGCGAAGTCGCCATGGTTCCTCCTCACCACCGCGAGCACCGCGGCGTGGAAGGCATCCTGCGAGCCTCGGCCACCATCCATCCAATGGATAGACTGGATGAATGCCATAGAATGGTTGGATGGACCTGGACCCCCGCTATCTCCAGACCTTCTTCGTCGTGAGTCGTGAGCGCGGCTTCAGTCGCGCGGCGGCCGTGCTCCACCGCACCCAGCCCGCGGTGAGCTACCAGGTCCGTCAGCTCGAGGAGCAGCTCGGCGCGGTGCTCTTCGACCGCACCACGCGCACGCTCACCCTCACCGACGCGGGCGCGAAGCTGCATGCCCTGTGCGAGCGCTTCTTCGACGAGTTCGGCCGCCTCGCGCGAGGACTCCAGGCCGGTGACGCGCCCGCCGAGCCGCTGCGCATCGCCTCCGTCAGCGGCTTCGGCCGCTACGTGCTCTATCCCCTGCTCGCCCGCGAGCGGCTCGCTGCGCCGTACTCGCTGCGCTTCCCCACGGCCGAGCAGGTCTTCGAGTCCCTGGAGGACGGCGCCTGTGACGTGGGCTTCGTCTACCTGCCCCACGTGTCCAGCCGGTTGCTCACCGCGCCCGTGTGGCGAGAGCAGCTCGTGCTCGTCGGGCCGCCCGGCGCGAAGGGGAAGACCTTCCCCCGCCTCGAGGCCTTCGAGGACCTGACCTTCGTCACCTATGACGAGTGTGAGTACGTCTTCGGCAAGTGGTTCGAAGGGCACTACGGACGACAGCCCCGCTCGATGCGCGGGACCTACCACTTCGAGGAGCTGGAGGAGGTGGTGAGCACGGTGGCCGCCGGCCACGGCTGGTCCATCCTCCCCGACCACTGCGTCGCCCAGGCCGCGCGCCAGGGCACCGTGGTCATCGCGCCCGCGCCCGGCCGCAAGCAGGTCACCAACCTCATCTACTCCGTGCAACGCGCCAACGCGCCCGAGAACCCCTCGGCGCTCCGGCTCATCGACGCCCTGCGCGCCGCGGGCGAGGCCACGGCCCCTCGAAGCAAGCCGCGACGACGCTCCAGCAACCCAGACACCCGCTCACCACGCGTCGCGTCACCCCGCCGGACAACCACCTTTTGAGTCCACGCGGTGCCCCTGGCTAGGCTCTGCCGCCCGAGGCCGCCATGACCACCGCCGCCCCCGTTCCTTCCGCGCCCGAGCCCGTCGCACCCGTGACGCCCTTCGTCGCGCCCGAGCCGTCCCTTCCTGCGTGGAGCCTGGCGAAGCGGCTCGGCTTCCGCTTCGTCTGCGCCTACATCCTCCTCTACAACTTCCCCTTCCCGGTGTACGCCGTCCCCGTCGTCGGTGCGCCCTTCTCCGAGGCCATCTCCGACTTCTGGAACCTCGCGGTCCCCTGGGTCGCCCGCAACGTGGCCGGCTACCCGGGCGAGCTCCCCCTCACGCAGACGGGCAGCGGCGACAAGGCCATCGACTATGCCCAGACGGCCTTCTTCCTCGCGCTCGCCCTCGTCGCGACCGGCGTGTGGTCCCTCGTCGACCGGCGGCGTCCCCGCTACGTCAAGGCGCACGCCCTGCTCCACGTCTACGTGCGCTACGTCCTGGCCGTCCCGATGCTGTCCTACGGCTTCGCCAAGGTCTTCAAGTCGCAGTTCCCCATGGTGTCCGTCGAGCGGCTCACCCAGCCCCTGGGCGACTTCTCCCCGATGGGACTGCTCTGGACCTTCATGGGGTTCTCCACCGGCTACAACCTCTTCACCGGAAGCGCCGAGGTGCTGGGCGGCCTGCTACTGCTCGCCCGTCGCACCACGACGCTCGGAGCCCTGGTGGTCATCGGCGTCATGGCCAACGTCGTGGCGCTGAACTTCTTCTACGACGTCCCCGTCAAGCTCTACTCCACCCAACTGCTGCTCTACGCCGTCTTCCTGGTGCTGCCGGACCTGCGCAGGCTCGCCGACGTCTTCGTCCTCAACCGCGCCACCCAGCCCGTCTCACTCGAGCTCCCCTTCACCTTCCCGCCCCTCGCGACCTGGGGCATGCGCGCCACGAAGGCCCTCTTCATCGGCTGGCTGCTCTACACCCACGGCGCTCGGAGTCTGGAGAGCCGCATGAAGCGGGACGAAGGCGCATCCCAGTCTCCCCTCATGGGGCTCTACACCGTCGAGTCCTTCACCCGCGACGGCCAGGAGCGCCCACCCCTCCTCACGGACCCGTATCGCTGGCGCGCCGTCTCCGTCGGCCGCTACCTGCTGTCCCTCCGGATGATGGATGACTCGCGCAGGCACTACCCGGTGAAGGAGGGCGAGGACGGCAAGTCGCTCCTCCTCATGGCGGGCCGCGGCCCCGACGCGAAAGTCCTGGCCACCCTCCACTACGAGAAGCCGGACGCGGAGCACCTCGTGCTCAAGGGCGAGGTCGACGGCGCCCGACTCGACGTCCACGTGAAGAAGGTGGACACGTCGAAGTTCCTGCTCCTGGAGCGCCAATTCAACTGGGTCCAGGAGACGCCCTTCAACCGCTGACGCCCGGGCCTACTGCTCCGCCGCGCACACGCTCGCCACCGCGGCGGGCGTCGATGGCAGGGGCTCCACGAAGCGCCCCTCGCCGAAGCCCAGCGCCCAGAAGCGCGGACGCACCTCCTGGCGCGCGAGCAGCCGCAACAGCAGGAACTTCGCCTCGTCCTGCCCGTCGAAGGCCATGGGGAAGGTGTTGTGGTGCATGGCCACGGACGTGGAGGAGCCGAGCACCTTGTGCGCATCCAGCGCCTCGCGCGGCCCCATGTGCACCGTGTGGAGCACGCGCGGCCGGTAGGCCCCAATCGGCAGCACCGACAACCGCATGGGCCCGAAGCGCGCGGCCATCATCGCGAAGTGCGGACCGAAGCCCGTGTCCCCCGCGAAGAACGCCGGCCCGCCCGTGGTCGACACGACGTACCCGGCCCATAGCGTCTCCGCCTGGTCCGTGAGCCCCCGGTTCGAGCGGTGCTGCGCGGGCACCGCCGTCACCGACACCTCCGGCGTCACCTGTGTGGCCTGCCACCAGTCCAGCTCCTCCACGTGGCGGAAGCCCTCATCGTCCAGGAGCGCCTTGTTGCCCAGCCCGACGATGAAGCGCGGATGGTGCGCCTCCTCCAGCCGGCGCAGCGTGGGCAGGTCCATGTGGTCGTAGTGGTTGTGGCTCACCACCACCACGTCGATGGGCGGCAGGTCCTCGAAGCGGATGCCTGGCGGGTGCACCCGCTTGGGTCCCACCCACGGCACCGGGCTGGGCCGCTCCGAGTAGATGGGGTCCGTCAGCACATTCACGCCGTCCGCCTGGATGAGCACGGTGGCGTGGTTGATGAGGGTGACCTTCAGCTTCCCCGGGCCCACGCGCTCGGGCGGGGGCCTGCCGGGAGGAAGGTCCTCGTACTCGCGCCACTCGCCCCGGGGCTCCTTCAGCGCCGCGCCAATCAACTGGGACGCCGACAACGCCGGCGCGTCACCGATGTTCTGGAACTTCTCCCCGTCGAAGTGCGCCATCGGCGGACCCCGGTGGCTGGGCCCCGCGAACAGGCAGCCGCCCACGAGCGGCGCGCAGGCGAGCAGGCCCCACAGGGCGGTCGATGCGGGGAACCAACGGGCCAGGGATGCCTGGGACATGGGGACGACGCTCCATCGAAGCCAACGGCCACGCCCTCCGGTCAGGGCGCAGGCGGGGCTCCATCGTAATGGCGGGCACGCGGCCGCGCAGGACTCTTCAGGAGGACGTGGCCACCCGAGGACGCTTCGCGGCGGACGCCATCTGGGGCTTGTGCTCACGCAGCCAGTCCACCGTGTCGCGCAGCGTCTCCTCCAGCGGGCGGAAGCGCACCCCCAGCTCCCGCTTCGCCTTGGACGAGTCCACCCGCAGCTTCGCGCGCATCACGCGCACCCCCTCCACCGTCAGCGCCGTCTCGCCCCCCGTCAGCCGGGCCCACGTCTGCCCCAGCGCGCCCAACATCAGCGCCAGCGCGTGGGGCAGCACCCTGCGCGGCGCGGGGATGCCCGACACCGCCTCAATCGTCCGCGTCAGCGTGCCCAGGTCCACGAACTCACCGCCCACCAGGTAGCGCTCCCCCGAGCGCCCCTTCTGGGCCGCCACCAGGGTGGCCTCGGCCACGTCGCGCGCGTCGACCAGGCACGAGCCCCCCTCGAGCAGGGCCGGCATCTTCCCCGCGGCCAGGTCCAGGATGAGCTGCCCCGCGGCGGTGGGCCCCGCGTCCCCGGGACCGAACATCCACCCCGGCAGGATGTAGACCACGTCCATGCCCGTGCGCGCGCTGAAGGCGTTGAGCTCACGCTCCGACTCCACCTTGCTCTTGAAGTAGAGGTTGCCGGCGAGCAGCGCCGCGGGCGGCGTCGACTCGTCCCCGGGCGAGCCGTCCGCCTTGGCGCCCACCGTGCCCGAGGAGCTGATGTCCACGAAGCGCTTCACCCCGCGCTGGTGCGCCTCCTCGGCCAGCGCCACCGTGGCCGTCACGTTGATGGCATACAGCTTCGGCCAGTGGTCTCCCGCCGCGTAGTATTCACGGAAGTACGCCGCCGTGTGGATGACCACGTCACAACCCTCCAGCGCGGCCGCGAAGCCCTTCACATCCAACATGTCCCCTTCCACCACCTCCACGCCGGAAAGCCCACCCAGCACCTGGCGCGCCTTCGCCGGCGAGCGCGCCAGCGCCCGCACCGTGTGCCCCCCGGCCACCAACGCCCGCACCACGTTGTTGCCCAACAGCCCCGTGCTGCCCGTGACGAATGCGCGCATCCAGCTGCTCCCCGTTAATGTGAACGATGTTCAAATAAGGCCCGGTCTGAACAGTGTCAAGATGAACGGGCGGGCAAGGAGGCCGGGGCGATGACGACCCGGGCGAAGAAGGCGGCGGCGCCCAAGCGGCGCACGTACCACCACGGGGATTTGCGGCAGGCGCTGGTGGACGCGACGTTGAAGCTCATCGCGACGGAGGACGTGGGCGCGGTGTCGCTGCGGGAGGTGGCCCGGCGCGCGGGCGTCACGGCGGCGGCGCCGTACCACCACTTCCGGGACAAGGATGCGCTCCTGGCGGCGGTGGCGGAGGAGGGCTATCGGGCGCTCAACGCGCGGATGGACGAGGCGATGACGAAGGCCCGGTCGCCGCGTCTCGACACGCAGCTCAAGGCGCTCGCGCGGTGCTACGTGCGCTTCGCGGTGGAGCACCCGGCGCACTACCGGGTGATGTTCCGTCAGGAGTGGAGCGACGAGGAGAAGTACGCAGGCATCCACACCGAAGGCATGCGTGCCTACGCGCGGTTGCAGGAGCTGGCGCAGGAGGCTCGCGTGGCCTCGGGTGGCAAGGTGGACATGGACATCCTGGCCTTCACCATCTGGTCCTGGGTGCACGGGCTCGCGTCGCTATGGAACGAGGGGCCGCTGCGCAAGAAGAGCCAGAGTGACTCGATTGAGCCGCTGTTGGAGCGCTCGTCGGAGATGTTCGTCGGGTGGGTGGTGGGCAAGGCGCCGTGAGGCGCGGCTCACCCGACGACGGTGTGGAGGATGCGCTCGAAGAGCCACGGGCTGTGGCCGAGCATCCGGACGATGGGGCGTCGCAGCCTGGGACGGCGCGCCAGCATCAAGAGGGAGCGCGTGGCCCAGGCGTACTTGCGGAACACCTGTTGGAAGCGCGCCTCGTAGGGCTGGAGCACGTCGCGCGTCGCCCCTCTCGTGAGCGCGTCGGGCAGGAGCGCGCCCAGCGACTCCGCGCAGGAGAAGGCGAGGGAGAGGCCTTCTCCGGTGAGCGCGTCCACGTAGCCCGCGGCGTCGCCCACCAGGGCGAAGCGGTCCGCCACGCGCACGCGGGCCACGCGCGCCAGGGGACCCGCGCCTCGCACCTGGGAGTCCGGCGTCGCGGCGGACAGTCGCGCTTCGATTTTCGGGAAGCGGGAGAGCAAGGTCTCGAAGCCCACGCGCCCCTCCACGCCTCCGTCCTCCCAGAGGAAGGCGAGCCCCACGCGCCGGGCGCCCGCGGGCGTGACGTAGGCCTCCACGCCGTTCGCGAAGTGCACCTCGACGTAGGGGGACCAGGGCTCGAGTTGGAAGTGGCGGCGCAGGCCGAAGCGGCGAGGCCCCTCCGCGTCCATCTCCAGTCCCTCCGCGCGCCGCAGGGGTGAGGCGAGCCCATCCGCGGCCACCAGCATCCGCGCCTGGACCTCACCTTCGACCAGCTCCAGCGTCACACCGTCGCCGACGCGGCGATGCGACACCACATGGGTGCGCTCGCGGAGCTGTGCGCCCACTTCGCGCGCGCGGGTGACGAGCGCCTCGGCGAGCGCCACCCGACGCACGCCGAGCCCTCCTGGGGCGGGGAGGAGCCCCTCCGCCGTGCTGCCATCCTCCTGCACGTAGCGGATGCCCACGAACGGCGCGCTCTGCGAGCGGTCCAGGTGCGTGAGCGCGCCCAGCCGCTCCAGGGCCGCGAGCCCCGCGGGCATGAGCCCCTCGCCGCAGGCCTTGTCGGCCGGGAAGGAGGCGCGCTCCAACACCACGGTGTTCAGCCCCCGCGTCGCGGCGTGGATGGCCACGGCGAGCCCGGCCGGGCCTCCTCCCACCACCGCGACGTCATACCGACTCATGGCGCGGACTCCGCCAGAGGCCTCGCCGCCGCGCAATGGCGCCACGTCCGGGTGCCGCGCGGTGCTCGGCCCCGCGTGGCGCTCGGCCTCTCGCCACCTGTCGCGCAGAGGACGCACGGGCGGGCGGCTCCCGCCAGGTCAAGCGCGGCGCGGCGTCTCACGAACGAAGCTCCTTGCCCATCCCCTCCGAGAGCCGACGACTCACGTATCGTGCTCCGCCCGCGCCATGGCGAGCGCGCTGCGCGCCATCTCCACCGCCATGCCCACCATGCCCACCTTCTTCGGCGGCGACAGCTCTCCGGTGAGGTAACGCCGCAGCGCCTCCATCCGACGCAGCTTCCCGCTCGACGTGCGAGGCAGCGTCCCCGGCTCCAACAGCTTCACCGTGTGCGGACGCACGCCCGTGGCCTCCACCACCGCCGCGCGGATGCGCTCCTCCACCGCCTCGTCGGCATCCGTCCCACCCCGCTCCGCGAGGATGAGCAGCGCCTCGTCCTGCCCACCCTCGGGCGTGAAGCCGAGCGCCACCGCGCAACCCGTGCGCACGCCCTCCACCGACTGGAGCGGCTCCTCGAAGGACTGCGGCGCGTGGTTCGCCCCGCGGATGATGACCACGTCCTTCGCGCGCCCCGTCAGGTACAGCTCCCCCTCCGCGATGAAGCCCAGGTCTCCCGTGTCCAGCCACCCGTCCAGCGTCAGCGCGCGCCGCGTGGACAACGCGTCCCCGAAGTAGCTGTGCATCAGCGATGGCCCGCGCGTGAAGACCTTACCCACGCGCTTGTCCGGCAACACCCCGCCCTGCTCGTCGCGAACCTCCACCTCGAAGCCCGCCACCGGACAGCCCACGCTCACCAATGGCCGCGCGCCCTCCTCCACCCGCCCCTCGCTCGCGAGCAGCCCCGGGTCCACGCCCAGCGAGCGCGGCCCCCTCCCCTCCGGAGGGAACGTCACGGCCAGCGACGCCTCGGACAGCCCGTACACCGGCCGCAGCGCGCGCGCGGAGAAGCCCCACCGCTCGAAGCGCTCCACGAAGCGCCGCAGCGTCTCCGAGGACACCGGCTCCGCGCCGTTGAGCGCGTGCTTCCACGACGACAGGTCCACGCCCTCCAGCTCCGCGTCCTTCACCCGCTTCAAGCACAGGCCATACGCGAAGTTCGGCGCCGGCGAGATGAAGCCCCGATGCCTGGACACCGCGCGCAGCCACAGCGCGGGGCGCGCCAGGAAGGCCTCGGGCGGAATCAGCACCAGGTGCCCCGGGTAGTGCAGCGCCGAGAGCAGACAGCCGATGAGCCCCATGTCGTGGTACAGCGGCAGCCAGCTCACGCCCACCCGGGGACTGTCGGGCGGCACCGGCATCGCCACCTCCAGCGCCCTCAACTGCGACAGCAGCGCCCCGTGCGTCAGCGCCACCGGCTTCGGGTCCACCGTGGAGCCGGAGGAGAACTGGATGAGGCCCAGCGCGTCCGCGCCCACCGCCACCTCGCGCCCTTCGTCGTCGCGCGAGACGTCCTCCACCGTGTGACAGCCCAGGCGGGGACGGGACCTCTCCACGCTCGGCCCCAACAGCAGCCGCACCCGCGAGTCCGTCAGCACCAGGCACGACTCCGTCACCTGGAGCATCCGCGCCGTCGCCCGGTGGTACTCCTCCAGCCGCCCCAGCCGCACCGGCGGATACAGCGGCACCGGCACCGCGCCCGCGAGCAGCGCGCCGAAGTAGGCATCCATGAAGGCCGGCGAGGTGGGCAGCAGCAGCGCCACCCGCTCCCCCTCGCGCACACCCAGGCGCAACAGCCCCGCCGCCGTGCGCCGCGCGCGTTGGTACACCTCCGCCCAGGACAGCGAGGTCTCCTTCTCGGCCGCGTCCACGAACGTCAACCGGAAGTCCGTCCCGGCCGTCGAGGCGAGCATCGCGTTCACCGTGGCGAACCGTAACGCGGGCAGCGTGGGTCCCCTCACGAACGGACCTCCGTCGCCACGCGCGAGGTGGACAGCACGCGTCGCTCCACCAGCTTCACCAAATCTCCCACCGTGCGCACCCCCTGCGCGTCCTCCTCCGACAAGCGGATGCGGAAGCGGTTCTCCAGCCCCACCGCCAGCACCGTCAGCCCCAGGCTGTCGAGCTGCAGGTCGCGCACGAGGTCGAGCCCGGACTCCACCTCCCCCTTCCACTCCAGCTCCTCGGCGGCGATGCGACGAATCTCCGCCAGGACCTCCAGTTCGAGCTCAGCCACGGGGCACCTCCGGAAGGAAACGGGGACGATGGGAGAACGCCTTCGCGTACACATCCCCCAGGGCCGCCTCCTCCGCGCGGATGCGCACGAAGAGCAACCCCAGGTTCCCCACCGAGAAGCACACGGCCGTCCACCACGCGCCATGGATGAGCGGCACACACGCCAGCTCCAGCACCACCGCGACGTAGTTGGGGTGGCGCAGGAAGCGGTACGGCCCGCCCTCCACGGGGGGCAGGTCCGGCACGACGATGATGCGCGAGTTCCACCGCGAGCCCAGCGTGGAGATGGCCCAGTAGCGAAGCCCCTGCGCCACCAGCGCGCCGCCCAGCGCCACCCAACCCAACACGCCCGGGAAGGGCCGATGCAGGAGGAACACCTCCGCCACGCACGCGACGAGGAACAGCGTGTGGAACACCACCATGAAGCGGTAGTGGCGCTGCCCCGTCTCCACCCCGCCCCGCGCGAAGGCCCACGCCGCGTTGCGCTTGGAGAGCACCAACTCCACGAGCCGCTCCAGCACGAGCGCGCCCATGTACCCGAGGAACACCCCTTGCGTGAGCGTCACCATCGCAGGAGCACCATCTCCGCGCAGAAGCCCGGCCCCATCGCCATCATCAGGCCCCAGTCCCCCGGCTTCGCGTCCGCCTTCTCCAGCGTCTCGCCCAGCACGAAGAGCACCGACGAGGAGGACAGGTTGCCCACCTCGCGCAGCGACGCCCACGAGCGCGTGAGCGCCTCCTGCGGCAGCTCCAGCGCCTGCTCGAAGGACTCGAGCACCTTGGGGCCGCCGGTATGCGCCACCCAGTGGCGGATGTCACTTCGCTGCAATCCGTGGCTCGCGAGGAAGGCGTCCACGTTGCCGCGGATGTGGTCCTTGACCAGGTGGGGCACCTTCGCGGACAGCACGACCTTGAAGCCCGAGTCCACCACGTCCCAGCCCATGGTGCGCTCGGTGTCCGGGTAGAAGACGGAGCGCGAGGCCACCACGCGGGGACCTCGGGCGCCTGGCGCCTGGGCGCCTCGGAGCACCGCGCACGCGGCGCCGTCGCCGAAGAGGCCGGAGGCGATGATGTTGGGGATGGACAGGTCCTCGCGCTGCAGCGTCAGCGAGCACAACTCCGCGGACACCAGCAGCGCGGTGTGCGTGGGGAAGGCGCGCAGGTAGTCGGCGGCCCGCGCCATGCCGGCCGCGCCCGCGACGCAGCCGAGCCCGAAGATGGGCGTGCGCTTGAAGTCCTCGCGGAAGCGCAGCCTGTTGGCGAGCCTCGCCTCGACGCTGGGAGTGGAGATGCCTGTCACGGTGACGAAGAAGACATGGTCCACGTCCGACGGCGTCAGCTCCGCCTGTTCCAGCGTCTGGCGCACCACCACTTCGCTGAGGGCGGTGGCCTCGCGAATCCAGGCGTCGTTGCGTTGCTGGAACGTGACGAGCTCGCGGTAGGCGTCGATGGGGAGCGCCAGGTAGCGGCCACCGACCTGGACGGCGCGGTGCAGGTCTTCCAGGCGCTCCAGGTTGAAGTGGCGCGTGGCCCACAGCTCCCGGAAGGCGGCGATGAGCTGCTCCTGCGAAGCGTAGTGAGGCGGGAGGGCTCTTCCCACGGAGCGGATGAAGGGCGAGCTGCTGTCCTGGCCGGTTGCGCTGTGCATGAAGGTCTCGGGTCCGTGCGGCGCTCAGGGGTACGCTTAGTCGGAACCCGTGGTGGACGCGACCCCTGTCCCCACGACTGAACGAGTCCCGACGCCGCAGCGCCTTTCAGTGTCACACGGTAGACGGCGGGCCCTCGCGCGTGAAGGTACCGGGCTCCCCGTGTCTCGCGGAGGACAGCGGACCGCGTGCGCTGGGACGACCTTCGACACGCCTTGGGCACACCTTCCTGCGCGAGGGCGGCCCGCGCTAGCGTGCGGCGCGATGAGATTCGCAACCGTTGTCCTGGGCGCCGTGCTCCTGGGCCTCACCGCATGTGGTCATTCGCGTCCGATTCCCACCCTGCCCGCGAGCCACGGCCAGCTCTCCTGGGCCATGGACGAGTACCTGAATCCGCGCCCCCACAGCCCGCCCGTGTACATGGGGGTGCTCGCCCCGCGTCGCAATACCGACCCGAGCGTCAGCGTGACCGTCGAGGAGGCCCCCGCCATCTTCGAGGAGGCCAAGAGAGTCCTCGCGGGCAAGCCCACCGAGGAGCAGGTCAGACAAGCCCAGGCGGACCTCGGCGCCGCCTGCGTGCTGGCGGACCTGATTCAGGCCTGCGACTTCCTGCGCGAGGAGTTCGGGCCGCCCGTGGGCTACTGGCGGGTGGTGCACGAGTTTCCTCACGAGGTCTATCGCCAGAAGACCCTCGCGATGGTCGTCGTCGAGTTCATCGTCGGGACGAACGGGCGCCCGCGGGACATCCGGCTCGTGGAGTCCGCGACCGACGCCCTCGACGAGGCCACGCTGAAGACCGTGGCGAGCATGCGCTTCCACCCGGCGACTCTCGCGGGCCATCCCATCCAAATCCACTACACCGTCAAGCGGGACACCGTCACTTCGGAGATGGACCTCACGCCGGAGCAGGAGCTCGCGTGGGGCATGACGCGTGCGAAGGCCTTCCCCGACAGCGTCGAGGCCTGGGGCCACCTGGCGCGGGCCATGGCGAGAGACCGCCCCGAGGACCCGGGCTACGAAGAGGCGCTGCGCAGGCTGAACAAGCTCAGCCCCGAGTACTGGTGGAGCGCGACGGAGCTGGCCTGGCTGTACGCGAAGGCCGGGCGTCACGAGGAGGCGGCCCCGCTCGCGCGTATCGGGCGCAGGGCTCGCGACAACGCCTATGCGCTGGAGACGAGCGCCCTGGTCGCCTTCCATCAGGGCCGCTGCCAGGAGGCCGTCCAGGAGCAGCAGGAGGCCGTCACGAAGCTGCCCGAAGCGTGGCCCCGTGGGGAACGGGAGCGCTTCCAGCGCGCGCTCACCGAGTACCAGAGGCAGTGCCCGCCCGCGTCGCCCGAAGCACCGTCGACGCCCCACGCCGAGGCGCCCACGGTCCCCTGACTTAGGCGAAGCGGACCTCGGAGCCGTCATGGACAGCGGCTCCGAGCGCCTCACCGCCGCTACGACCGCCGTCGCCGTCCCAGCCCCACGAGCACCAGCGCCGCCCAGCCCAGCGCACCGGGCGCGGCCGCGCAGCCACCGTCGTCGTCATCGTCGGGAGTCACGGGCACCTCGGGCTCGGGCTCCGGCTCGGGCTCCGGTGTCACCTCGACACACGGCGCGCCGGACGTCTCACCCGTGAGGCACAGCGTGCCGTAGCGGCCCGTGCCCTCGTGGCGACCATCCACCACCGCGATGATGACCCGGCTCGCATCCGTCGCCGTCACGTTCGCGGTCAGCGTCCCCGGTCCATCCACGCGCGTCACCCGCAGCACCGCGGTGTCCGTCACCGCCGCCACCAGCAGGTGCTGCTGCGACGAGTTCGCCACGTCCCGAGGCGTATACCGCGCCCACACCCGCTCCGAGCCACCCGGCACCTCGAAGTAGCGCGCCGACGCCGTCGTCAGCCGGACGCCCTCCTCCTGATAGGGCAGCGTCTTCGCGGCGGGCTTGAGCCCTTCGTACCCACCGCCCCGCGCGTAGCCCTGCGACGCATTCGCCCGCGCGCCCGTGGACAGGTTCCACGTCGAGAACTCCGTGAACGCGGCATCGAAGCTCAAGCTCCAGTCACGGTTCAGGAGGCGGTCCACCAACACCGGCCAGCGCACCTCCGGCGAGGTGACGCTCTCCTCCCACAGCCGCAGGATGGCCGCGTCACCCACGCGCTCACCCAGGTACTGGAAGAACAAGCCCGAGCCATAGCTGAACGACGCCGCCGGCCCCGTGGGGTCCTGCACCAGGCTGGAGTCCGTGCGCGACAGGTACGACGCGGAGAAGTGCTCCAGGTCATCCAGCGACGCGTCGAACCGCTCGCTCGCCCACACCGCCGTGCCCTCCGTCACCACGCCGCCCATGCCCGTCCGATACGCGGACTGCACCGCATGGAAGAACTCGTGGCTTGCGAGGATGTCCACCGCCGTCTCGTACGACGGGTAGCTGTAGCCCGCGAAGTCGTTCTCCTGGAGCATGTGCCCCACGCACCGCAGGCCCGACTCCGTCTCGCAGTCGTCCAGCCGGAACGCCCCGTCGGCGACTCCGGCGAAGTCCACCAGGTACACGTCGAACAGCCCGTCCCCGCCGTTGTCCGCCACCGCCGCGTCGCTGCCCGGCAACACGAAGCCCAGGCTCACGTAGAAGTCCGCGACGCGCTCATACGCGCGCCCGACGACCTCGACGGCGTCGGGCACGCCACTGCCATCGGCATCCCCCGCCGGCACCGCGTTGAGCCCGACGCGGGAGAAGTGGATGCGGAAGCGCCCCTTCGGGGACACCACCGACTCCACCTGCTCACCCGCGCCGAAGCTCGGCGGCACCGCCAGGGGCGAGGTGGGGCGCGCTCCCGTCTGCTGCCCCTGTCGCCCCTCGGTCAACGTCTCCGGACGCTCGTGCGGCGCCCGCGTCGACTCCACGGGGCCACATCCCAGGGGGAGCAGCAGAAGCCACGCCCCGAGCCTCACGGCAGGAACGCCCACTTGATGCGGATGGAACCCGAGCCGCTCGGCGCCGGCGCCGCGCCCGTGCTGTTGCACGTCGCCTGCACGTCCGGGCTGTAGTAGCCCGTCACCTCCAGCTTCACGTTGCGGCCATCCGCCAGCCGGACGATGAACACCCGGCCCGTCATCTGGACGCAGCGCACCGGGTACGTCCAGAAGGCCCCCAGCGCCGTCTTGGGACCATTGAGGCCCGAGTCATCCGGGACGAGCGTGCAGGTGCCCGAGGAGTCGTCCCACCACTTCTCCTTCTCGAACGTGAGCGAGGCGTCCACCGACGTCACCGACGCGAACGTGGTGCCCTCGGGCAGCGTCGCCACCGACACGCACGACGGACCCGACGTGCCGCTGTTGACGCGCATCGTGTAGCGACGCACCGCGATGTCCCAGCCCTCCGACGCGAGCGCCTCGTGGTCGTGGAGCTGCACCTTCGTCAGCCCCGTCGGCGTGAAGCGCAGGTACGCATAGGACTGGTTCGGCGTCAGGCCACCACCCGTGGAGTCCACGAACGTGTGGAACTCGCCCGCCGTCGTACCCTCCTCGCGGACCTCGCCCGTGTTCAGCACGTTGTAGAGCTTCAGCGTGTCGATGGTCTGCTCGCTGCAGTTCACGGAAGTCGGGCCACACACCTGCGGCCCCGCGTCCGGCGTCCCCGAGTCCGGAGTCCCAGAGTCCGGCGTGCCCGCGTCCTCCTGCTGGCCCGCGTCCGGCGTGGGGTTGGGCGTGGGGTCCTTGTCGTCATCTCCGCAGCTCGCCAGCAACGCCAACGACATGACCACGGCGACCAGGACCCACAGGCCCTGCTGTCCGGCGCGCCTCGGCAACGCCTGCTCGGTATGACTCATCTTCGTATCCCTCTTCCCTGAACGGACTGCGTGACGTGCCCACCGGAGCGGGGGCCCCGGCCTTCCTCGTCGAGGGCCCCCTTCACGCGCGCGCACACCGCACGCCCCGAGGGCTCCACCTCACTCGACAGGGCGGCACCCTACTTGATAACGATTCTCATATTCAATATTGGATTTTGAACCTCGGAAGGCCCCCTGGGTGGACGGGGGGCGCGGGCCGTGGGCGCTACTCGAAGCGGTAGCCCTTGGGCACCACGACGATGCCGCTCTCGGTGATGGTGAAGCCCCGGGCGCGGTCGGCCTCCAGGTCGTAGCCCACCTTCGCGTTGGGCGGCACGCGCACGCCCTTGTCGATGATGGCGTTCTTCACCTGGGCGTGCCGGCCGATGTCGACCTCGTCGAAGATGACCGAGCGCTGCACGCTGGCGTAGCTGTTCACGCGCGCGCGGCGGAAGAGGATGCTCTCACGCACCACACCGCCGGAGATGATGCAGCCGCCGGCCACCATGGAGTTGAGCGCGCGGCCCACGCGGTCACCGGACTCGTGGACGAACTTGGCGGGCGGGCTGTACTCGCTGGCGGTGCGCAGCGGCCACTCGGCGTTGAAGATGTCGAACTCCGGGTTCACCGACACCAGGTCCATGGACGCCTCGTGGTACGCGTCCAGCGTGCCCACGTCGCGCCAGTAGGTGTTGGGGCCCGTCTGCCCGGGGATGGGGTTCTTGGCGAAGTCGTACGCGTGGATGTGATAGCCGTCCTTGAGCGCGCGCGGCAGCACGTCCTTGCCGAAGTCGTGCTGCGAGCCCTCCGACTTCGCGTCGACCTCCAACAGCTCCGCGAGCACCTTGCTGCGGAAGATGTAGTTGCCCATGCTGGCGAGCGCGGTGTCGGGCCGGCCGGGGATGGACTTGGGGTTCTTGGGCTTCTCCTGGAACTCCGTCACGCGGCCGCGCTCGTCCACCTGCATGACGCCGAAGCGGTGCGCGTCGGCGAGCGGCGTGGGGTACGCGGCGATGGTGATGTCGGCGCGCTGGGCCTCGTGCTGCTCCAGCATGTGCGCCACGTTCATCTTGTAGATGTGGTCGCCGGAGAAGATGGCCAGGTGCTCGGGGCGGTGGTTCTCCACCAGGTGCATGTTCTGGTAGATGGCGTCCGCGGTGCCCCGGTACCAGACGGGCCCCAGCTCCTCGTACAGGTACATCTGCGCGGGGACGAGCGTGATGAAGTAGTCCGACAACAACACCGAGCCGAAGCGCCAGCCGCGCTGGATGTGCTCCGTCAACGACTGCGCCTTGAACTGCGTCAGGACGTAGATGGAGTAGATGCCGGAGTTGATGAAGTTGTTGAGCGCGAAGTCGATGATGCGGAACTTCGAGCCGAAGGGCACCGCCGGCTTCGAGCGTCGCAGCGTCAGCGGCGCCAGCCGGGTTCCCTGGCCTCCGGCCAGCACCATGCCCAGGATTCGCGTGCCCATGTCGAGGTGTTGCCTCCCTGGCGCCGCAGTATAGGGGGCCCAGGGAGGTTGTCCGTTTTCGCGGCGCGCGGCTTCCTGATGTCCGCGTGCGTCAACATGGGCGGACGGATTATTGGGGCCGCAGGTGTTGGATGAGCTGCTTGCTGGTGAAGGTCGAGGCGTCGATGTCCGCGACGCCGGTGAGGGTGATGGCGCCCGTCGGGTGGTACGTCAGCTCCCAGGCGGCGGAGTGGTAGGGGCCATACCGGGCCGTCCACAGCCGGGTGCCCGAGGGGGAGTAGAGCCCGAGCACGCCGTCCGTCCCGCCGAACTGCGCGTCCGGCGGCGGGCACGCGCCATCGCAGGAGCCCAGCACGGCGATGCCGAGCGGCCCCACGGCGACGTCCTTCATCCAGCTGCCCATGAGGCCCAGCCAGCGCTCCTCGCCGTCGAGCGAGTACACGGCGAGGTTGCCGCGGCCGTAGAGATTGCCCGCGGGGTAGTCCTGGCCGGCGAAGCGCATCGTCCCCGTGTAGCTGCCCACCGCGACGACGTCGTCACCGAGCATGGCCACCGAGTAGAAGCCGCCCGTGCCCTGCGGGTACTCGCGGAACCAGCGGTGGGGGCCGTTCTTCGCGAACTTGGACACGAACGCGGCCCGGTCCTGTGAGCGATTGAAGACGTAGCGCCAGCCCACCACGACGACGCCATCGTCCGAGGCCGTCTTCAGGTCCATCACCTCCACGCTGTCGCCCCGGCCGCCGATGGCGCGGTCGAAGACGTACTCACCCTTCGCGTCGAACTTGGCGATGTAGCCCTGGTACGCGGGCGTCTGCAGGAGCCACCGGACGCCGCCGCCCACGTTGCAGTTCTGCCCCACCTGTCCGCCGAGCCACACCGCGCCCTGCGAGTCGACGGCCACCGCGCGGATGCCCAGCTCGTCGCACAGGGCCTTGCGCCACACGAGCGCGCCCGTGGAGGAGAACTTCGCCACGAAGGACTTCTTGCCGAGCGGGCCGTCCCCCAGGTCCGTCAATGGCGAGGACTGCCCCGCGACGAGGATGTCGTCCTGCGCGTCCACCACCAGGTCGGGGAACGAATAGAAGTCCCAGCCGGGCGCGTCCCACGCGAAGGTCTTGCGCCAGAGCGTCTGGCCCTGCGGGTCGAGCTTGAGCAGCTCCAGGGTCCGCTCGGAGCCATTGCGCACGTAGGAGCCCAGCGTGAGCACGTTGCCCGCGCTGTCACGGGCGATGCGCGAGGAGCGCGTGTTGCCTCGGTAGATGAGGTCCCCGTCGCGCACCTGCCAGGCGAGGACGCTCGGCGGGCCCACCGCCCGCGCCGCCTCGATGGGACGCTCCGAGTCCTGCCCTGCCGGCCCCTGCGTCGCGCCGTCCCCCGGCCCGCACGCGGTCAGCGCCAGCATGGCCGAGAGGGCTCCCGCGAGCCCGCATGGGATTGTCCTCGAACTCAAACACTCCATGATGTGACTCCCTTCCACACGGCGGCGTGTCGCGCACGGACAGCCCCGGCATCCGATGGAGGACGCTCCCGTGGAGGTGGGTGTCACCCACGGGGAAACAACCCCCGGGTGTGTCGTGGATGCGACGGGCTGTTCAATCCCTGTCATCGACGGCGCGCGAGCACTGCGGGGACTCGCGAAAGGCTCACTGCCCGGCAGACAGGCGAACGGGAGTAGAGGATGCGTGGGCCGCGCTCTATATCGGGCGTGCAACCTTGTCGTGGGGTCGAACGTGAGCGGGATGGGGAATCTGTCAGCAGTCGGGGCGATGGCGCCTGCGGTCGGGTCGAGCAGCCTGGAGGCGCTTCGATGACGCTGCCCATCATGGCTCGCGAGGCCGCGGAGGCTCCGGGGGTCGCCCGGCTCCAGCTGGCGCGCAGCGAGGACACCTTCGTGGAGCTGGGGGAGCGGCTGCGGCGCCGGCCTCCTCGCTTCGTCGTCACCTGCGCGCGAGGCAGCTCGGACCATGCGGCGGTCTACGGGAAGTACCTCATCGAGACGACGCTCGGCCGCGCGGTGGCCTCGGTGGGCCCCAGCGTGGCGTCCATCTACGGCGCGCATGCGCTGGACCTGCGCGACTCGCTCTTCATCGCCGTCTCGCAGTCCGGGCGCAGCCCCGACCTGCTGCGGCTGACGGAGGCGGCGAAGGCCTCGGGCGCGCTCGTCGTCGGGTTCGTCAATGACGCCTCCGCGCCGCTCGGCGCGTTGTGTGACGTGAGCATCCCCCTGGACGCGGGCCCCGAGCGCGCCGTCGCCGCGACCAAGTCGTATCTGCTCTCCGGCCTCGCGTTCCTGCGCCTGGCGGCGCACTGGTCCGCGAGCCCGGAGCTGCACGAGGCCGTCGCCGCGCTTCCGGAGGCCCTCGCGTCCGCGTGCGCGCTCGATTGGTGGCCCGCGCTGGAGACGCTCGTCGACGCGCAGAGCCTGTATGTCGTCGGCCGGGGCAGCGGCCTGGGCGCGGCGCTCGAGCTGGCGCTGAAGCTCAAGGAGACCTGCCGCCTGCACGCCGAGGCCTTCAGCGCGGCCGAGGTGGCCCACGGTCCGCTCGGGCTGGTGCAGCCGGGCTTCCCCGTCATCGCGCTGGGACAGGAGGACGGCTCGGCCGAGGGAACGCGCGCGGTGGTGCGCCGGATGATGGAGCTGGGCGCGGAGGTGCGCACGGTGCTCCCCGTCCCCGGCGCCGCGACGCTGCCCACCGTTCCTGGTGTTCCCCTGGCGCTTGCGCCACTGTGCCAGGTGCAGAGCTTCTACCTGGCGGTCCACCGGCTCGCCACCGCGCGCGGAATGGACCCGGATGCACCCGCGAACCTTCGCAAGGTGACGGAGACGGTGTGACCAGACACATCCTCACGGGCTCGCGCGTGTTCACCGGCGAGCGCATCCTCGAGGGCCACTCGGTGGTGCTCGACGCCGGGCACATCGTCGCCGTGGTGCCGCGCCGCGAGGCGCCCGTGGGGCTCTCCACCCGCGAGCTCCCCGCCGACACATTGCTCGCCCCGGGCTTCATCGACCTCCAGGTGAACGGCGCGGGCGGGGTGCTGTTCAACGACTCGCCCACGGTCGACGCGGCGCTCGCCATCGCGTCCACGCTGCGCCGCTCGGGCACCACGAGCCTGCTGCCCACGTTCATCACCGACGCACCCGAGCGCACCCGGCTCGCCTGTGACGCCGCGACGCGCGCGCTGGAGCAGCCCGGCAGCGGCGTGCTCGGGGTCCACCTGGAAGGCCCGTTCATCAGCCCCGAGCGCCCTGGCGTCCACGCGCCGCACCACATCCGTCAGCCCGGAGCCGAGGACCTCGCGTCCCTCGTCGCGCTCGGCGAGCGACTGGCTCGGGCTGGGGGCAGGTTGTTGATGACGCTCGCGCCAGAGCGCGTGGAGGACACGTTCCTCCAGAGGCTCAGCGGCTCGGGCGCGGTGCTGTTCGCCGGCCACACGGCGGCGAGCTACGAGCGGACCCAGCAAGCGCTCGCGGCGGGCGTGCGCGGCTTCACGCACCTGTTCAACGCGATGCCTCCGGTGCAGGGACGGCAGCCCGGCCCCGTGGTCGCGGGCTTCGAGTCCGATGACGCGTGGTGCGGCGTCATCGTGGACGGCGTCCACGTGCACCCGGCGAACCTGCGTCAGCTCTTGAAGGCCAAGCCTCGCGGCAAGGTCTTCCTCGTCACCGACGCGATGCCGCCCGTGGGCACGAAGGAGACGACCTTCACGCTGTATGGACACACCATCCTGCGGCGCGATGGACGGCTGGTGACGGAGGACGGCACCCTGGCCGGCGCGGACATCGACATGGCGTCGGCGGTGCGCAACACCGTTCGACTCCTGGGCGTGCCTTTCGAGGAGGCGCTGCGCATGGCCTCGCTCTATCCCGCCCGGTTGCTCGGTCTGGAATCGCGGCTGGGCGGGCTCGCGCCTGGCCAACGCGCGAACCTCGCGCTGCTGCGTGACGACGTCAGCGTGCTCGCCACCTGGGTGGATGGAAACGAACAGTGGCACTGAGCAGGTGACGCTCGCGTCACTTCCGGTGGCTGCGTGTTCTTCCACTCACACCATTCGTTGCGTGAGGCTTTGACCCGGAAAATCCGGTCCACGCCTCCTTCCTGGAAACGAGTTCCCGAGCGGGTTTCGGACTCGCGTCCAACGAAGCGAGGAGAGAAAGCATGCGTCGCAGCAAGTGGTTCATTGGACTGATGGTCTCGGCCCTGTCCGCGAGCGGGTGCGGAGAGGTCTCCCCGTCGCACGGCGAGGGCCAGGGCAGTGTGATGCGCGCGCCGCTGCTCGCCGAGTGGGCGGCGGGCGTCGCCTACGCGACGGGCGCGCAGGTCACCTACGGTGGGCGGCTCTATCAATGCCGTCAGGCGCACACCTCGCAGGCGGACTGGACGCCCGTGGCGGTGGCCGCGCTGTGGCTGGATTTGGGGCCCGCGGGCGGCGGAGACACCACCGCGCCCACCGTCACGTTGAACGCCAGCTCGACGAACGTCACCGCGCCGGGGACGCTGACCCTCACCGCCACGGCGACGGACAACGTGGGCGTGGACCGGGTCGAGATTCTGGAGAACGGCGCCGTGGTCTCCACGAGCCTGAGCTACTCGCGCAACTTCTCCGGCTCCGCGCAGAACGGCTCGTACACGTACACCTTCCGCGCCTTCGACCAGGCCGGCAACGTGGGCACGCGGCAGGTCACCGTGCAGGTGGCCATCACCGTCCCCGGTGACACCACGGCGCCTGTCGTCACGCTGAACGCGAGCTCGACGAACATCACCGCGGCGGGGACGCTGACCCTCAGCGCCACGGCGACGGACAACGTGGGCGTGGACCGCGTGGAGATTCTGGAGAACGGCACCGTGGTGTCCACGGCGCTGAGCTACTCGCGGACCTTCTCCGGCTCGGCGCAGAACGGCTCGTATTCGTACACGCTGCGGGCGTACGACCAGGCCGGCAACGTGGGCACGAAGCAGGTCACGGTGCAGGTGGCGATTCCCGGGCAGCCGGGGGGCCAGAAGCGCATCGTGGGCTACTTCACGCAGTGGGGCATCTACTCGCGCAACTACCAGGTCGCGAACATCCCCGCGGCGAAGCTGACGCACATCAACTACGCCTTCTCGAACATCTCGGCGGACGGGCGGTGCGTGCTCGGTGACTCGTTCGCGGACATCGACAAGGGCGGCGGCTGGCCGGGCGAGTGGAACCCAGGGGCGCTGCGCGGCAACTTCCGCGCGTTCCAGGAGCTGAAGAAGACGCAGTCGCACCTGAAGGTGCTCATCTCCGTGGGCGGCTGGACGTGGTCGACGTACTTCTCGCAGGTGGCGGCGACGCAGGCCTCGCGGGCCGCGTTCGTGAAGTCCTGCATCGACCTGTTCATCAAGGGCCAGTACCCCGGCGTGGACCCGGCCAACGGCGTGGGCGTGTTCGACGGCATCGACATCGACTGGGAGTACCCGGTGGGTGGCGGCCTGCCGGGCAACACCAACAGCCCCGCGGACAAGCAGAACTACACGCTGCTGATGGCCGAGTTCCGCAACCAGCTCAACGCGGTGACGGCGCAGACGGGCAAGCCGTACCTGCTCACCATCGCCACGGGCGCTTCGCCGGACCTGCTGACGAACAAGCAGGAGACGAAGAACCTGTCCAACATCCTCGATTGGATCAACGTGATGAGCTACGACTACCACGGCTCATTCGAGAGCACGGTGAACTTCCACTCGGCGCTCTACCGCGTGACGGGCGACCCGGCGGCGGGGACGGGCTTCTACACGGACGGCTCGGTGGCGAAGATGCTCGAGCTGGGCGTGGCGCCGGACAAGATTGTCGTGGGCGTCCCGTTCTACGGCCGAGGCTGGGGCGGCGTGCCGAACGTGAACAACGGCCTGTTCCAGAGCGGCGTGCCCACCAAGGGCACGTGGGATGACGGACAGTCGGGCCTGACGGGCGTGTTCGACTACAAGGACATCAAGGTCAACTACGAGCGCGCGGGCTCGGGCTACACCAAGTTCACCCACCCCGAGGCGAAGGAGGTCTACGTCTACAGCCCGACGACCAAGGTGTGGGTTGCGTACGACGACCCGTCCACGCTGAACGCGAAGTCGGACTACATCCTGAACAAGAACCTGGGCGGCGCGATGTTCTGGGAGCTGAGCGGCGACGACGGCACGCTGCTCGACACGCTGTACCAGCGGCTGCGCTGAACCAGGAAATCACGGGAGGCGGAGCCTGGGTATCGGCTCCGCTTTCCTCGATCGCGCTTCACCAGCGCTCCTCGTGATACACGGCGCCAGCGAAGAAGATGTTTCGCGTGGCGAAGGAGCGTATGGAAAGAAGAGTGATGTCGAGGGGGCTCGTGGTCGCGGTGGTGAGTGGATGGCTGCTGGCTGCTTGCGGGGGAGGTGGAAACGGAGTGCCCGACGGCTCGACCCAGCCGGACTCCGGAACACATACCGGGCCGGATTCCGGTACGCCGCGTGAAGACGCGGGCACGCCGGACTCGGGGACGCCAGACGCAGGCACGCCGGACTCGGGTACGCCAGACGCGGGCACGTCGGACGCGGGACCTCCGGAGGACACCACGCCTCCCGACGCGCCGACGCTCACCGGGAGCACACCCGCCTCTCCCGCCAATGACAACACACCTCGCATCCTGGCCAGGACCGAGCCCGGCGCGCGCGTGCGCCTCTACACGGTCGCGGGCTGCTCCGGCGCCATCGCCGGCGAGAGCGCCGCGGACTCCGCGGGCCAGGTCTCCATCCCCGTGACGGTGTCCGACGACGCATGGGTCTCCTTCCATGCGCTGGCCATCGACCAGGCCGGGAACGTCTCCGCGTGCTCGACCCAAGGTCTGACCTACCGCGAGGACAGCACCCCGCCCACGCTCTCGGGCCTCCGGCTGTCGCCCTCGGATGCCGCCAACAACAACACCCCGCTCCTCATCGGCGGCACGGAGTCGGGCGCCACCGTCCGGCTCTACCTGAATGGAACCTGCTCCGGCACGGCGGCCGACAGCCAGGTGGCGGACGCGGCCGGCACGTTCTCCCTCCACCTGTCCGTCCCGGATGACAGCGTCACGGACACCTCCGTCTCCACCACCGACGCCGCGGGCAACACCTCGCGCTGCACCGTGGGCCCCACGTATCGCGAGGACAGCACGCCGCCCGCGACTCCCACCCTGGCCACCACCCCCGTCGGCCCCGCCAATCACAACACGCCGGTCCTCCAGGTCACCACCGAGCCGGGAGCCCAGGTGCGCTTCTTCTCGGGCACGACGTGTACGGGAGGAGAGCTCGCCTCGCGCGCCGCCGACAACCAGGGGCAGGTCTCCCTGTCGCTCTCCGTGGGCGACAACAGCGCGTCGACCTACGTGGCCCAGGCCACGGACGCGGTCGGCAACGTCTCCGCCTGCTCCGCGGCGCTGACCTTCGTGGAGGACAGCACGGCGCCCTCCGAGCTGGCCGCCACGGTGATGGATGGCCACACCGGCCCGGAGCTCGCCTACCAGAACAGCAACACGCGCGTGGCCGCGCGCTGGTCCGGCTTCAGCGATGCCGTGGGCATCCGGCGCTACGAGCTCGCCGTGACGTCCACCCCCGCGTGCCCCGGCAACGCGAGCAGCATCCAGGATGTCGGCGCCACGTCGTCCGTGGAGCTCACGGTCCTCACCCTGGCCGAGCAGCGCTATTACAGCTGCGTTCGCGCCGTGGATGCGGCCGGGAACACGTCGGGCTGGAAGATGTCGGATGGCTTCATCGTGGACGTCACTCCGCCGCGCGTGGTGTCCGCCACGCCCACCGCGTCCACGGCCTCGCCCTGGACCGCCATCGAGGTGACGTTCAGCGAGACGACCCTCGACACCACCAGCGTCACACCGACCTCGTTCCAGATCACCGCGGACGGCAAGGCGTTGTCCGGGAGCGCGGTGTCCTGCGCCTCGGGCAGGTGCACGCTCACGCTGAAGCCCGGACCGGCGTTCGGCGCGCAGGTGGGCGTCGTCCTCGACGGGGTGAAGGACCTCGCCGGCAACGCGATGACCGCCCCCCACACCTGGGGCTATGCGGTCCGCGCGGCCCAGTGGAACGCCCCCCTGGTCCTCGCGAGCAACCCGAACCGCAATGCGGTCGACGCCGCGCTCACGATGGACTCCTCCGGCGTGGCGACGGCCCTCTATGTCAACGCGGGGCTCCGCTCCCGGCGCCACAAGCCCGGCGCGGCCTGGGAGACGGACCAGACCGTGGGCGCGGGGACCCTCTCCACCTCACTTCCCAAACCGGGCGCGCTCACGACCCTGTCCGACGGCACCCCGCTCGCCGTCGTGGAGGCGTGGCCGCAGGGGAGCTCCAGCGTCCGCAGGGCCTACAGCGTCCTCGCCACGGGCGCCGACAGCAGCGTCCAGAGCTGGAGCGTGCCGCAGGTGCTCGGTGAGAACACGGGGCGGAATGCGGAGGCCTCCCGCCTGGTGGCGGCGCCCAACCAGGCGGCCCTCTCCTCCTGGGTCGAGGAGAGCGCCACACAGACCTTCCTGTGGGTGCAGCCCTACGACGGGAGCTCGGGCTGGGGAACGCCGGTCCTCGTGCGCACCATCGACGGCTCGAATTGGTCCTACTTGTCGGACGGTCATGACGTCGGAGTGGACTCGCGTGGCAACGGGGTGCTGGTCTGGTCCGAGCTCAACTACCCGCTCCAGTACTCGCGAAAGGGCTTCTGGACCTGGAGCGCGCCGACGCGCGGCGAGAGCATCGGAGGCCGCTATCCGCAAATCGTCCTGAACGCGGATGGGACGGGCTTTGGCGTCTGGATTCGCACGTACCTCGACGTGAAACGCGTGTACGCGAACCCCTTCCATGTCGATTCCGGCTTCGACGAGCAGGAGGTGCCCCTCCACACGCAGGGAAACACCATTGGAGATCCGACGGTGGGCGCGGATGCGGCCGGCAATACGTTCGTCGTCTGGAGTCAGTCGGACGCCACCTCCGAGTGGGGCCTGTGGTGCGCTCGTTACGTGAAGGGCTCGGGCTGGCAGCCGGCACAGTTGCTCGCATCGGACTACGGCGGGGCCAATGACATCCACGTCTCCCCCTCGGGCTCTGCCGTGGTTGTCTATGGCGTCGACGAGGGAGCGACCACGGCCGTCTGGGCGCGGCGCTTCGTGCCGGGCACGGGCTGGACCGCCGCCCAGCGGCTCGATTTCGCCACGGTGAAGGGCTACCTCGGAGTCCTCGAGGTGGCCACCAGCCCACTCGGAAATGCCGCCGTCATCTGGTCGCGGCAGGACACGGACTCGGGCGTCTACTCCTTGTCCGGAGCCGTCTTCGAGTAGACGCATCTGTTGATTACCTCCGGCCCCTGGGACTCCTGGGGCCGGAGGTGAAGAGCGAGCGACTCACCGCAGACGGCGGCACGCCGCTGTCTTCACCGCGAGGTACACACGCGCGCCCGTGCTCACGCCCAGCTCGCGCACGGAGGCCTCGGTGAGCCGCACCACCCAGCGCACGCCTTCGACGTCCACGGTGGCCGCGGCCTCTCCTGCTCCCGCGCGCTCCACGCCCACCACCGTGCCCGCGAGTACGTTGCGCGCGGACACTCCGGTCAGCACGCCCATGGAGAGCAGGATGTCGCTCGCCGGCACCGCGTAGGCCGCTCGCGCGCCCACCGCCAGTTCCGGCGCATCCGGCACCCAGAGCCCCAGCCCCTGCGTCACCCGCAGCCGCGTGCCGCCCTCCTCCGGACGCTCCAACACGCCCTCGAGGATGTTCTCCTCACCGTCCGCTTCCGACGCCAGCAGCCCTCGCGCCGACGCTCCCAACACCTGTGACGCGGGCCCCGCCGCGCGCACGCTCCCTTCGTCCAGGAGCACCGCCTCCTTCGCCAGCACCCGCGCCTCACCCAGCTGGTGCGTCACGTACAACATCGGCACCCGCGCCTCGTCACGCACGCGCAGGAGATACGGCAGCACGCGCTCCTTCAACGTCACGTCCAGCGCGGCCAGCGGCTCATCGAGCAGCAACAACGCAGGGTCCGTCGCCAACGCTCGCGCCAAGGCCACCCGCTGCTTCTCGCCTCCCGACAGCGTCGCCGGATAGCGATGCAGCAGCGGCCCCAGCTCGAGCAGCCCCACCGCCTCGTCGAAGCGGGATGGCCTCCCCTTCCGCGCGCCGTAACGCACGTTCTCTTCCGCCGTGAGATGCGGGAACAACAGCGCGTCCTGGGGCACGTACCCCATCCGCCGCGCCTCCGGTGGCACCTCCACGCGCGCCTCACTGTCCAACAACACGCGCCCACCGACGACGACGCGCCCTCGCGCACCGGACCGCAGCCCCGCCAGCACCTCCAACAACGACGTCTTCCCCGACCCCGAGCGCCCCAGCACCGCCACCGACGCGCCCTCCAGCCGCGCGTCCACCTCCAACACGAAGCGCGCCAGCGGCAATCGAACCGACAGCTCCAGGCTCACGCGCGCACCCGCCGTCCCCGCCAGCGCGTCAGCCCTTCCGTGGCGTACACCGCGACGAACGCCAGCAGCGCCGCGATGCCCGCCAACCGCAGCGCCTGGGCGTCCTGCCCCAGCTGCGTGTACTGGAAGATGGCCAGCGACAACGTCTGCGTGCGCCCCGGGATGTTCCCCGCCACCAGCACCGTCGCGCCGAACTCGCCGAGCGCTCGCGAGAACGCCAGCAGCGCCCCCACCACCACCCCGCGCCACGCCAGCGGCAACGTCACCCGGAAGAACGCTCGCGCCCGTGAGTCCCCCAACGTGCGCGCCACCGCCACCAGCCGAGGGTCCACCTCCTCGAACCCCGAGCGCGCCGAGCGCACGAGCAACGGGAACGCCATCACCGCGCTCGCCAGCACCACCGCCCCCGGCGTGAACACCACCTCCACGCCCATCGCATCCAACACGCGCCCCAGCGGCCCCTCGCGCCCGAGCAACTCCAACAACACCAACCCCACCGCCGTCGGCGGCAACACCAGCGGCAGCGCCAGCACCGTGTCCACCACGCCCCGCCCCGGCCCTCGCCAGCGCGACAACGCGTAGGCCACCGCGACACCGGGCGGAAGGATGACCAGCGTGGCCACCGCCGCCACCGTCACCGTGAACCCCACCAACCCCACCGTGTCGGCCGTCACCGCGCCTTCGTCCCCGCGAGCACGACGAAGCCGTGGCGCTGGAAGGCCGCTCGCGCGGGCTCCGTCTGCAGGAACTTCACGAAGGCGACGCCGACCTCCGGCGCCTTGCCCTTCACCAGCGCCGCCAGCGGATAGACGATGCGCGGCGCCTCCGACGACGGCACCTCGAACGCCACCCGCACCTTCTTCGACTGCGCCGCGTCCGTCGCGTACACCACCCCCGCGTCCACCCGCCCCGCCTCCACCGCCGCCAGCGCACCCCGCACGTCCAACGCCGGCACCACCTTCCCCTCCACGTCCTTCCACACCCCGACCTTCTCCAACCACGCCTTCGCGTACACCCCCGCGGGCACGATGGCCGGGTCCGCCAGCACCAGCCGCTTCAGCCCCTTCAGGTCCTCCGCCCTGCCCGGCGCCACCTTCGCGCCCACCGGCACCACCACCACCAGCCGGTTCGACAGCAGCTCCACGCGCGTGCCGCGCCGCACCAATCCCGCCGCCTGCACGGCCTCCATCCGAGCCACGTCCGCCGACAGGAACGCGTCCGCCGGCGCGCCCGCCATCGCCTGGCGGGCCAAATCCCCCGACGAGCCCAGCGCCAACACCACCGTGTGGCCCGTGGCCTTCGTGAAGGCCGGCCGCAGCTCCTCGAGCACGTCCGTGGTGCTGGCCGCCGCGAAGACGAGCCCCTCCTCCGCCCGCGCCAACAAGGACACGAGGAACAGGGACGTCACGTACAGCCGAAACATGGTACGCACTCCTGGACGCTCCTCTCACCGCCGTCGGCGAAGGAGCGCATTGTCCGCACGGCAGCCCACGCCGTGACAACGGGTTGACCCGTGGGGCCATGCCCGCTAAGCCATACTCCGTGTCCCGGAATATCCATTCTAAAGAGGATGAGGACCTGTCGGCGGACGTGCTGAGGCTCCAGCATCTGCTGCTCGCCATGGGCCGGCGCCGTTCGCTCCGCGACCCCATCGCCGCCACGTGCGAGCAGCTCCAGTTCACCGCGCCCCAGGTCCATGCGCTGCTCTGGCTCGGCCAGGACGGCGCGCTCACGATGGGCGAGCTCGCCCGCCGGCTGGGCGTCACCGAGAAGACCGTCACGGGGCTCGTCGACCGGCTGGAGCGCGAGGGACACCTGGTGCGCGAGCGCACCGCCGAGGACCGCCGCGTCGTGCGCTGCCGGCTCACCGCCGATGGCCTGCAGACCTACCAGCGGCTCGAGCGCTTCGTGATGCAGGGCATGGGGCAGTTGCTCCACATCCTCGACGCGGGTGACCGCAAGGCGCTCTTCCGCATCCTGGAGAAGCTCCTGCGCCGCATGGACACGCTGGGCGCGGCCGCGGCCACGCCCTCGCGCGAGCGCTCGGCCTGATGTCCCCCGAGCGGGCGAGCACCGCCCGCTCTTGCGTGCCGCCAGCTCCGAGGCGCCCCAACTCACTCCCGTGACGTCGCGTGGGCCCGAGGGAGGAACGTGATGAAGGGATGCAGAAGCACGGGAGTCCTGGCCCTGGTCCTGATGCTGTCGGCCTGCCGACGCGGTCAGGAGGAGGCGCCCGCTCCTCCGCCTGCCTCCACCGAGTCCCCGAGCACGGACTCCGCGCCCGCGAAGCGGGTCATGCCGCCGGACATGAACGCGGCGCTCGCGTCCGTGGCCCCGCTGGTCGCGTCGGTGCAGCCCGCGGTCGTCAAGGTGGAGGTGCGGGATGCCGCGCCCACCCGTCGCTCGCGTCCGGACTCGCCCTGGGGTGAGGAGGGCCCGGGTGGGACGTTCGGCGGCGCGCTCCCGTTCGGCTCGCCCTTCGAGGACCCTCGTGACGAGGGGCCGCGCCAGGGCCTCGGCTCCGGCTTCGTGGTGGATGCGCGCGGGCTGGTGCTCACCAACAATCATGTGGTGCAGGGCGGCACGTCCATCCAGGTGCACTTCTCCGATGGGCGGCAGCAGGACGCGAAGGTCGTGGGCACGGACCCGCTCACGGACGTGGCGGTGCTCCAGCTCCAGGGGAAGGTGGAGGAGCTGCCCGTGGTGAAGCTGGGCGACTCGGACGCGCTGCGCGTGGGCGACTGGGTGGTGGCCATCGGCAATCCCTTCGGCCTGGACTCGAGCGTCAGCCTGGGCATCGTCTCCGCGAAGGCGCGCGACATCCAGGCGGGCCCCTTCGACGACTTCCTCCAGACGGACGCCGCCATCAACCCGGGCAACTCCGGCGGGCCGCTGTTCAACCTCCAGGGCGAGGTGGTGGGCATCAACACCGCCATCGCGGGCCAGGGCTCCGGCATCGGCTTCGCCGTGCCCAGCACTTTGGTGAAGCAGCTGCTGCCCCAGTTGGAGAAGGAGGGGACCGTCACCCGGGGATGGCTGGGCGTGGCGGTGCAGGACGTGACGCCGGACCTGGGCACGGCGCTGGGGGTGCCCGTGCGCGATGGCGCGCTCGTCACGGATGTGAGCCAGGGCACTCCGGCGGCCGAGGCGGGGCTGCGTCCGGATGACCTCATCGTCGAGGCGGGAGGACGGCCCATCGCGTCGGGACGCGCGCTCACGCGCACCGTGGCGCTGAAGGCGCCGGGCAGCACGCTGCCGCTCACCGTGTATCGCGAGGGGAAGAAGACCGAGGTGAACGTGACGCTGGGCACGCGTCCGGACCTGGAGGGCGTGGCCGCGCGGCGTCCCGTTGAGGAGCCCGAGGCGCCCGCGCATCAGCGCGTGGGGCTCACGCTGTCGGACATGGACCCGAGGCTGGCGCGGGCGCAGGAGCTGCCTCGCGCGGGCGCGCTGGTGACGGACGTCGTCCCGGGCTCCAGCGCCGAGCGCGCGGGACTGGTGCCCGGCATGGTGGTGGTGGAGGCGTCGGGTCGGCCCGTGCGCCGCGCCTCCGACCTGGCACAGGCCCTGCGCGAGGCCGAGCCGGGCGAGTCCATGCTGCTGCGCGTGGCGATGCCTGGAGGCGACCGCGTGCTGCGCGCGCTCAAGGCGCCGGAGTCGTGACGTCCGCAGTGCAGCAGCGCGTGCGGGCCTGGCGCGTCATCCGGGAGCAGCAGTTCACGCGGCCTCCTGCGCGGAGCGATGCCCGGAGGCGACCCATGCCATGCGCTCAAGGCTACGGAGTCGTGACGTCCGCGGGTGCTCGCGCGAGCAGCAGGCGCGGGTGCAGCAGCAGCGCGATGGCCTCGCGCATCGTCCAGTAGCAACGGTCCACCCAGCTCAGGTTGCGCTCCGTCTGGAGCGCGGGGCTGGTGAGCACCTCGAAGCCGTTGAGCCGGAAGTACTGCCGCGCTCGCAGCAGGTGGTACGGGTCCGACACCACCACCACGCGCCTCGCACCCAGCTCTCGCAACAGCGCCGACGTCAGGCGCGCGTTGTCGTCGGTGGAGTGGCTCTGCTCCTCCAGCACGCACGCCTCCGGAGGCACTCCCAGTCGCGTCGCCAGCGCCAGCATCGCGCGCGCCTCCGAGGGAGGATGCACGCCCACGCCTCCGGAGAACACGAGCTTCGACGCCACACCGCGCTGGTACAGCGCCACCGCCTGCTCCGTGCGTGCTCGCAGCGCGCCGGAAGGGACTCCACCCGCCAGCACTCGCGCGCCCAGCACCACCACCGCGTCGGAAGGCTCAGCGCGCTCGCGTTGACCGAAGCGGTCCACCCAGAACGCGAGGCCGAACACACCACACGTCGCCACGCCGACGGACACGACGAACAGTCGGCGGAGACGACCAGGACGGGAGCGCAGCGAAGCGGGAGGCACGCACCGCACACTATCCGCGAGGCGATGCGTTTACCTCAGGGGTCGAACCCGCCGAGGAACACCTCCCACGCGCCCTCCAGTCGACCTGTGCCCAGGTCCACCGGCCCCAACTGCGTGCCCAACACCGCGCCCGGACCCTTCGTCGACAGCGACACGAAGTCCCTCACGACGTCCGCGTCACCGAGCGCCTCCCGGGGAAATCCCCTCGCCCACTGCACCACCCCATCCACGCGGTCCAGCTTCACCAGGAACAGGTTCATGCGGCTCCCCGCCACTCCCGTCATCGGGCCCGTGCCCAGGTCATCGCCCTCCTCGTATCGACCGACGACGAGCGCCCCCTCCTGCGCGTCCAGCGCGAGCCCCGTCCCAATGAAGCCGAAGTCACGCAGCCAGCGCGGCGTGCCCTCCGGGTCGAACGCCGCCACGAAACCCCTGCCACCCCCGGACTCCACCGCGCAGGTCCGCTCCAGGAACGTGAGCGGCGCGGTGAAGCCCCCCGTCACCAGCACCCGCTGCCCTTGCACCGCCACCCCCGTGGCCCGGCCCGAGCGCGTGTCGAGCCGTCGCTCCCACCGCGTCCGCCCTCGCGCATCCAGCTTCACCAGGAACGGCTGCGAGTCCATGGCCCCACGAACACGCGACGCCTGGAGCACCCCCGCGACATAGACCTGCCCCTCCACGTCCACCGCCGCTGACACCGCCTCGCCCTGCCCGTCGTGCGCATACGTCCAGAGCAGCGCGCCCTTCGCGTCCAGCTTCACCGCGGCGGGAACCCGGCCCCGCTTCGCGTCGGCCAAGGAGCCCACCAGCACCAGGTTGCCCAACCCATCCACGTCCGCGTGCCGCGGCAGCAACGTGTCCGGCACCCCGAGCAACTCCAGACTCCGTGCCCCGATGAAGACACCGTCACGCCCCAGCTCCAGCAGGAACCGGCCCGCCGGCAACGGCCCGCCCCCCAGGTCCGCCCCCGCCACGTTGCGCCCCACCACGAAGACGCGCCCGCGCGCGCTCACCGCGAGCACCTCCGCGAACCCCGGCAACGACAGCGACCACTGACGCTCACCGCCCGTGCCGTAGCGCGCCACCGCGAAGGTCTCCGGTGTCACCGGCCCCGTGCGAGGGTTGAGCAGCGGACCGAAGAAGTCCGCCACCGCCGCGTCCGAGTTGAGCGCCACCACCACCTCGCCCCGCGCGTCGTGCGCGAGCCCCGCGGCCGACTCGCGCCCCGGGCCCGTCAACGGCCGCACCCACCGTGTCGCGCCCGTCGGACGCGGGCCCCGGGTGACACGCTCGACGCTCGAGCCCTTCTCCGTGGCCGGGAGCTCGTGCCGCTCACAGGCCAGGGCGAGCACCACCACCACCCAGCCCACCCTCCAGCTCCGTCCGCCATGAAGCATCGCGTCGTGCCCCCAACCCACCTGCGTAGGCCCATGAAATTCCGAGGAAGCGTCGGGCAGGGTGGGGACCGGCGGCTGTCCGGTCGAGGGGCCCCCGGGTGCGAGATGACGAACCGCATCTGGACGTGGGCCCTGTGCGTGGGCTCCAATCCGTCGGGTGATGACCCAGGATGAAGTGGCGAAGGTGCTCTCGGACGTGGAGCTGGTGCCGTGCGCGGAGATGGCGCTGGCGGACGCGCGACGTCTGGTGGACGCATGTCTCGAAGCGGACGTCCCGGCGCTGGTGCACCGCGAGGCGTGCGCGAAGCCTGGCTGCAGTCCGAAGTTCCAGGTGCTGGTGCGCCCCGAGGACGGCGTGCGCGTGGCCACCCTGCTCCAGCAGCGGTGGATGGACAGCATCCAGCGCGAGGGCGTGCTGGCGGAGGGCGCCGCGCCCTTCGTGCTGCCCGCGTCCGAGGAGGGCGAGCCCCCCTGTCCCGCCTGCGGCACCGTCGCGCCCCTGGTGGAGGGGGCGTGCGCCGACTGTGGTCTTCAGCTCGAGTAGCGACCGGGCGGCGCCTGCGGCGCGAGCCCGAGCACCCTAACCTTCCCGGAGATGACCGGGATGGACTCCCCGAGCGCGGCCCCGCGCGGGGCAGCAGTGGAGGCACACGGATGGAAGTCAAAGGCGTGGCGTTCCTGGCACGACAGCAGATGGCGGTGCAGGCGCACGGTGAGCAGGCGTGGCGGGACTTCCTGGCGGACATCAAGAGACGCGAGCCCGTCTTCTCCATGCCCATCCTCCCGGTGACGCGCATCCCGGTGGATGCGTTCCTCCGGTTCAACGAGGAGATGGTCCAGCGCTTCTACGGAGGGGACCAGGGCGTGTGGTGGCAGTTCGGCGTGAAGTCCGCCGAGTACGCGCTGGGGCAGGGACAGCTCAAGGCGATGTTCAGCCCCGGCGACTTCCGCCGCTTCCTCTTCTTCACGCCCGGCATCTGGAAGGGCTACTTCACCGAGGGCGAGATGGAGGTGCTGCCGGGTCAGGGGTACACGGACCTGCGCATCTTCAAGGTGCCCAAGCCGCACGTGTACTTCGAGCTGTCGGTGATGGGCTTCGGGGCGGGCGGCCTGACGTTCCTGGGCGCGAAGGACCTGAAGCACGAGGTCATCAAGGGCTTCACGCGCAAGGACTCCGAAGTGGTCTACCGCTTCAACGTGAGCTGAGCGCGGCGTCCGCCTCGGTGGTGGACGCGGGCACGTCCAGGCGCAGGTCCGCCACCACCGGGTAGTGGTCGGACGCGTCCACGCGCAGCACGCGGCTGGCCACGGGCGTGAAGGCGTCACACGCCAGCACGTAGTCGATGCGCAGCGTGGGCAGGAACAGGGGCATGGGGTAGGTGCCCCGTGCTCCGCCCGTGGCGGCGACGACGTCCTTCATCTGCCGGCGCAACAGGCGCAGCGGGTTCGAGTCCGGGTCGTCGTTGAGGTCCCCCATGAGCAGGTGGGGCCGGGTGTCACGGGCGAGCAGGTTCGCCACGAACGCGCTCTGGCGCAGGCGCGCGCGGGCGTTGAAGGGCCGGCGGATGAGGTGCGTGAGGTAGACGCTCACCTCGCGGCCATCCACGTTCATCACCGCGTGGGCGAGCGTGCGCGGCTCGGCGCCCGCCGGGTTGGGCAGCGGGTATTGCGCGAGCGCCTCGAGCGGGAAGCGGGACAGGAGCGCGATGCCGTACGCGCCGCCGTGAAGGTCCGTGGTGCGGAAGTGCGCGCGGTGGGACAGGCCGGTGAGGCGCGCGAGGGCCTCCACCTGGTCCACGCCGCCGGCGCGGGCGGAGCCGACGTCGACCTCCTGGAGCGCGACGACATCCGGCACGGAGGCTCGGATGACGCGGGCCACGCCGTCGAGGCCGCGGGCGCCGGACTGGATGTTGAAGGTCATCACCCGCAGCGTCCCCGGCTCGCGGTGCACGGCGGCCACGGGGACTTCGGGGGGGAGCAGACCGGGGCCGGTCGCACACGCGAGCGGCCCCAGCATGAGCAGCATGGGGAGGAGGCGGAGGTGCATGGGACGAAGGCGCGATGCTACGTCGCGCCGTCGTCCGTTGTCGCCTCGCCCCCCGGGGCCTGTCCGATGGGCAGGCGGGCGGGTTACTCGTCGCGGCGGCGCAGACGCGCGCCGAGCAGCATCAGCGCCGCGCCGAGCAGGGGCGCGCCACCGGCGGCGGCGCAGCCACCGCCGTCGTCATCACCGCCGCCGTCGCCGCCACCGTCGCCGACCTTGACCTTGAGCTGGGTGGCGCCGGACGCGTCACCGGTGTCCTCGCCGTTGCCGTTGGTGGAGTTGCCGGCGCCGAACAGGGTGAGGGTGGTGGCGGTGGACGGGGCGACGACGGTGAAGGCGAAGCTCACCGAGCCGTTGGCGAAGGCCTTGGGCTGGGCGTGGGTCAGCTCGCCGGAGAGCTTCTTGGAGTCGGAGCCGCCGGCGGTGAGGGTGGCCTCGCCGCCGTCCACGGCGACGTTGTAGCCACCGCGCACGCCCGGGCCGCCGGTGATGGTCAGGGTGTAGTTGCCCGTCTGGCCCGGGTTGAGCGTCGTGGGGCCGTCGATGGTCACCGTGGGCGCGGTGCCCGAGCGCGAGTGGCAGCCGGAGGAGCAGGTCTGCCCGCTCTTGCCGCTGTAGTTGCTCTGGCCCGTGGCGTAGGCGAAGGCGGAGCCGGAGACGAGGCACGCGGCCAGGGTGGCGGCGACCTTGAGGGACGGAAGGAACGACTGCATGAAGCCTCCAGGTTGAGGAACCCGAGAAGGAAGGGGGAAGACTTCATACCGCGACGCGCCAACGCTTCCCAGCACTCGCCCGGGAGGGTCCACGTGACGGTTTCGTCGAGGGTTTCGCTCTGGCGCGAGGACTCCAGTCACTCGGTATCAGAGGTCCCGGCTGACACCTCGAAGGGGTGCGGCGTTCTGTCCTGGGCGCACGTCACGGGTGATACGGATACCGCTCCACACGCCCATCGGGAGACACGGCGTACAGCTCGAACCAGTCGGTCTCGAGTGAGACACCGGGGCCGAAGCCAGGGCACCTGTCCACGCGCCGGTTGACCCGGACGAAGTACCAGCCGTCCTTCTGGGCGACGAGGACCTCGAGGGCGCGCGGAGAGAATGCACAGGAGCGGCCTGCGTCCTTCGCGAAGCGGTGTTTCAGGACCTGCTCCAACACGGTGTGCGCGGCCATGACGGCGGAGCCATCGAGCGTGGCCAGGGGAGACAGCTCCTCCTCGGGCCAGGGAATGTCCGCGCCGGCCAGGGTCCCCGCGTCACGAGGGCCCGCGTCCACCTGGGACACGAGCGGTCCGGAAGAAGCGACACCCGCGTCGCGCGCACCCGCCCCACCCGGCGCCGGAAGGGCACCGCCTTGCGCCAGCCAGGTGGCGAGCAGGAGGTAGAGCTGTGGCTTCGGCATGGAGCACTTCCTCCCCTCTCGGAGCGTGACGGTCCGTTCAGGTACGTGTGTGGATGCCGGCTGGCCGCTCCCTCGGAGCCCTCACATCCGGTGGGCCGTGCCCGTCAGGGTGACACACGGGGGAGGTCCGGGGCGACGGGGCCGTTGATTTCTGGGTGGCCCCAGCGTAGGCAACCGTCCTCTTTCCACGACTTTAGAAGGGTGCTCCGCACATGGCCGAGAAGCTCACGCCCCGCGAGAAGGGCTTTTCCGAGTGGTACGTCGACGTGGTCCAGAAGGCGAAGCTCGCCGACTACTCGGACGTGAAGGGCTGCATGGTCATCCGGCCCAACGGCTACGCCATCTGGGAGAACATGCAGCGCGTCCTGGACAAGATGTTCAAGGACCTGGGCCACAAGAACGCCTACTTCCCGCTACTCATCCCCGAGAGCTACCTCAAGAAGGAGGCCGAGCACGTCGAGGGCTTCAACCCCCAGCTCGCCGTCGTCACCCACGCGGGCGGCGCCAAGCTCGAGGAGCCCTACGTCATCCGGCCCACCTCCGAGACCATCATCAACCGCAGCTTCGCCAAGTGGATCCAGAGCTACCGCGACCTCCCCCTGCTGCTCAACCAGTGGGCCAACGTCATGCGCTGGGAGATGCGCACCCGCCTGTTCCTGCGCACCACCGAGTTCCTCTGGCAGGAAGGCCACACCTGTCATGAGACCGAAGAGGACGCGGAGAAGGAGACCCTCCAGATGCTGGAGGTCTACCGGACCTTCGCCGAGGACTACATGGCCATGCCCGTCATGACGGGCCGCAAGTCCGAGTCCGAGCGCTTCGCCGGCGCCCTGCGCACCTACAGCATCGAAGCCATGATGCAGGACAAGAAGGCCCTGCAGGCCGGCACCAGCCACAACCTGGGCCAGAACTTCGCCAAGGCCTTCGAGACCAAGTTCCAGGGTCGCGACGGCCGCGAGCACTTCGTCTGGCAGACGTCCTGGGGCGTGTCCACGCGCCTCATCGGCGGCCTCATCATGACCCACTCGGATGACTCGGGTCTCATCGTCCCGCCGAAGCTCGCCTCCAACCACGTCGTCATCATCCCCATCTTCGGCAAGGCCTCCGACGCGGAGAAGGCCCAGGTCCTGGAGAAGAGCCACGCTCTCGCCGCGGACCTGCGCAAGGCGGGCCTGGGCGTCGTGGTGGACGATGACGAGAGCAAGGGCCCGGGCTTCAAGTACTTCGAGCACGAGCTCATCGGCACCTGCGTGCGCATCGAGATCGGCCCCAAGGACCTGGCCAAGGGCACCTGCGTCATGGTGCGCCGCGACCTCAAGGTGAAGGAGTTCATCCCGCTCGGCGAGGCCGCCGCCAAGGCCCAGTCCATGCTGGACGCCATGCAGAAGGACCTGTTCCAGAAGGCCAAGGACTTCCGCGAGGCGCACACCTTCGAGGTCAACTCCTACGAGGAGATGAAGGAGAAGGCGGACGCGGGCTTCCTGCTCGCCCACTGGAACCTGGACCCCAAGGTGGAGGCCCGCATCAAGGAGGAGACCGGCCTGACCACCCGCAACCGGCCCTTTGCCCTCAAGCAGGAGCCGGGCAAGTGCGTCGTCACCGGCGAGGACTCGCCGGGCCGCATCGTGTTCTCCAAGGCGTACTGAGCCGCGTCACACCGAGGGCCGTGGGAGGAGCCGTGTCGCTCCCCTCGCGGCCCTCGCGCTTTGTCAGCCCACCTCGCGCAGCGCCCGCCGTCCCGGGACGAACGTCGCCACCGGCTCCGTCTTGCCCGCCACCGGCAGCGTCGTGGCGGGCTCGAACGACAGCGAGGGGTCCGCCTCGCACGCGCGGCACGTGGCCTCCGACACCAGCATGGGCACGCCGACCTTCTTCGTCAGGCCCTCGATGCGGCTCGCCAGGTTCACCGCGTCGCCAATCACCGTGTACTCGCGCCGCTGCGCGCTGCCCACGTCGCCCACCACCACGCGCCCGGTGTGGATGCCGATGCCGATGCGCAAGGGCTCCTCTCCGCGCGCCACGCGCTCGGCGTTGAGCGCCTCCAGCGCCTCCAGCATCGCCAGCCCGCACGCCACCGCGGAGCGCGGGTGCCCCGGCAAATCCAGCGGCGCGCCGAAGTACGCGAGGATGCCGTCGCCGATGAACTTGTCGAGCGTCCCGCCGTGGCGGAACACCACGTCCACCATGCGCGACAGGTACTCGTTGAGCAGCGCCACCACCTGGGGGCTCTCCATGCGCTCGGACATGGAGGTGAAGCCGCGGATGTCGGAGAACAGCAGCGTCACCTCGCGGTGCTCACCGCCTCCGGCCTCCGAGCCGTGCTGGGCAATCTGCCGCGCCACCTCTGGCGAGAAGTAGCGCCCCAGCCGCTCCAGGCGCATCTCCTCGCGCGCCACCTGCGTCACCAGCCCCAGCACCTGCCGGCCGATGAAGGACGCGGCCGCCGCGCCCAGGGACAGCACCAACACCAGCCCCGGCAGGAACGCCTCCCACGCGAGGCCCGCCTGGAACACCAGCGCGGCCTCCAGGCCGATGGCGAGCGCGGTGGCCAGCACGACGATGACGGGCGAGAGCGTCACCAGCGACACGAGCACCACCAGCACGATGTACACGCCCAACGTCAGCAGGGAAATCGGCACCGCGTTGTCGTTGCCCACCGCGCCGATGGCCAGCGACTGGAGGACGAAGATGGCGGGCATGTCCAGGAACGCGAGCCCGAGCGCCGGACGGCGTCCCAGCGAGGGCCACTTGCGCGCGCCGGCCCACAGCGCCACGGCGAGCACCAGGTAGGCGACGAGCACCGAGGGCGGCACGCGCCACTCGAGCTGGAGCGCCATCCCCAGCCAGCACACCACGCCGACGGCGCGGACGCGGTTGAGCCACTCGCCGACCTGCGCGCGCCACCCGGCCAACCTCCGCCGCAGCGTATCCTCGACCTGGGAGAGCCTCCGCATGCCCCGGGTACGCTAGCCCACCCTCCCCTCGCCCCTCCAGGGAGGCCCGACACACGCGCCTGGGTCCTCGCGGACGGCTATCCTCGCGCGCCGGAGACATCCATGGCGAGCATCGGTCACGTGGCGGTGGGGCTGGCGTTGGGGCGGTACGAAGCGAACGGCAAGGCGACGAGGCGGCTGCTCGCCTCCATGGCGCTGTTCTCCGCGCTGGCGCTGCTGCCCGACGCGGACGTGGTGGCCTTCGTGTTCCGCATCCCCTACTCGGCGCCCTGGGGACACCGCGGCGCGTCGCACTCGTTCGTCTTCGCCGCGGGCATCGCGCTGCTGGTGGCCCTGGTGGCGAGGTGGCGCGGCGCCTCCGCCACGAGGTGGGGCGGGCTGGCGTTCGTCGCGGTGGCGAGCCACGGACTCCTGGACGCGCTCACCGACGGCGGGCTGGGCGCGGCGCTCCTGTGGCCCTTCTCCAACGCGCGCATGTTCGCGCCCGTGCGTCCGCTGCCCGTGTCCCCCATCGGCGCGGGCATGCTGTCGCCGCGAGGGATGTACGTCGTCGGCGCGGAGCTGCTCGCGTTCATCCCCCTCTGGGCCTACGCGCTGTGGCCGCGCCGGTCCGCGAGAAGGAGCTGAAGCCATGCGACTGTTCACCGCCGTCACGCTGGGCGACGTCATCGAGGCCCGCGCCGCCGAGGAGCTGTCGCGGCTGCGCGCGCTCGCGCCCACCGCCCGCTTCGTGCGCGCCGAGGGTGTGCACCTCACGTTGGTGTTCCTGGGGGAAGTGGAGCCCTCGCGGCTGCCCGCCATCCGTGAGGCTCTCGCGTCGGTGGGCCCGCGACACGCGCCCTTCACCCTGTCCGTGGGAGGCGGCGGCACGTTCGGCACGCCGTCGCATCCGCGCGTGCTCTGGTCCCACGTGCGCGGGGACGTCGAGGCGCTGGAGGCGCTGCAGACGGACACGGCCGCGCAGTTGCTCCCGCTCGGCTTCGAGCCCGAGCACCGTGACTACGCGCCCCACCTGACGCTGGCCCGGGCCAAGGCCCCCAAGGGCGACCCCGCGCTGCTCGCGTGCGCGCAGGCGCTGGCGAGCGTCGAGCTGGGCGAGGGGCGCGTGGACCGGCTCGTGCTGTTCGAGAGCCGGGGGCCCGACTACGTCCCCGTGGTGGAGGTGCCGCTCACGCGCGCGGGATGATGGCGCGTGCCACAGTCGAGCCTCCGCGTCGTGCTGACGCAGTGCGCGCTCATGCGCGCGGACGGATGGCACGTGCTTCAGGCGAGCCCACGTATCGCACCGACGCGGTGCCCGCTCATGCGCGCGGACCGATGATGGCACGTGCTCCAGGCGAGCCCACGCGTCGCACCGACGCGGTGCCCGCTCATGCGCGCGGACGGATGGCGCGTGCCCCAGACAAGCCCACGCATCGCACCGACGCGGTGTCCGCTCATGCGCGCGGACGGATGGCGCGTGCCCCAGACAAGCCCACGCATCGCACCGACGCAGTGCCCGCTCACAAGAGTCACGGCGAGGACGGACCCACACGGTGTCAGGATGACCTCGCCCCGGACGCACACTGGCACCACCCCTGCAACCCACGCAGGCGAGCGCACGCAAGCGCCGGAAAGGACGGGCACATGCGGTGGATGATGGGGTGGGCGCTGTGGCTGTGGGGACTCAGCGCGGTCGCGGCGCCACGCGATGCACTGGAGGCGAAGCTGCGGACGGGGGACATCGTCCTGCACACCTCGCGCTCGCGGCAGTCGCAGGCCATCCAGGTGGCCACGCACAGCCCGCTGTCCCACGTGGGCCTGGTGGAGGTCACCGAGAAGGGCGCCTTCGTGGTGGAGGCCGTGCAGCCCGTGCAGCGCGTCCCCTTCGCGAAGTGGAAGGCGCGCGGCGTGAAGGACCGCATCCTGGTGCTGCGCGCGGAGGACATCGACGCGGAGACGAAGCAGCGCGTGCTCGCGGCGGCCAAGGCGCACCTGGGCAAGCCGTACGACTGGCGCTTCGGCTGGGGCGACGACGCGATGTACTGCTCGGAGCTGGTGCGCAAGGCGTACGCCCAGGGCGCGGGCGTGGAGTACGGTGAGATGGAGACGCTGGGCTCACTCAACGTCGCGGGTCTCGAGAAACAGATGCGTGAGCGCTACGGCGCCAAGGTGCCCCTCGAGCTGACCCTGATAACGCCGGTGAGCCTGGCCCGGGATACCCGCCTGTCTGTGGTTCACTCGGATTTTCCGGAAGCGCCGTAGCGCCTCCGCATATTCCAGGGTGTATTCAGCCCCGTCACGCGAACACGTGAGAGAGGGCCCGGAGCAGGTAGACTCCGTCTCATGAGACGCCTCCTGCTCGTACTCCCCTTGGTCCTCATCGTCGGCTGCAAGAAGGACGTCACCCAGGGCGCGGTGAAGGTCACGGTGAACTACACCCGTTTCCTGCCCGGCTGCCTGCGCGTCCAGGCGCGCGACGTGGAGAGCGGCAAGGAGCTCACCCAGGACGTGACGGAGCTGCGCGGGACGCGGGCCCAGGGCGGCACGATGACGGTGGGCGTGGGGCCTCCGACGGACTGGGGAAAGACGGTGGAGGTGCGCGCCACCGCCTTCGAGCAGGCCTGCGTGGGTGACGGCGTGGTCACCGACTCGCAGCGCGTGACGCTGGTGATGGATGCCATCCAGGACACCACCCTGACGTTGCAGGCGGTGGACGCGGACCAGGACGGCTATGTCGACGTGAGCAGCAACGGCACCGACTGTCGGGACGACCGGCCCGACATCAACCCGGGCGTCGAGGAGCGGTGCAACGAAGTTGACGACAACTGCGACGGCATCGGGGACGCGGAGCACTTCCAGCTCAACACGGCCTGCTCGACGTCGGCGGACTGCCACGGTGTCTACCGCTGTGACCTGACCGACTTCGTCCAGTTCTGCGACACCCCGCCGAGCAGCAGCGTGTATCCGGACAATGACAGGGACGGACACGGCCGGCTGGGCTCCGAGGCGCGCATCGTCTGCACCGCCGTGCCGGAGGGTTACACGGCGGGCCCGCCGGACGACTGCGACGACGACGCCTACAGCATCCACCCGGGCAGCCCCGACCGCTGCGACGGCGAGGACACCAACTGCGACGGAGAGAAGGACGAGGGCTTCCCCCAGCTCACCGAGGTGTGCACGGACTCGTTCCAGTGCGCGGGCGCATATGCCTGCGCGGCGGACGCGCTGGGGGTCACCTGCGTGTCCATGGTGACGCCGACGTCGTGGTACCCGGACGAGGACGGGGATGGCTTCGGCGCGGCCACCGGAGAGGTGCGCTCCTGCGTGAAGCCCGCGGGGGCGTACGTCGCCAACAACACGGACTGCAACGACGGCAACCCGCTGACGAACCCGGACGCCCCGGAGATTTGCGACGGGCTCGACAACAACTGCGACGGAGCGACGGAGGACGTGCTGACCGTGTGCCCGGGTGGAGCGGCGCCCACGTGGACCTCCAGGAATGTCGGCGTCTCAGGGACCGGCAACATGCGGGACTGGTACTCGGCCTCCGCCTGGATGAAGGGCGGCGTCTGGGTGGGAGGCGACGACAACCGTCGCGCGCGGCTGGTCCCTCCCGCCACGTCCTTCGCGGTCATCACGGATGGCAGTTGTGGCGCGAGCTCCACTCAGTGGCGCAGCGTCTGGGCCGACCCCGGAAACAACGGACGCGCGTGGCTCGGCTCCGAGGGTGGCAAGAAGGCCCATCAGAACGTCAACGCCTCCGGGTGCTCGGAAATCCAGGACGATGACCAGTGGATCTTCGGAATGACGGGCATCAGGACGAACAACGTCCTCACGATTTATGGCGCGGCGTCTCCGACGGAGTTCAACACGGCGACGACAGGCCGGGTGTTCGCCTGGGACGGGGGTGGCAACCTCAGCTACAACAGCCACGGCAACAACCCGCTCCCCAAGGTCGAGGACGTACACGGCTTCTCCCAAACACACTTGTTGCTGGTGGGCGGACAGTCGAATGCGCCTCGTGTCTTGCGCTTCAACCCGGGCAACAACCGGTGGGAGTCGGAGAACGCGGAGCAGAACACGCCGGGCGCTCGCCCCCTGAAAGGGGTATGGGTCGTCAACGAGCGGGTCGCTTTCGCGGTGGGCAACGAGGGCACGGTGCTGAGGAAGGTCGATGGCTCGACGTGGGCCAAACAGAGCTTCCCCAACAACGACAACCTCACGTCCGTCATCGCCTTCGGTGCCGCGTCCGCTTATGCCACCTGCGCGTCCGGCCACATCTACCGATACACCGGGGCAGACTGGTCACGCGTCCACGAGGGCTCTGGGAGTTACAACGACATCACCGGCACGGCCCCCGATGACCTGTGGGTGGTGGGCACCGGTGGACGCATCGTCCGCTGGCCGGCGTGGCCGCAATAGCCACGCGCCTCACCCACCCCGCCGCGCCACCACGAAGCGGCGGGTGAACAGGAACGCAGTGCCCCGCGCCTGCGCGGGGTACGCCTGACGCAGCCGGGGCCGCAGCTCCTCCACGAAGGCGCGGCCCTCCTCGTCGCCCAGCGCCGCCAGCACGGGCCGCAGCGTCGTCCCCAGGAGCCACTGGAGCACCGCGTCCTCGCCCGGCAGCAGGTGCAGGTACGTGGTCTCCCACGCGTCCACGGACAGGCCCGCGTCGGAGAGCAGGGCCTCATAGCGCTCCAGCGTCTCCACGGGCCTGCGCCGCACGGGCGCGAGCTTCGAGGCGAAGCGCGGCAGGGCGCGCGCCTCGTCGACGAGCCGATGCGACGGCGCCTCGAAGTTGGCGGGGACCTGGAAGGCCAGCACGGCGCTCGGGGCCAGCTTCGCCACCAGGCGCCCCATCAACGTCGCGTGGTCCGGCAGCCAGTGCAGCGCCGCGTTCGACACGAGCACGTCCAGCGGCCGCTCCGGGCGCCAGTCCGCCAAATCCCCCACCTCGAAGCGCACGGTGGCCGAGGCCGGACGGCGGCGCGCCTCCTCGACCATCTCCACCGAGGAGTCCACGCCCACCACCTGCGCCTGGGGCCAGCGCTCGGACAGCACGCGCGTGAGGTCCCCTGTCCCGCAGCCCAGGTCCGCCACGTGCGAGGGAGACTCCGCGTCCACGCGCGACAGCAGCTCGAAGAACGGGCGCTTCCGCTCGTCACGGAAGCGCGTGTACTGCGTCGGGTCCCACATGCCTGTCCTCCCACACGACGCGTCCGCGCCGCGCACCGGAGGATGTAACCCACGACGAGGGCCCGTGCTCGCACACCGACGTGCACCGTGAGGTGGAGCACTCGGGCCCCACCTCACGCCGCACGCTCAGCGTCGGATGCGCAGCACCTGGAAGCCCGTCCCCGCGCTCCCGAAGCCGCTCACGTTCTCCATCCGCACCACCAGGTCCCCGGAGGGCAACACGCCCCACACATCGGCACGCGCCAGGTCCGCGCCACTCAGCCGCTCATACCGCCGCGCCTCGTTCCACGTCGCCCCATCGCCGCTGGTGAACAGCCGCACGAAGACATCCCCCGCCGCGTGTACATCCCCGGCGCTGGACCACGCCGTGCCCAGCACCCATCCACCGCCGGGCGCCGCCGCCAGCGAGTACGCCGGCCCCGGCAGCTCGAACACCGTGCTCACCTGCCCCGTGCGCGACACCCGCAGCAACTTCGGATGCTCGGGCTCGAACAGCGTCGACTGTCCGAACAGCAACGTGCCGTCCGCCAGCACCCCGCCCGCCACGCCATTCGCCGCGTAGCCCTGCAGCATCGACGTCCACGTCCGCCCGCCATCCGTCGAGCGCAGCACCGCCGCCTGCGTCTTGTTGCTGCCCATCATCGCCCACAGCGCGCCCGTCGCCGGGTCCGCCACCAGCGCATAGCCATGCCGGTGCGCCGTCAGCGTGGAGCGCACACTCCAGCTCGCCCCGCTGTCCGTGCTCGCCCACAGCCGCACCGGCACCGCGGACGAGGTGAACGTCTGGTACTCGAGGAAGAACCAGGTGCTCCCGAGCTGCGCGAAGCTGCGCGGCCCCATCGCCCGGTAGCTGCCCAGGCTCACCTCGTCCCGCCACGTGCGCCCCCCGTCCGTCGAGCGCTTCAGGAAGTACGCGCCGCTGTGACTGACCACCGCCAGCAGCGTCCCGTTCGACATCGCCGCCATCGTCCACAGGTTGCCGCTGTCCTGCGCCCGCGCGGAGAAGCTCACGCCCCCATCCGTGCTCGCCATCAACCGCGAGCGCTCGCCCCCCACCGCGAGCCCGTACAGCGTGCCCGCCCCATCCACCGCGAGCAACTCGTGACTGGAGGAGGAGCGCACCACGTCGAGCGAGAACGGCCCCTCCCCCGGCGGCTCCTCGTCCCGCACCCACGCCACCCGCGACACCGTGCCCCGCGAGCTCGCGTCCGGCGCCTCGCCATACAGACACGGCACCTCCGCGCTGTCCTCGGGCAGCACGTCCACCGCGTTGGGATAGCCCTTGAACGTCGCGTCCCCATCCAACGTCACCGCGCTGCCCAGCGTGCCATCCGGCGCGAGCACCTTCGCGCGCAGCTCGTAGTGCGCGTTGAGCACGCGCATGCGGTTGTAGAAGATGTAGAGCGAGTCCCCCACGCGGGTGACGGCGGCCTGGATGGCCCAGTCCGACGTGCCCTCCACCAGCGTGCGCGGCCCGAAGGACGTCCCGTCGAAGCGCCGGTAATACAGCCGCTCCTGCTCGTCCTTGTAGACCAGGTGCATGCCGCCCCGGCCGTCCGCCACCGCGCTCAGCGCCGCGCCATGGTAGATGCCGTCGGAGAACGCCTCGCGCACGGGCGCCCAGGTGCCCGTCGGGTCATCGTCGTCACGCACGCGCATCCGCGTGGGCACGAAGCCGTCATGCATGGCGTAGACGAAGACCAGCCGCGTCCCCACGCTCAGCAGCCGACCTCCACCGCGCCTGCGCACCTTGTCCAGCGCCTGGTGCCCACCGAAGCTCTCGCCCCCGTCCGTGGACACCGCCACCACCGCCGTGGAGCCGCCGTCCGACTCCAGCCGGAAGGCCTGCACCCACAGCCGCCCCTTCGAGTCCCGCGCGAGCAGCGCCCGCGAGTAGCCCGTGCTCGCGTCCGCGTTCATCACCCGCACCGCGGGCTGTGGCGTCCACGTGTCCGCGCCGGACTGGTAGCGCCACCACTGGAACCAGACGTCGTGCCGGCTCGAGGGCTCCAGCTGCGGCCCCTCGTAGGAATAGACGAGCGCCACGTCCCGCCCCACCGCGACGAGCTCCGCCCGGTCCGCGTGCGTGGCATCCGGCTGGATGTCCCCCACCCGCCGCACCGTGCGCAGCGCGTCCTCGGAGCGGTAGAGCACCAGCCCCTTGGACTCCACGTTGCCGTGCTGGATGGCCACCAGCAGGCTCGCGGGACGACCACTGCCTGTCTCGACTCGAACGATGTGGCGCTGCGCCGGGAGCGTGAGGGCATTACCCCCGCTCACCGGTACCAACGCCGTCCCACCCGCCGCGAGCACCGCGGCGAGCAAGGCCCCTGCCAGCCCTGTCATGAATCCCCTCCCCGGACATCCGGAGGAGAGAATGTGGGCGAAGGCCTACCGAGGGAAGTCGCCCCGCAGCGTGCGGGCCCTCATCCGTTGAACAGCAACGGGGCCCGTGTCGCCGGCTGCACGCTCCCCAGTGAAGGGAGCGCGGCCCGGGGCGATGCCTCCGACGTGACTACTTGGCGCGACGGCGCTTGGCGGGGGCCGGAGCGCCCGCGTCGGTGGGGCCCGCGTCCGGAGCCGTGGCCTCGACAGCGCCCGCGTCCGCGTCCGTGCCACCGTCACCCACGCCACCATCCGCGCCCGCCGCGCCCGCGCGCGGAATGGCCGGAGGAGGATTCACCAGCCCCAGCGAGCCCAGGAAGTCCTCCGCGCCCGGCGCGCCGATGCTCGGGTTGTAGAGGACCAGCATGGTGTAGAGGCGCGGGCCCACCAGGTAGTTGCGCGCGCGCACCTCGCCGTTGGGCGAGGACACCGTGTAGGACTTGCCGGGGTAGCCATCCAGCGTGAGCTCCTGCTCGTTGCTGACGGTGCCCTTGAGCTGGTTGGTGAGGCCGTCGCGGCCCTCGTTGAGGAACGCCTCCGGAGGACGGCTCGCGACGACCTTCTCCGGGTAGTCCGCGGTGCTGATGGAGTAGATGACGCCCTCGGCGGTCTGCAGCGAGTACGCCGCCGTGGAGACCTCGCCCGCGGGGATGTTCACCTTCTGGCGCTGGACCTGGGGCTGGCCCGGCATCTTCACGGTGAAGCCCTCTTCGGCGGTCACCTCGGTGAGCTGCGGGCCCGCGGCGGCGGCCGGCTGCTCGCCCCCCGTCTCACCACCCTCGTTCGGGAGCTCCTCGATGGTGGAGGTCGCCTGCTGGTTGGAGTCGGTCTTCTGGGCGCTGACGCACGCGAGTGAAATCAGCGACAGGGTGGCAAGGGCGGCAAGGAGGCGAGACAACGAAGGCATGGGCGCGCTTCCTGAAATTTGGTGTGGGAGATGAACGCGGTGCGTCGGACGACGCTAATAGAACTGCTCGACTTCTGACTACCCGAGATTGGGACGGCCGCCAGTTTCCAGGTGTCACGCACACCCCAGAAGCGTCCGCGGCAGGACGGAAGCGGGCGCTTCGGAGGCTGAAAATCGGCCTCCGGAAGCTATTCACCCAGGTAGGCGCGGCGCACCTCCGCGCTCTCCAGGAGCGCCTTGCCGGGGCCCGCCATCGCCACCTCGCCCGTCTCCAGCACGTAGCCGTAGTGGGCGCAGTTGAGCGCCAGGTGGGCGTTCTGCTCCACCAGCAGCACGCTGACGCCCGTCTGATTCACCTCGCGCAGGGTGCGGAAGATGGTCTCCGTCACCTGCGGGGCGAGGCCCAGCGAGGGCTCATCCAACAAGAGCAGCTGGGGCCGGCTGAGCAGCGCGCGGGCGATGGCCAGCATCTGCTGCTCGCCGCCGGACAGCGTGCCCGCCATCTGGGTGCGCCGCTCCTTGAGCACGGGAAAGAGCGTGAAGCTCTTCTCCATGTCCGTCTTCACCTCCGCGGTGTCGCGGCGCAGGTAGGCGCCCAGCTCCAGGTTCTCCAGCACGGACATGTTGGGGAAGATGCCCCGCCCCTCCGGCGCGTGCGCCATGCCCCGGGGCACCAGCTGATGCGCCTTGAGACTGGTGGTGTCCTGGCCGCCGAAGCGAATCTTCCCGGCGCTGGCCTTGAGCATGCCGCTCACCGCGCGCAGGGTGCTCGTCTTGCCCGCGCCGTTGGCGCCGATGAGGGCCACGACTTCGCCCTTGCCCACCGTCAGCGACACGCCCTTCAGGGCCTGGATGGCGCCGTAGTGGACCTTGATGCCCTCCACCGTCAGGAGCGGCGCGAAGGCCTGGCGCTCACCCAGCGTCTTCACCTGCGCCTCGCTCACGCCGCGCCTCCGTGACTCTCCAGGTAGCTGTCGCCCAGGTACGCCTCGATGACCTTGCGGTCGCTGCGCACCTCGGCGGGCGCCCCGCGCGCAATCGTCTCGCCGTGGTCCAGCACGGTGATGCGCTCGCAGATGCCCATCACCAGCTTCATGTCGTGCTCGATGACCAGCACGCCCAGGTTGAAGTCGTCGCGCAGCTTGCGGATGAGCACCATCAGGTCCGCCTTCTCGCGCGTGTTCATGCCCGCGGCGGGCTCATCCAAGAGCAGCACCCGGGGCTGGCTGCCCAGGGCGCGGGCGATCTCCAACCGGCGCTGTTCGCCGTACGGGAGGTTTCGCGCCTCCTCGTCGCGGCGGTGCGACAGGCCCATGACGTCCAGCAGGTGCTCGGCCTGCTCGGTCAGCCGCCGCTCCTCGCGCTGGAAGCCCGGGGTGAGCAGCAGCGAGCGCCACCAGTCCGCGTAGTTGTGGGCCGCGTTGCGCAGCTTGGAGCCCACGCTCAGGCTGGACTGGTGCAGCGCCGTCTGCGCGCGGCAGGCCACCTTCACGTTGTCCAGCGCGGAGAGCGCGCGGAACAGGCGGATGTTCTGGAAGGTGCGCGCCACGCCCAGCAGGTTGATTTGATGCGGCTTGCGCCCGTTGACCTGGGTGCCGCCCACCCGCACCACGCCCTGGGTGGGCTGGTAGACGCCCGTCAGCACGTTGAACGCGGTGGACTTGCCCGCGCCGTTGGGGCCGATGAGGCCCAGCAAGTCGCCTTGCCGGATGGACAGGTGGAAGTCGGTGAGCGCCTTGAGGCCGCCGAACTGGATGCTCACGCCGTCCGCCACCAGCACGGGCTCGGAGGACGCGACAGGGATGGCCGTCACGTTCGCGCTCACGCCAGCCCCCGGCGCTTGCGGGGCAGCCACCGTGGCAGCACGTCCCAGATCTCCTTCGTGCCGAACAGGCCCTGCGGCCGCGCGAGCATCAAGACGACGAGCAACAGGCCGTAGATGGGCATGCGAATCTGGTCCACCCGCTGCGCCAGGCTGCCCTCGGTGCCCAGCGCGCCGAACAGGGAGCGCATGCCTTCGGGCAGCAGCGTCAGGAAGATGGCCGCGACAAAGGCGCCCGTGGTGGAGCCCAGGCCGCCCAGCACCACCATGACGACGATTTCCATCGAGCGCACGAAGGTGAAGGAGCCGGGGTTGATGATGGGCACGAAGTGGGCGAACAGGCCGCCGGCGATGCCCGCGAAGAACGACGAGAAGACGAACGCGCGCACCTTGTAGCCGGTGGTGTCCACGCCCATGGCCTCGGCGGCCACCTCGTCCTCGCGGATGGCCCACAGGCTGCGCCCGTGGCTGGAGCCGGCGATGCGGCGCGCGGCCAGCACCACCAGGAACACCCAGAAGAACACCATGCCGGGGCTCGAGTACTGGGGGATGCCCGACAGGCCCAGCGCGCGGCCGAACGCGTCCGTGTTCTGCACCACGACGCGGATGATTTCGCCGAAGCCCAGCGTGACGATGGCCAGGTAGTCACCGCGCAGGCGCAGGGACGGCAGGCCCACCAGGAAGCCGCACGCCGCCGCCGCGACGCCGCCCGCGAGCAGCGCCACCGTGAAGAGCACCTGGTCGCTGGCCGCCACGGGGAGGAAGGACAGCGCCACCTCCTTGAGCTGCAGCGAGCAGTACCCGGCGATGTACGCGCCCACGGCCATGAAGCCCGCGTGGCCGATGGAGAACTGCCCCGTCATCCCGTTCACGATGTTGAGGCTCACCGCGAGGATGATGTTCACGCCGACGACGGACAAGAGGTACGTGGCGAAGTCGGAGCCGCTCAGGGCCCACTGGAACAGCACCAGCGTGGGGATGGCGATGAGGACCGGCAGCACGCCACGCAGCGAGGGCGGCACGAGCGTGCGGGCCTCGGGGATGGGAAGCGCGGGGGTCTCCATCAGACCTTCTCCGCGGCGACCCGGCCGAACAGGCCACCGGGCTTGACGAGCAACACGAGGATGAGGAAGCCGAAGGCCACCGCGTCACGCCAGGTGCTGGCCGCGTAGCCCACGACGAACTCCTCCACCAGCCCCAGCACCAGCGCGCCCACCACCGCGCCCGGCACGTGGCCGATGCCGCCAATCACCGCCGCGACGAAGGCCTTGAGGCCCACGTACAGGCCCATCAGCGGGCTCACCGACGTGTCCTTGATGGCGTAGAGCAGGCCCGCGCCCGCGGCCAGGCCGCTGCTGAGCATGAACGTCAGCGCGATGACCCGGTCCGTGGGGATGCCCATCAGCGCCGCCACCCGGTGGTCCCAGGACACCGCGCGCATGGCCCGGCCGAAGCGCGTGCCGAACACCAGGTACTGCAGGCCCACCATCAGGCCCACGGCGATGAGGAAGCTGATGACCTGCCAGTTCCACACGACGACGTCGCGGTCCCCGATGATGAGCCACTCGGTGGGCTCGATGATTTCGGGGAACGCGCGGGGGCTGGCGCCCGGCAGGAAGCCGATGTCCAGCTGGAAGCCGTAGGACAGGGCGAAGGAGATGCCGATGGCGGTGATGAGCGCCGTCAGCCGGGGCTTCTCGCGCAGGGGCCGGTAGGCGAAGCGCTCGATGAGGAAGCCCATGAGCGCGCAGCCCAGCATGGCCACCGCGAAGACGGCGGCGATGCCCAGGAACGAGCCACGCGCCTCGCGTCCAATCGCGAACGCGGTGGCGTAACCCATGTAGACGCCGACCATCATGACGTCGCCGTGGGCGAAGTTGATGAGCTTGAGGACGCCGTACACCATCGTGTAGCCGAGCGCGACGAGCGCGTAGATGGTGCCGGCGGCCAGGCCGTTGATGAGGTGCTGGAGGAGCTGCGCCATTTAGGGATTGATGGTCGTCACGTACTGCGTCTTGCCATCCCCGACCTTGAGGACGACGGCGGACTTCACGGCGTTGCGCTTCTCATCCAGGGTGACGGTGCCCGCCACGCCCGGGAAGTCCTTGGTCTGGGCAATCGCGTCGCGCACGGACGGGCCGCTCAAATCCTTGGCGCGCTTGAGCGCCTCAATCGCCACGCGGGCCGCGTCGTAGCCCAGCGCCGCGAGCGCGTCCGGGACGCCGCCGTAGGCCGCCTTGTAGTCCGCGATGAACTTCTGCACGCGGGGGTCCGGGTTGTCCGGCGAGTAGTGATTGGAGAAGTAGCTGCCGGAAATCGCGCTGCCGCCCAGCTCGAAGAGCTTCTCGGAGTCCCAGCCGTCGCCGCCCATCAGCGGGACCTTGAGGCCCACCTCGCGCGCCTGCCGGGCGATGACGCCCACCTCGCTGTAGTAGCCCGGCACGTAGATGCCGTCCGGCTGCGTCTTCTTGATGGCGGTCAGCTGCGCGCGGTAGTCCGTGTCGCCCTGGCTGTAGCTCTCCGTGGTGGCGATCTTCCCGCCCATCTCCGTGAACTTGCGGGTGAAGACGCCCGACAGGTCGATGGAGTAGGCGCTCTTGTTGTCCTGCAGCACCGCCACCTTGCCCAGCTTCAGGTCCTCGCGGGCGAACTTCGCCATCACGAAGCCCTGGAACGGGTCGATGAAGCACACGCGGAAGATGTAGTCGCCCTTCTCCGTCACCGTGGTGTTGGTGGACGAAGGGGTGATCATGGGCACGCCCGCCGCCTGCGCCTTCTCCGCCATGGCCAGCGAGTTGGACGACGCCACGTCGCCCAGGATGAGCACCACCTTGTCCTGCGTAATCAGGCGGGTGGCGGCCTGCGCGGCCTCCTCCGGCTTGCTCTGGTTGTCGTAGACGCGGATCGCGAGCTTCTTGCCGTTCACGCCGCCCGCGGCGTTGGCCTCCTTGAGCGCCAGCTCGATGCCGTTGCGCGTGGAGATGCCGAACGTCGCCTGCCCGCCGGTGAGCGCGCCCACCTGGCCCAGCAGGATGGTGTCCGCGCTCGCGGGCGTGCCGCCGCCGGGGCTTGCGGCCTGTCCCTGCGCGGCCTGCGTGCCGGCCTCACCAGAAGGGGTGGGCTGCGTCTTCTTCTCGCAGGCGGCCGCCAAGACGGCGAGCGCGGCGAGCAGCATCGGGGCAAGGCGTCGCATGCGGAGCAATCCTCCTCAACAGGGGGTGCTGCGAGTCAAAGCCCCGGTTTTCTAGGGGAGCCCTCTCCATGGGTCAAGCGCGCTGCCAGACAGGCCCTCCCCCCACGTACCCTCCGTGCGGCGCGTCACGCGGGTCCCCGTCGAGGGCGGAGCGCTCGAATCCCCGTCTGAAGACGCCATCCCACCCGCTTCACCGGGGGCGCCCGGAAAGTGGACAGGGCTGGAGTTGGCGAGGGCGGGCGAGCATGGGGCGCGGCGGCGACCACGGGGGCAAGCCCTGAGCACGCATGTTGGCGAGACACTGTTCATCCGCGGACCCGCTCCCACCTTCCCGTTGATGCAGCAGGAGGCATTCAGGAGGAGCCAGCCATGCTCAAGAACAAGAAGGACGTACGCGAAGGGATGGTTGTCCGCAGCATCGACGACGAGAAGCTCGGCAAGGTCTTCGCCATCGGCGACGACGCGTTCCACATCGAGAGAGGCCTGTTCTTCCCCAAGGACTACCGGGTCTCCTTCACCGAGGTGAGCGAGATTCGCAACGGGGAGGTCATCCTCAACCGTGGCAAGGAGGCGCTGCAGCAGGTCTCCGAGGCCGAGCGTGCCCGCTCCACCACGGACGTGAGCACGGGCGCCATGGGTCTGGCCTCCGAGCGCACGGTGACGGAGACGCGCGTCCGGGAGACGGACCTGAACGCGGGCCGGGCCTCCGTGACGCCGCTGCCCACCCCGGGCCTGAAGGAGGACGTCGGCTACAAGGCCAACATGAAGGCGGACACGGAGCTGCGGCGCGCCAAGACGGAGTGGGACGACAACCGTGACATCTCCATCCCCGTTCACCGGGAGCGGCTGAGCGTGGAGAAGCACGACATGCAGGCCGGAGAGCTGCGCGTGCACAAGGAGATCGTGGAGGAGGAGGAGGTGGTGAAGGTCCCCCTGCGCCACGAGCGGGTCCGCGTGGAGCGGCGGGCGGTGACGTCGGACACGCCGGTGACGGGCGCGTTCAAGGACGAGACCATCGTCGTCCCCCTGCACGCCGAGGAGGCGGAGGTCATCAAGCGCCAGGTGCTCGACGAGGAGGTCGTCATCCACAAGGACGTCGTGGAGGAGGAGCGTCGCTTCACCGAGCGGGTGCGCCACGAGAACGTGGACATCCGCACCGAGGGCGAGGTCGACGCGCCGCGCACCCTCAACGCGACGTCCGACGACCCGTCGCTGCGCCGCTCCTGAGGCGTCGGCCGCGTGAAGTGAAGGCATGGCACCCGGCCACCGCTCCCCGACAGCACGGGGGGCGGTGCCGGGGTCAGCGCGCGGCCTTCTTCTGGGGCTGGGGCGAGGGACGCGGACGCGGCTCGGTGTCCACGTCCTCGATGTCCGGCTCCACCGCGGGCGGGGACACGCCCAGGCGGGCTTGCGCCTCGGTGCGGTCCAGCTGCTGCAACTCGCGCAGCCGGTCCGGGAAGTGCCGGGCCATCAGCCGCGCCAGCTCCGCGTCCTTCACCGGCGTGAGGGCCTCCTGCAGCCGCTCCGCCATCTCCAGCGCATCGGAGAAGCGCGCCGTGGGCGACTTGGCCAGAGCCACCTCCAGCACGTCCCACAGCGGCTGGGAGATGGAGTCCGGGCGCGTCAGCCGCTCGTCGCAGATGGCCTGCATGGAGCGCAGCTCGTCGCCCCGGTCGAACGCCCGCTTGCCGGTGAGCGCCTCGTAGAGGATCAGCCCCATCGCGAACAAGTCACTGCGCGCGTCCAGCCGCTGCCCCCGCGCCTGCTCCGGCGACATGTACAGGGGCTTGCCCTTCACGATGCCCGGCAGCGTCATGGTCCGCTGGGCCCGCGCCTTGGCCACCCCGAAGTCCAGAATCTTCACCCGCCCGTCGAAGCCCACCATCAGGTTGTGCGGGGACAAATCGCGGTGCACCAGGAGCAGCGGCTTGCCGTCCTCGCCCTTCAGCGAGTGCGCCGCCTGCAGGCCATGCAGCGCCTGCACCACCACCGCCACCGCCTGCTCGGGCATCAGGGGCCCCCGGCGCGCGCGCAACAGCCGGTCCAGGTCCACGCCCCGCACCAGCTCCATGGCGATGAAGTACGCCCCCTGCGCCTCGCCGAAGTCGTACACGTGCACCAGGTTGGGGTGCGCCAGCCGCAGGCCGATGCGCGCCTCGTCCAGGAACTGCTGGACGATGGCCGGGTCCGCCGTCAGGTGCGGGAGGATGCGCTTGAGGGCCACCAGCCGGCCCAGCCCCTCGGGGCCCCGGGCCCGCGCCACCAGCACCTGGGCCATGCCGCCGGTGCCCAGGGGCGTGAGGACCTCGTACTTGCCGATGCGCCCGCGCGGCACCGGCGTGTCGTCCATGGCCAGGTCGTCCAGCCGCTCCAGCGGGCCCTGCCCGTCCGTCAGCGCCAGGAAGGCCAGCACCGACGTGTCGAGCTGCTCGCCGATGGCCTCCACCAGCTTCATCACCAGCCCGCCGCCGTCCGGGAAGGCGCCCTCCACCGCCAGCCCCATCCCGCCCAGCTCCAGCGTGCCCAGCTTCAGCCGGGTGCAGAACAGCATCCGTCCGTTGGGGAGCCGGCGGGGGCCGCGCCAGAGCGCCGCCTCGAACACGTCCGCGCCCAGCTCGCCCAGCACCCGCGTCAGCACGGGCCCCCGGGTGCCGCGCAGGGACACGAAACCCGCGGGCGCATGCACCATGCGCGCGCACTGCGTGAGGAAGACGTCCAGGCCCGCGTCCAGCGTCAGGCCACGCTGGAGGCAGTCCTCCAGGATGTCGTCCGCCATGCGCTGCACGGCCACCAGCCCACGCAGGAACGCGACCTCTGTCTCCAAGGAAGGGAATTCCACCCCCCTATTACAACCTGGGAGGGATTCCCCGGGAAGCCGGGGGCCGAGAACAGCGTGCGTGGGTCAACGACACCGCCCGCTTCAGACGCGCTCGCGGTCCTTCAGGGCCGTGGCGCCGGGCGGCAGGCGCTCGGCGGGGCTGGTGGGGTGCACCACGCGGCGGTCCTCGATGAGACCGTGGGCCTCCAGCACGCGCTCCAGGTAGGCCACGCGCTCGCGCAGCAGGGCGTTCTCCGGGTGGGAGCCCAGCTGGGCCTCGCGCAGACGGATGAAGGCCTCCAGCACGGGCTTGAGCGAGAAGCGCAGCGTCAACCCCAGCAAGGGGATGCCGCACGTCATCGCCACCACGAGCACCATGACGACGCCTTCGACTGGATCCATGACTGAGACCTCGCAAACGGACAGGGGGTGACTGACTCTACGCCGGAGGCCCTCCGGCGATTGCATCCCCCCGTCCGCGAGGCGGGTGCTTCAGCTCGCCTGGCCCGTGTAGATGGCGTCGGCGATGCGGTAGGCGCTGCCCTCCAGGCGCTGGAAGGCTTCCTTGAGGGCGACCGGGTCGGAGGTGTTGAGCAGGCCCTTGAGCCGCTCCAGGTCCTGCTTGATCTCCTCGCGGTCCTTCTCCGACAGGAGGCTGGCGTACTCCTCCAGGCTCTTCTCGGTGGTGTAGATGAGGCCGTCCGCGTTGTTGCGCAGCTCCGCCAGCTCCTTCTTCTTCTTGTCGTCGGCGGCGTGCGACTGGGCGTCGGAGATCATCGCCTGGATTTCGGCCTCCGACAGGCCGGAGTTGCTCACCACGCGCACCTGCTGGACCTTGCCGGTGCCCAGGTCCTTGGCGCTGACGTGCACGATGCCGTTGGCGTCGATGTCGAACGAGACTTCAATCTGCGGCACGCCGCGGGGCGCGGGCGGGATGCCCACCAGCTCGAAGCGGGCCAGCGTCTTGTTGTCCGCCGCCATCTCGCGCTCGCCCTGGAGCACGTGCACGCTCACCAGCGGCTGGTTGTCCACCGCGGTGGAGAACACCTGGCTCTTCTTGCAGGGGATGGTGGTGTTCTTGTCGATGATCTTCGTGAAGACGCCGCCGGCCGTCTCGACGCCCAGGGACAGCGGCGTCACGTCCAGCAGGAGGACGTCCTTCACCTCGCCCTTGAGCACGCCGCCCTGGATGGCCGCGCCCACGGCGACGACCTCATCCGGGTTGATGCCCTTGTGCGGCTCCTTGCCGAAGAACTCGCGCACCTTCTGCTGCACGCGGGGCATGCGCGTCATGCCGCCCACCAGGAGCACCTGGTTGATGTGCTGCGCGCTGAGGCCCGCGTCCTTGAGGGCGATCTTGCAGGGCTCGATGGTGCGGTCGATGAGGTCCGAGACCAGCGCCTCGAAGGTGGAGCGGTCCACCGTCTCCGTCAGGTGCTTGGGGCCGGACGCATCCGCGGTGATGAACGGCAGGTTCACCTCCGTCTCGGGCGCGCTGGACAGCTCGTGCTTGGCGCGCTCGGCGGCCTCCTTCAGGCGCTGCAGCGCCATGCGGTCGCGGCGCAGGTCCAGGCCGTTGTTCTGCTCGGCGAAGCGCTTGGCCAGGTAGTCGATGAGCCGCTGGTCGAAGTCCTCGCCGCCCAGGAACGTGTCGCCGTTGGTGCTCTTCACCTCGAAGACGCCGGCGGTCAGCTCCAGGATGGAGATATCGAACGTGCCGCCGCCCAGGTCGTAGACGGCCACGCGCTCGGTGCCGCCGTCCTTCACCTTGTCCAGGCCGTACGCGAGCGCCGCGGCGGTGGGCTCGTTGATGATGCGCAGGACGTTGAGGCCCGCGATGCGGCCGGCGTCCTTGGTGGACTGGCGCTGGCTGTCGTTGAAGTACGCGGGGACGGTGATGACCGCCTCGGTGACGGGCTCGCCGAGGTAGTCCTCCGCCGTCTGCTTCATCTTCATCAGGACGATGGCGGAGACCTCCGGCGGGCTGTGGCCCTTGCCGCGAATCTCCACCCACGCGTCGCCGTTGGGGCTGGAGACCACCTTGAAGGCGCTCACGCCGATGGCCTTCTTGGCCTCCGGCGAGTCGAACTTCCGACCGATGAGCCGCTTCACGGCGAACACGGTGTTCTCCGGGTTGGTGATGGCCTGACGCTTGCCAATCTGGCCCACCAGCCGCTCACCGGAGTCCGTGAAGCCCACCATGGAAGGCGTGGTGCGGCTGCCTTCGCTGTTGGGGATGACCACCGGCTCGCCGCCTTCCATGACGGCGACGCAGGAGTTGGTGGTCCCCAGGTCGATTCCAATCACCTTGCCCATGATGCTTACTGACTCCCCCCGGAAGTGCTGTCCGTGTGCTGCTCGGGTGCTTCGGCCCGCGGCTCGGCTTCCGCCGGAGGTGAGTCCTCGGCGGGCGCGGGGGTGGATGAGGCGGCCTCCACGGCGGCGGCTTCCACGACGGGGGCCGGAGCCTCGGGCGCGCGCGCGACGACGACCATGGCCGGGCGCACCAGCCGCTCGTTGAGGAAGAAGCCGCGCACCACCTCGTAGACCACGTGGCCCGCGGGCGTGTCGGCCGTCTCCACCTGCTGGATGGCCTCATGCATGCGCGGGTCGAAGGGCTGGCCCTTGGCGCTGAAGGACTTCACGCCGTGGCGGCCGAGCGCGTCCTCGAAGGACTTGCGCGTCATGGCCACGCCCTTCTGGAAGCTCTCGATGTCGGGCGACTTGGTCGCGGCCTCGAGCGCGCGGTCCATGTTGTCCATCACCGGGAGCAGGTCCTTGAGCAGCTTCTCCGAGCCGAAGCGCTGGACCTCCTCCTTCTCCTTCTGCGCGCGCTTGCGGTAGTTCTCCAGGTCCGCGGCGGCGCGGACCATGCGGTCCTGCGCTTCCTTCGCGCGCTCGTGCGCCTCGCGCAGCCGCTCCATCGTCTCGCGGCCCTTGGCCTGACTGAACTCGACCTGCGCCTTGAGAGACTCCACCTCCTGACGGAGCTGGGCGACCTCGTCCGCGGTCGCGGGAGGCGCTGGGGAGTCCTGGGGAGTCACGGAATCCTCGGGGGCGACGGAGGCGTCCGCGTCCTCGGAAGCAGGGGCCTCGCGGGCCTCCACCTCGATGACGGTCACCTCTTCATCCTCCATGCGACGCTCGACACTGCGGACCGCCGCGTCGATGACGTCCTGCCCGATTTCCGCCTGGATGCTGTCCTTTTCACTGGAGCCGGCCACGGCGCGCACTATCTCACGCGCCGCACACCGTTCCAACTGGCGGCAATGACTGACGGAACCGGAACCTGGAGTCCGGGCCTGTCTGATTCAAGGCCGGGCGGAACTTCACGCTCCGGCGGTGGGCTTCTTCGCGCGGCCGACGGTCTTCTTGGAAGTCGCGGCGGCCTTCTTGGCGGCCGGGCGCCCGCCGGCCTTCTTGCGGCCGATGGACTTGGTGCCGGGCGCGGCCTTCTTCGCGGCCTTTGGCTCGGGCTTGGGGCGCGGGGCCTGGGGGGGCTCGGCGTCGGCGGCCTCGGACTTCGTGGCGCCCGGCGCGCCCGCCTCCCCTTCCTCGGGACGGAAGGCGCGCTCCACGGCGCCCTCGACCTGGCGCACGGCGGTCTCAATCTTCTCCGCGGCGACCTTGGTGGTGCTGGCGGCCCAGGTGCGCAGTTGCACCAGGCCCTCCTTCACCTTGGCCTGCTTGTCCGGGTCCTTCACTTCCTTGAGGAGGCGCTGGGCCTCGCCGCGCAGGTCGTCGGTGGTGCGCTTGAGCTCGTCGCCGGTGCGCTTGAGGAACTCCATCAGGTGCTTGTCCCACTTCTCGGCCATTGCGCTGGTCCTCTCGTCCGGGCGGCGGCGCCCCCCGTGGGTTTCGCGGCCCTCGGATATGTATGTCACGGACATCCCACGGCGCCATTGCAGTTCCCCCGAGGGGACACGTCCCGCGAGCATCCCTCCACGGGATACGGCTAGAGTGTCTGATTCCATATAGGGGGAACGGCCGAGCCCCCACCGCTCCTCGGGGAGACCACCTTCATGTCCATCCAACGCGCGGTCGGGATGCTGCTGCTCCTGACCTTCCTGGGCGCCTGCTCCGGCGGAGACGACCCGAACCCCGGCAGCGGCCCGAAGCTGCCCAACATCTCCGCGCTGACCGACACCACGGTGGGCGCGCCCTACGACACGCGGATCACCGCCACCGGCGGCGTCGCGCCCCTGCGCTACGCGCTGAAGTCGGAGGTGCCCCCGGGCTTCTCGTTCTACTCGACGGACGGGCGGCTGACGGGCCCGGCGAGCGCCGCGGGGGACTACTCCCTCCAGGTCGGCGTGGTGGACGTGGAGAAGAGCGAGGACTCGCGGACGTACACCCTCAAGGTGTGGCCGGCGCCGGCGCTCGTGGGTGCCACGCTCACGGCGGCCGTGGCGGGCAATGGCTACACGTACACCTTCAGCGGCGTGGGCGGGCGTCCCCCGGTGACGTTCTCCGTGGTGGAGGGCGCGCTGCCGGAGGGCCTGTCGCTGTCGCAGGACGGCGAGGTGACGGGCGTCGCGACGCTCGCGGGCACGACGAGCTTCACGGTGAAGGTGGAGGACGCCAGCGGCGTCACCGCGCAGGCGCGCTACTCGCTGGAGGTGAAGGCGGGCACGGGCACGCCGGATGGGGGTGGGACGGATGGCGGGACGGACGGCGGCCCCTCGACGAGCTTCCCGCTGGCGGTGGGCAACTGGAACATCGAGTGGTTCGGCCACACCGGACAGGGTCCGTCGGACGAGGCGCTCCAGTTGGCCAACGTGAAGACGGTGATTGCCGGCGCGGGCGTGGACGTGTGGGGGCTGGCGGAGGTGGTCGACGCGGCGCACTTCGAGGCGCTCAAGGCCCAGCTGCCCGAGTACGACGGCTTCCTGGCCAGCGACTCGCTCGTGCCGTCCGGTTCTTCCTACTACGACGCGGACGAGCAGAAGGTGGGCATCCTCTACAAGAAGGGCCTGGTGCAGGTGCGCGAGGCGCGCATCGTCCTGGGCTCGAGCGACTTCTACTTCGCCGGCCGGCCGCCGCTGCGGGTGGACCTGCGCGTCACCCGGTCCGGCATCAACGTGGACCTGTCGGTGCTGATGCTGCACATGAAGGCCACCGGCACAGGCACCGAGTCGGCGGACTACGAGCGGCGGCTCGAGGCGGGGCAGTTGCTCAAGGGCTATCTGGACAGCAACCTCCCCACGCAGCGGGTGATGGTGGTGGGCGACTGGAACGACGACGTGGACGTCTCCAACGTCGGCAACCGCGAGTCGCCCTACCAGAACTTCGTGGACGACACGGACAACTACCGCTTCGTCACCATGGACATGTCCCAGTCCGGCATCGGCTCCACGGTGAGCCGCAACACGTTCATCGACCACCAGCTGATCAGCAACGAGATGCTGGCGTCCTACGTCCCGGGGTCCGCCGCGGTGCTGCGCCCGAGCATCACCCGCTATGGCGCCACCACGTCCGACCACTACCCCATCATCAGCCGCTACAACTTCGGACAGGTGACGGCGCGCACGCTGAAGGTCACCGCGCCCAACGGGGGCGAGTCGCTCACCGCGGGCAGCACGTTCGACATCACCTGGACGGCCTCCGGCGTGCAGAACGTGCGGCTGCAGTACTCGCTCGACAACGGCGTGGTGTGGAGTGACATCGCCGCCTCCGTGGCCGCGGCCTCGGGCAGCTTCACGTGGACGGTGCCTTCGGAGGGCTCCTCCACCGCGCGGGTGCGCATCAACGACGCGGCGGACTCCACCCTGGCGGACGTCAGCGACGCCCCCTTCACGCTCAACCGGCCCGTGCCCACGCTGTTCATCAACGAGTACCTGCCCCAGCCGCTGCCGCCCAGCGGGAGCACCACGCCGGACTACGACAAGATGTTCGTGGAGGTGCGCAACACCGGAGCGTCGGCGGTGAACCTGGGCGGCTACTCGCTGCACGACGACGAGTCACGGCGCGGCGACAAGCCCGCGCGCCACGTCTTCCCCTCGGGGACGATGCTGCAGCCGGGCGCCGTCTACACCGTGTATGGCGACGCCTCGGCCGTCCCCATGGGTGTGCCCAACACCGCAGGCGCCAACGGTGGCGACGGACTCCGCTTCAACCGCTCGAACGACTCCGCCTATCTGGTCCGTCCGGACGGCTCCGAGCAGGACCACGCCACCTACGGCACCACCACGCTGGGCGTCTCCTTCAACCGCAACCCGGACGGCACGGGCGCGGGCGAATGGGTGCGCCACGATTCGCTGTCCTCCTCGCTCGCGTCTCCGGGCCGGCGCGTGGACGGCTCGGCCTTCTGAGTCGAGCTGAGCGGCCACGGGAGACGGGCCCTTGGAGCCCGGACGTCCATCATCGACAGCGGGAGCCCTCGACCTCGCCCACGCCCCATCGGCGCGGGGGTGGGTCGGGGCGCTCCCGCTTCAATATCGACCCAGGCGGGTCGCTCCATCACTCGATGGAAGTCTTTGAAAGGAATCAGCGCAAGCCGTTGAATCCACTGGCCTTTCTCCAAACGCAACTCAAGGTCAGGTGGGAGGGATAATCTCCTCAAAGCCAGTCGAGCCGGAGAAGACCGATGTCCCTCCCTCCCTTGTCAACGCGTCGTCCCCCCACGCCTGTCACCTCGCGAGAGGAGGCCCCGCGTGAGGCGCCCCGGACGGAGCCCGCCGCGCCGGCGATGGCGCCTCGGGCGCAGCCTCCGGCGGAGTTCCGTGGCGTCTCCAGCTTCGACCCCGCTCCGGCGGGAGAGCGCCGACAGGTCGCGCAGGCGGTGACGGGCGCCGCGCCCAGCGCTCCCGCCGAAGCGCCGCGCGCGGGCTGGGCCCAGCGGGTCGGCAACTGGGCGGCGGACACGGCCCGGGGCTACGCCACGGGCGCCGCGAACCTCGTGCTGGACTCGGCGAGCCTGGTGAACGCCGGCGTCAACCGGGGCCTGGGGGCCGCCGGCATCGACTTCCGCTTCCGCACCGACCTGGCCATCCAGCCCCGCTCGCAGGCGGAGGCCGCCGCGCAGAACGCCGTGAGCCTCTCCTCGATGCTGCTGGGAGGCGTCGGGGCGGCCCGCGCCGCGGCGGGTGCCATCGCCCCCCGCGTGGGGGGTGCGGCGGCCGCCGCTGGAGTGGAGGGTGTGGCCGCGCCCGCCGCGGCGAGGGTGCTGTTGGAGGAGGCCAAGCAGGGCAAGCACATCGTCGGACACCAGAACTACATCCCGGGCCGCAGCCCCTTCACGCACTCCAACCCGCAGGGCCTGCTGGACCGCTTCTCCGGCCAGGGCCAGCCCGTGGGCAACGTCGCGCGCGGTCAGCCGGGCTTCCGGGAGCGGGTGGACTTCGGTGAGGTCATCGGTCAGGTCAACGGCCAGCCGACGACGCGCGGAATCATCCACTACTCGAGCCAGGGCGCGCATATCGTCCCCGCCAATCCATGAGCACCCCCAACCGAAGCAGCCTGGTCCACCTGTCGCTGCAGCGGGCGCTGCTGGGAGCGATTCCCTCCCGGCTGCGCGCCGTCACCGTCCGCTTCGATGACACCAAGGTGCACTTCGAGGCGTTCTTCGACGGCGCGATTCGCGACGAGGACCGCGAGACGATGTCCGAGGTGGAGACCGAGCTCATCGCGGACTTTCCCGATGACCACGAGATCTCCCACGAGTTGATCCGCCTGGACCCCCCGGCCCTGATTCCCAAGGACCGGGCGTGGGTCTACTACCGCCAGGAGTCGTAGCCCTCGGGCCCGAGCGGTCAGGGCGTCACGCCAGCCCGCGTCGACGGCACGCCATGCCTTCCCGGCATGGCCCTGCCCTTCCTCGAGGAGACGCCCATGGTGGAGACGCTCACGCTGTACCGCCCGGTGGGGCTGAAGGAGGCGCAGCTCGTCCGGGAGGTCGACGGCCGGGGCTTCCCTCCCCGGCTGCCGGACCAGCCCTTCTTCTACCCCGTGATGAACGTGGACTACGCCCGGCAGATTGCCCGGGACTGGAACGCGCCGGACGCGGGCAGTGGCCACGTGGGCTTCGTCACCGCCTTCGACGTGGAGGCGCCCTTCCTCGCCCGCTACCCCGTCCGCACCGTGGGCGCGCGGCTCCACCAGGAGCTGTGGGTCCCCGCCGAGGAGCTCGCGGAGTTCAACGCCCGCATCGTGGGCCCCATCCGCTTCCTCGAGGCCTGGTTCGGCGCCGACTACCAGGGCCCCGCCATCCCCTGGGTCCCCGCCAGCGACCAGCACACCGTCGCCCGCCCGGCGCGCTGAACCCGAGGGCCCGGGCCCGTCCAGCCTGAAGTGCCGCCGGGAGGGAAAGCCCCCTCCCGGCAACTATTTCCGACCCGCCACGCAAGGAAATCGACCCCTCTTCGTTGAGGTGGACGACCCATTTCGAGGGCACGCTCCGTATCCTTTTTCGAGGATGACGGCTGGCCGGGCATTGGGCCCGGACTCGGCTCGCGTGGGTCGGAGACACCGTGCTGCCAGGCAATGATCGCTCCGTCCTGGAGTCCTTCCGTCGTGGGGACACCACCGTCCTCACCCAGGTGTACCGCGCCTATTCGCCGGAGGTGCTGCGCTACCTCTCGCGACGGTTCGCGGTGGGCGCGGAGGGAGGAGGCAGCCGCACCATCTCCCTGTCCTCGCTGGACCTGGACGCGGCCCACCAGGAGACGTTCGTGCGCGCGTTCCGCCCCAACATGCGACAGGCCTACGACGGGGTCCGCCCCTACCTGGGCTTCCTGCTGACGGTGGCGCGCTCCACGGCCATCGACCTGATGCGCGCGTCGGGGCGGGTGTCCCGGGAAGCGGTGTCCCTGGACGAGGCGCCGGAGCTCGGTCAGCTCCCCAACGAGGGGCGCAGCCCGGAAGAGGAAGCGCTGGGCACCGAGGTGCGCGAGCTGGTGCGCCACTTCCTGGAGTCCCAGCCCGAGGAGGCCCGCGCGCTCGCCCAGCTGCGCTTCGTCGACGGGCTGTCCCAGGAGAGCGCCGCCGAGCAGCTCAAGCTCACCCGCGGAGAGGTCCGGGTGCGCGAGCGGCGGCTGCGCACGCAGTTCACCGAGTACCTGAAGACCTCCGGCTGGTTGGATTCGGCGGCGGAGCCCGGGAGCATGGAGCTGGGTGTGCTCCTGGCGACCCTCGCCCTGTGCGCCATAGGGAGCATCCCATCATGAGGTGGTACGAGCGACACATCGACGCGGGACTGACGCGACAGGCCCAGGGTGAGCTGCCCTCGCCCCAGGCCGCCCGCCTGCTGCGCCATGCGCATCTGTGTCATCGATGTGGCCCGCTCTATGAACGCTGGGCCCGGGCGCAGCGCGCCCTGGAAGGCTCGCTGGACACGCCCTCCTCCGTGGAGCGTCACACCCTGACGGAAGGTGGCCTGGAGGCGGCGCTCGCGGCGGCGGCCCCGCTGGAGGCGCCCTCGCGCTGGCCCTCGCTGACAGCCCTGGGCGGCGCGCTGGCGGCGGTGGTGCTCGCGGTGGTGCTCACGTCGCTGCCCCGGGACGAGTTCCGCTCACGGGGCCTGGGCACGCCCCCACCCGGCGTCGCGCTGCGCATCTTCTGCGCCACGCCCGGCCAGCCGCTCAAGGAGCTCCACGCGAGCGAGGCCTGTCCCGCCGGCGCCATGCTCGCCTTCGCCGCCGGAGGCCAGGCGCCCTACACCCACGTGGCGCTCCAGGTCCGCGGCACCCAGCGCGCGGAGCTGATGGCCGGGCCCTTCGTGCTGACGGGCACCCCGGGTCAGGAGGCACCACTGGAGCTGACGGTGCCCTTGCCGGAGACGGTGGGTGAGGCGGAGGTGACGGCCGCGTTCGCCGGCAGCCCGTCCGCGGCCCTGGCGGCCTTGCGAGGGGAGGAGCAGGGGGGGGCAGTGGTGCTCAAGCAGACACTGAGGGTAGAGGAAGGTCCATGAACAAGCTGGGAGTGCTCCTCGGGGTCGCCGCGCTCTTCGCAGCCCGCGACGCCTCGGCGGATGCCCTGGTCCGACGTGCCCTCGTGATTGCCCACAACGGGAGCGACGACCCGTCGCTGCCCGCGCTGCGCTTCGCCGACGATGACGGCGTGCTGTGGGCGGAGACGCTGCAACGGCTGGGCGTGGAGACCACGCTGCTGGTGGACCCGGACGCGGCGACGCGCGCGGGAGGACGGCCCGTGCTCGCGGGCGCGCGGCCGCCCACGCCGGACGAGGTGAAGCGCGAGGTGGCCCGGCTGCGCGCCGCCAGCCTGGCCGACGACGAGGCGGGGCGCGCCACGGACGTGCTCGTGGTGTACGTGGGCCACGGCAACACGGACGAGGCGGGCCGCGCGTACTTCACGCTGGCCGGGGGCCGGCTGGACAAGTCGAGCCTCTACGCGGACGTGGTGGACCCGCTCGCCGCCGACTACGTGCACCTCATCGTGGACGCGTGCCGCGCCTCGGGCGTCGTCGGCAGCCGCGGCGGCCAGACGGAGGCGGCGGTGCTGGCGGAGCTGCGCGGCATGCTCGCGCGCGAGCAGCTGGCCACGCGCCCCTCGGTGGGCGCCGTGTTCGCGGAGAGCGACGACGGCGAGACGCACGAGTGGTCGCGCATCCGCGCCGGCGTCTTCAGCCACGTGGCGCGCTCGGGCCTCTTGGGCGCCGCCGACATCAACGGCGACGGCCAGGTGGAGTACAGCGAGCTGGGCGCCTTCGTGTCCGCGTCGCTGCAGGGCGTCAAGGGCCTGCCCGCGCGGCTGAGCATCCACGCCTTCGCGCCCACCGGCGAGCCGCGCCGTCCGCTCGTCGGCGCCGCGCCCGCGGGCCCCAGCCTGGTGCTGAGCTCGAACTTCGGCCAGTCGCGCGTGTCCGTGGAGGACGCGGAGGGCCGGCGGCTCGCGGACGTGCGGCGCGCGGACGACCAGTACGTGATGCTGCGGCTGCCCGAGCGCGACGTGTACTGGCTGCGCACGCCCACCAGCGAGGCGCGCATCACCCTGGCGGAGCTGAGCCAGGGCGTGCTGGACTTGAAGCCGCGCGAGCTCCAGGAGCGCGGCCCCGCCGAGGAGGCGCTGCGCCGGGGCCTGTTCGCGGTGCCGCTCGACAAGAACTTCTATGACCAGTACGTGGCGGCCGCGGGCCTGGTGCCGGTGGACTTCTCCCGCGCCTTCCCGCCGGCCGCGGGCGGCGGCCTGGTGCCCCGCTCGCTCGTGCTGACGGCCCCCCACCCGTTCTTCTCCGGCCTGGAGGTGGGGCTGGTGGGTCAGCAGGCGCCGCTGGGGCTCGACGCGTACGCCACCGGCCCCAGCCTGTCGTGGCGCAGCCAGGGCTCGTCGAACTTCTATTACGGCGGGCGCGCCAGCTACACGGTGATGCCCAAGCGGTTCGAGAACGTGCGCACGCACCGGGCCACGGTGCTGGCGCTGGTGGGCACCAGGGACGTGCAGCGCACCCCGCTGTTCCTGGAGGCCGGAGCGGGCTGGGGCATGCTCGGGGTGTCGTCGCCGAACAAGCGCATGGGGGACCTCACGGTCTCCACGGGCCACTTCGCGGCGGGGGCGGCGGGGCGGCTCTTCGGCATGAACCTGCGGCTGGCCGCCACGGCCTCCGCGGACCGCGTCACGCTGGATGGCGACGACGCGTGGGACACGATGTTCGGTCTCGAGCTCGCGTTCCGACGCTGAAGCGCCGAGCGGCCTCAGGGGGCCTCATGATGCGACGTCTGGGAGTGACGCTGCTGAGCCTGCTGCTCGCCGGCTGCGACGGAATCAACCTGTCGCAGCTCGCCTGGCGCTACCCGCCATTGACCGTCTTCGACGTCGAGCCCCCGGGGCACCGGTGCCCGTACGGAGGGGACCGCGTCCTCACCGGGATGGACCACAACCAGGACGGGGTGCTGTCCGGCACGGAGGTGGTCTCGGAGCACTTCAACTGCGCCGGCCAGCCGCTGGCCTGGCTGACGCAGGCGCGCCCCGTGGAGCCCACCGACTCCTGCCCCCTGGGCGGCGTGAGCACGCGCTCCGGCCTGGACCAGAATCGTGACGGCGAGCTGAGCGACGCGGAGGTCACCCACGAGCGGCTCGACTGCGCGGGCGTGTACCCGGTGAAGGTCCGGGTGCGGGGCGCCGCGGAGGGACATCCCGCGTGCGAAGGGGAAGGCACGCTGGTGGAGGCGGGGCCCGACCTGGATGGGGATGGTCAGCTCGGCGCCATCGAGCGGAGGTCCGTGGCGGTGCACTGTGGTGAGGCCCCCTCGCGAATCCTGGCGCGGCTGGAGGGCGAGCCCGTCGGGGCGCGCTGCGCGATGGGCGGCCACCGGGTGGACTCCGGAGTGGACCAGAACGCCGACGGCATCCTCCAGGAGACGGAGGTCACCGAGCGCAGGCGGGTGTGCCTGGGACCGCCCATCCTCGACGGGACCCTCTTCGCGACCACCGCGGACGACTTCGCGCTGCTCAAGACGCTCTTCCGCATCGAGGGCTCGCTCGTGCTCTTCCGCACGCCGCTGGAGCAGCTCGTGCTGCCGCGGCTGGCGGAGATCTCCGGCGGGCTGGTGGTGGCGGAGAACGCCGCGCTGACGCGCCTGGAGCTGGACGCGCTGCGCTTCGTGGGCAACGAGGTCCAGATCTCCGTCAACCTGGAGCTCACGGTGCTGCGCTTCGGCGCGGCGACGCAGCCCGGGCCGGTGTGGCTGGAGAACAACCTCTCGGTCTGGAACAACCCCCGGCTGGCGAGCCTGGACGGGCTGCGGAGCGTGCGCGTCCGCCAGGAGCTCTACCTCGCCTACAACGACTCGGCGCAGAGCCTGGTGCCGTGGGACCTCACGGACCTGGGGGGAACGCTCTCCGTCTCCGACCACAAGAGCCTCAGCCGGCTGCCATTCCAGAACCTGCGACGGGTGGGCGGCTCGCTCGCCCTCCACAACAACCCGGCGTTGACCACGCTGAACTTCCCCGAGCTGCTGGAGGTGGGGCAGTCCATCGACATCGGCAACAACGCCGCGCTCAGCCGCCTGTCGGGGCTGTCGGCCCTGCGCAGGGTCCACGACGTCTTCATGGTGAGCAGCAACGAGTCCCTGCACTCCATCGACGCGATGCCGGGGCTCAACCACGTGGGCTCGCTGATGCTGATGAACAGCCCTCGGCTGGAGACCTTCGACTTCACGAACCTCCAGACCATCCGCGGCCAGTTCGTGGTGGCCTACTGCCCGAAGCTGTCGCGCCTGGGAGCCTTCCCGCGCCTGGAGTCGGTCGCCGACCTGGAGCTCCTGGACAACGCCTTGCTGTGGGATGTCTCGGGCCTGGACCGCGTCCGGAGCCTGCGCTCGCTCGTGGTGCGGGACAATGCCTCCCTGCAAGGCCTGGCGGGCCTGCGCAAGCTCCTGTCCGTGTCGGACCTGACCATCCAGGACAACGGCAGGCTGCTGACGTTGGACCTGGACGGGCTGGTGGAGGTCGGCGCCACGCTGACCATCCAGCGCAACACGTCACTGCCGTCGTGTCTGGCGAACCAGCTGGCGGACCGCGTCTTCCGGGGTGAGACGCGCACCATCCAGGACAACGACGAGCAGGCCCCCTGCTCCTCGCCCCTGCTTCCCCTCGGAGAGCCGGTCGCGGCCCGCGTGGTCGTCACTGGAGACGACGCACCATGAGATGGACCTGGCTGGCCCTGCTGCCGCTCACGGCGGGGTGTGACTCCTTGAGCATCCGCGACCTGATGGACCACCCGACGGCGGTCAGCCGGAACGTGGTGGAGCTGCCCGGCGAGCGGTGTGAGCTGGGAGGCCGCGACGTGCTGGTAGGCACGGACGACAACCGCAACGGCGTGCTCGACGACGAGGAGGTGACGGGCTCGACGCTCGTCTGCGCCATCTCCGAGGCACAGATGCGGGTGGAGCAGCAGCCGGTGCCCCCGGGCGAGAAGTGTCCGGGCGGAGGGTGGGTCACCCGCGCGGGCTACGACTTCGATGAGGACGGCGTGCTGGACATGGAGGAGGTCGCCCGCGAGGTGTACTCGTGCCGTGACATCGCCGAGGCCCAGCTGCTCACGCGCACGCGCGCGGCCACGCCCTCCTCCCGCGTCTGCCTGGAGCCCACCGTGCTCACCGTCGTCGAGGCGGGCCACGACGAGAACGGCGACGAGGTGCTCGGCGACGACGAGGTGCGCACCCGCATGGACATCTGCGTGGAGGCCTCCCGACTGCTCGTCACGCGCGCCTGGGAGCCGACGTGCGCGGCCGGGGGCACCCGCGTCAGCGCGGGCATGGACCTGGACGCGGACGGAGTGCTCGACGACGAGGAGGTGCTCGCCTCGAACCCCATCTGCGAGGACCTGAACACGTTCGACGGCACCTTCGTCATCCGGGGGCCGGTGGACCTGGCCGTGCTGAAGGGCATCTCCCGCATCCGGGGCAGCCTGGAGGTGAGGACGGGCACCACCCCGGTCTCCGAGCTCCGGCTCACCGCGCTGGAGGTCGTCGACGGCACGCTGTACGTGCAGGACAACGCGTCCCTCACGCGGCTGGAGCTGCCCGGGCTGCGGTTCATCGGCCAGGGGCTGAGCGTGCTGAACAACGCCGCGCTGGAGACGGTGACGGTGGGCGGCGCGACGGGACAGTCCTCCTGGGTGGGCACCAACCTGGAGGTGGCGCACAACCCCCGACTCCAGAGCCTGGACGGGCTCCAGTCGGTGGTGCCGCGAGGCGGCGTGCTCATCGAGGACAACGCGCGGCTCGCCCACACCTCCGAGGGCCTGGGACTGCGCGCCATCCAGACGCTGACGGGCTCGCTGCGCATCAAGGACAACCCCGCGCTGGCGCTGCTGCCGCTGCCGAACCTGACGAGCGTGGCGCAGAGCGTGCTCATCGAGAACAACGCCCGCCTCACCACCCTGGAGGGCACGCGGCTGGAGCACATCGGCAAGAACCTGGAGGTGACGAACAACCCCGCGCTGCGCACGCTGACGGGGCTGGCGGCGCTGCACACCATCGGGGTGACGCTGGAGGTCCGGCTCAACGCGGCGCTCGTCGACAGCAACGGGCTGGGCTCGCTCGCGCAGGTGGAGAGCATCTTCTTCTCGCGCAACGACGCGCTGGCGTGGTGGGGGAACATGCCCCGGCTGCAGAGCCTGCGAGGCACCCTCTCGCTGGAGGCCCACGCGCGCCTGGTGGAGGTGCGCGGCATGGAGTCGCTGCGGATGCTGTCGTGGCTGAGCCTCTACAACAACCCCGCGCTGACGACGCTGACGGGGCTTGCGGGCGTGGAGCGGCTGACGGGGCTGGCCTCGGAGCAGAACGGCGCGCTGACCAGCCTCGCGGACCTGAAGGGCCTGCGCACCTTGGAGTCGCTGATGCTGCTGGACAACCCCCTCCTGACGGAGCTGGGGCTGCCCGCGGTGCAGCAGGTGTCCCGGTACTTCTCCATCCAGCGCAATCCCCAGCTCCCCACGTGCCGGGTGAGGGCCTTCGGTGAGCGCGTCTACACCGGTCCGGGGAACGTCTACCTGGTGGCGGGCAACGACGACGCGGCCACCTGTCCCTGAAGGCGACACGTCGTGCGAGCCGGGTCTCCACGCCCGGGAAGAAAGGGGGCTCCCATGCGGTGGTACTGGCTGGTGCCGCTGGCCTGGCTGTGCGGCTGTGATGACATCCGACTGAGCAACTTCCTCGAGCCGCGCCCGACGTTGAGCCGCAAGGAGGTGGTGCCTCCCGGCGAGCACTGCGCGCACGGCGGTCAGGTGGCGTACGCGGGCGAGGACCTGGACGGCGACGGGCTGCTCGCCGAAGACGAGGTCACCCGCGCGGAGTACCTGTGCACGCCCCAGGCGCTGTCGCGCACGCGGACCGAGCTCGCGGGCGTGCACTGCGAGCTGGGCGGCCGCGCGGTGGAGACGGGCGTGGACACCAACGCGAACGGCACGCTCGAGGATGACGAGGTGGACGCCGTCGAGTACGTCTGCGCCACCCCCTTCCCCGGTGTGCTGGTGCGCATGCGGAACGAGCCCTCGGGCACGACGTGTCCGCAGGGAGGGCAGGTCACCCACGCGGGGCTCGACACGAACGGGGACGGCGTCCTCCAGACCGATGAAATCACCCGCGAGGTCGTGGGCTGCATGGAGCCGGCGCAAGTCCTCTCTCGGCTCGAGTCCCTGGGCATCCTCGCGGGCGGCGACTGCGGCGAGCGGCCCGTGTACGCGGTGGAGTCCGGGCCGGACGAGGACGGTGACGGCACGCTCGACGACGACGAGGTGCGGGCCACCCGTCGCCTGTGCGCCTCGACGAGCGCGCTGCTGTGGCGCCAGGTCGACGAGCCCGGCGGCCTCCACTGCGTCTCCGGTGGCGTCGCGGTGGCCTCGGGCAGCGACACCAATCAGGACGGCGCGTTGCAGGAGAGTGAAGTCCTCGCCACCGCGTATGTCTGTCACCCTTCCGCGACCCATGACGGCGACTACGAGGTGAGGACGCCCTCGGACCTCGCGGCGCTGCAGGGCATCTCGCACATCCGGGGCGACCTGCTCATCTCCTCGCCCGGCATCCAGGCGCTCTCCCTCCCAGGCCTGGAGTCCGTCGAGGGGCACCTGCGCATCCGGAGCAATCCCCAGCTCGACCGCGTGGCGCTGACGGGCCTGCGCTTCGTGCGCGAGGACCTGTCCATCACCGAGAACGGCCTGCTGGTGATGGTGGTGACCGACGCCAACCGTGCGTTGCACGTGGGCGGCTCCCTGCGGGTGGAGCGGAACATGCTCCTGCGCTGGCTGGGCCTGAACTCCATCGTCCCGCATCGGGACTTCCACCTCACGAGCAACGCCTCGCTGGTGGAGGTGGGCCCCCTGCCCTTCATGGATGCGCTCACCGGCGAGCTGGTCATCGAGGACAACCGGGCCCTGACGGGCGTGCTCATCCCCAAGCTCCTCCGCATCGGCACCCACCTCACCATCCAGGGCAACGTCGCCCTGCGCTCGCTCGAGGGCCTCAAGGGCCTTCAGAGCGTCGGAGGGGACTTCACCCTGGCGGAGAACGGCGTGCTGCCGGGCGTCGCGGGGCTGGCCAGTCTCGAGCGCGTGGGAGGAGACGTGCTGGTCTGGGACAACGCAGCCCTGACGCGCTTCACCCTGCCCCAGCTCAGGAGCGTCGGGAGCCTGTCGTTCCTGGAGAACCCGGCGTTGACCACCATCGGCCCGCTCGTCGCGCTGGTGGACACGGGCCACGCCTTCAGCCTCTTCCTGAACGACAACCTGGACACCCTCACGGGGCTGACTCAGTTGCGCGCCCTGAACGGCACGCTCTCCATCCAAGGCAACCCGAAGCTCGACAGCCTCATGGCCTTCGAGCCGCTGGAGTCGTTGACCTACCTGCAGGTCACCGAGAACCACGCCCTGCCGAGCCTCGCGGGCCTGCACAACCTCCGCACCCTGGACACGCTGTCGGTGCGCGAGAACCCGGCCCTCACGACGCTTGGGCTCCAGGCGCTGCGACAGGTGCGCGGCGCCTTCGCGGTGCTCAACAACGACAGGCTGCCGCAGTGTGCCGCCACCGCGCTGGCGGACTCCGTCTTCACCGGCCCCGAGGACGAGCGCTCCGTCCAGGGCAACGACACGATGGCGGTGTGCACGCCTCCTTGAGCCTCCATCACTGACGCCCGCCCCCCGAGCGCGCCACGGGTCGCCCGTCCCGTCGCCTGGAGCACGCAGCCGCGCCGATGCGCTCCTTCCCGGAGGAGCGTGCGCATGGCCAAGCCCGTCATCCTCGCGGTGGACGACGACACGGAGGTGCTTCGCGCGGTGGAGCGCGACTTGCGGCGCCAGTACGGCCGCGAGTACCGGGTGCTCAGCGCGGACCGGGGAGAGGCCGCGCTGGAGACGGTGCGCCAGCTGCGGCTGCGTGGTGACCCGGTGGCGCTCTTCCTCGTGGACCAGCGCATGCCGGGCATGTCCGGCGTGGAGTTCCTGGAGCAGGCGAAGGCGCTCTACGACGAGGCCCGGCGCGTGCTGCTCACCGCGTACGCGGACACGCAGGCGGCCATCCACGCCATCAACGAGGTGCGGCTGGACCACTACCTGCTCAAGCCGTGGGAGCCGCCCGAGGAGCGCCTGTATCCGGTGCTGACGGACCTGCTGGAGGAGTGGCGGGCGCACCACCCGCCGGCCTTCGAGGGCATCCGCGTGCTGGGCAACCGCTGGGCCCCCCGCTCGCATGCGCTGCGCGACTTCCTGGGCAGCAACCAGGTGCCGTACCAGTGGCTCGACGTGGAGGCCAGCGACGAGGGCCGCCTGCTGCTCGCGCAGGCCGGAGGCGCCGCCGTGGAGAAGCTGCCGCTGGTGCTCTTCCCGGACGGCACGCGGTTGATGGGCCCGTCCACGCTGGAGGTGGCCGAGCGCATCGGGTTGAAGGTGCGCGCCACCAAGCCCTTCTACGACCTGGTCATCATCGGCGGAGGTCCCGCGGGGCTGGCGGCCGCGGTGTATGGCGCGTCCGAGGGGCTGGGCACCGTGATGGTGGAGCGCAGCGCGCCGGGAGGACAGGCGGGCACCAGCTCGCGCATCGAGAACTACCTGGGCTTCCCCGCGGGGCTGAGCGGCTCGGACCTGGCGCGGCGGGCGGTGGCGCAGGCGGCGCGCTTCGGGGTGGAGATATTGACGCCGCAGGAGGTGAGCCACCTGCGCGTGGAGGACCCGTACCGCATCGTCACGCTCGCGGACGGCACGGAGCTGAGCTGTCACGCGCTGCTGCTCGCGATGGGTGTGCAGTGGAAGAAGCTCTCCACGCCCGGCATGGAGGCGCTCACCGGGGCGGGCGTCTACTACGGCTCGTCGCGCACGGAGGCGCTGTCGTGCAAGGACGAGGAGGTCTACATCATCGGCGGCGCCAACTCCGCCGGACAGGCCGCGCTCTACTTCGCGCAGTTCGCCCGCCGGGTGACGTTGGTGGTGCGCGGGGACTCGCTGGAGAAGGGCATGTCCCATTACCTCGTCGAGCAGGTGCGCTCGCTCGCCAACGTCACGGTGCTGCTCGACACGGAGGTGACGCGCGTGGAGGGCGGCGCGCATCTGGAGCGCGTCACGCTCGCCACGCGAGGACAGCCCGAGCGCACCGTGCCCGCGAGCACGCTGTTCGTGATGATTGGCGCGGTGCCGAGGACGGAGTGGCTGGACGGCCTGGTGGCGCGTGACGAGCGCGGCTACATCCTCACCGGTCCGGACCTGATGCCGGCCGGACAGCGGCCCAAGGGGTGGAAGCCGGAGCGGGCGCCGTTCCTGTTGGAGACGAGCGTGCCGGGCATCTTCGCCGCGGGCGACGTGCGCCACGCCTCCATCAAGCGCGTGGCCTCCGGCGTGGGCGAGGGCTCCATCGCCATCTCCTTCATCCATCAGTACCTGAGCGAGGTGTGACGTGTCCGTGGAAGCAAAGCAGCCCCAGGAGCGACTGCGGTGCCTGGAGCACACCGTGCTGCGCCAGGAGAAGCTGGCCGCGCTGGGGCGACACGCGGCGGGGCTCGCGCACGAGATGAACAACCCGGCCTCCGCGGGCCGACGCGCCACCGAGCAGCTCACCCAGGCCATGGACGCGCAGGAGGACCTGTCCGTCGCGCTCGACCAGTGGCGCCTGACGCAGGCCCAGCGACAGCTGCTCCTGCGCACCTGCCGACAGAGCCAGGGCCGGGGCGCGACCCGGGACATGGACCCGCTCACGCGCGCAGACGCCGAGGACGCGCTGGCCACATGGATGGACGCGAAGGGCGTGGTGAACGCGTGGGACCTGTCCCCCACGTTGCTGGACGCGGGCATCGGAGAGGCGCAACTGGAGCCGCTCACCCAGGCCCTGCCCGCCGAGGCACTGCCGGACGCGCTCGCGTGGTTGGAGGCCCTGGTGCGCACGCGCGCGCTGCTGGCGGAGGTGCGGCAGAGCACCACGCGGCTGTCGGAGCTGGCGGGCGCGGTGAAGTCCTATACCCACGCGGGCAAGGAGCAGCCCGAGCCCGTGGACGTGCACGAGGGACTGGAGAACACGCTGCTCCTGCTCAACTACAAGCTGAAGCACGGCGTCGAGGTGAAGCGCGAGTACGACCGGAGCCTCCCGCGCGTGCAGGCGCTGCCCGGGATGCTGAACCACGTGTGGACCAACCTGGTCGACAACGCCATCGACGCCATGGGCGGCAAGGGCCACCTCACGGTGCGCACCGCGAAGGACGCGGACTCCCTCCTCGTGGAGGTGGTGGACGATGGGCCCGGTGTCCCGCCGGAGCTGCTCGAGCGCATCTGGGAGCCCTTCTTCACCACCAAGCCCATGGGTCAGGGCACCGGACTGGGCCTGGACATCATCCGCCGCGTCATCGTGGACCGGCACCACGGCGACGTGCGCGTGGAGTCGAAGCCGGGCCGCACCGCCTTCCAGATACGCCTGCCCCTGAAGTGAGGCTCACGCGCCGCGCAGCTCCTCGGGCTCCGGCCGCTGACGCGGCGAGGGCGCTCGAGGCCGCGCGGGCTCGGGGATGAAGGCACCGTCGAGCTCGAAGGGCAGACGGACCTGGAAGCACGTCTCACCGGGGCGCGAGGTGACGATGACCTCGCCCTGGTGGAGCAGGGACACCACGCGGTGGGTGATGCTCAGTCCCAGGCCCGTCCCCTCGCCCACGCCCTTCGTGGTGAAGAACGGGTCGAAGATGCGCGGCAGCACCTCGGGCGGAATGCCGGGCCCGTCATCCACCACCTCGACCACCACGTGGTCCGTGTCCCGGTGCGTGCGCAGCCGCAGCGTGCCGCCGCCGTTCTCCTTGATGGCGTCGGTCGCGTTCTCGATGAGGCTGGTCCACACCTGGTTGAGCTCCGTGCCGTACGCGGTGATGGGCGGCAGGCTCCGGTCGTACTCGCGCACCACGTGGACGCCGCGCAGCCGGTGGCCCAGCACCGCCAGCGTGCTCTCCAGGCCGTCGTGGACATCCACGCGCTGCAGCGGGGCCTCGTCCAGGTACGTGTACGCGCGGGCCGCGTTCACCAGCGAGGCGATGCGACCTCCCGCCTGCCCCACCTCGTCGAGCAGCACGGAGATGCCCCGCGTGGCGGCCACCCAGCGCAGCGTGCCCTTCAGCACCTCGCCCGACAGCGACGCCAGCTCGTGCTCCAGCTTCTCGAGCGACAGCCCCGACTCCACCAGGTCCGGCGCCATCACCCAGGCCTCCTCCACGCCGCGAGCATCCAACCAGCGCGCGAGCGCGTCCTCCGCGTCACCCTTGTCCAGCGGGTTGAGCGTCTCGGCGGACACCGAGGCGCGGGCCTCCAGCGCGCGCACCTGGGGCTCGGACAGCGTGCGGCAGTCCAGGGACAGGGCCAGCGCGGGCAGCTCGCGCAGACGGTCGCCGAGCGCGCGCACGCCGCGCATCACGGCGGACACGGGGTTGTTCAGCTCATGGGCCAGCCCCGCCGCCAACGTGCCGAGAGACGCGAGCTTCTCCTGCTGGAGCGAGATGGACTGGAGCGCCTTCATGCGCTCGGCCATCTTGCTCAGGATGCGTTGATTGGCCGTGGGACAGTCCGCGAGCATCCGCCAGAAGGACGGGTGCGACAGCCTCAGGAGCCGGCAGTGTGTGAGCGCGCGGCTGCTGGCGAGGAAGCACTGACCGAGCAGGAGCGGCACCTCGCCGAAGAAGTCGCCCGCGCGGAACACGGAGATGAGCGTCTCCACGCCGCCCACCGTCTTGGTGATGCGAAGCTCGCCCTCGAGGATGAGGTAGAAGGAGGCGGGCTCGCCCTCGTGGCCCAGCCACTCCTGGGGTTGGAGCTCCAGGTGGGTGGACTCGGCGCGCAGGCGCTCGGCCTCCTCCGCGTCCACTTCCGAGAAGAGGGTGCTGCTTCGCAGCTCCGCGAGGAAGCGCTCCGCCGTGTCTGCGTCCTCCGCGCTCGCCAGGGTGGGACGCGGCACCGGACCCGGGGCGTCGGGGCGCAGCGGGGGAGCGACGTGCGGCTCCATGCGGGAGCTCCTTTTCGACGGGGTTCCCCCGAACAGTGCGCCCCGCCCTCCGTGCTCGCCGTCCTTCGCGCTCCGCCGTTCGCCTCCCGGAGGGGCCCTCGGGCGGTGCCTGCCTGCCCTGTCTGGATGTGGGTGGGCGATGCGCGCACCGGACGTTCGGACGATTCCGGGCTTCGGGTGCAGGTGGAGATGGACACCCTTCCGTCCACCCAGGCAGCATCCAGGCGACATGGGAAGCGAGGACATCGTCACAGCGCTGCGCCGGGTACCGCTGTTCTCCCGGCTGGGCGACGAGCAACTGCACTGGGTGGCCAGCCACGGGCGGCAGCTCCACTTCCCAGCGGGGGCTCGCGTCGCCGCGCAGGGCGACCCGGCGGACGGGCTCTCCGTCATCCTCGAGGGGCGCACGGTGTGGGCCCGCCGCGTGGGCGAGCAGGACACGCCCACGGGCGCGCTGGAGGCGGGCGACATCTTCGGGGAGCTCATCCTCTTCCTGAACTCGCCCTACCCCACCACCGGGCACGCGCACACGGACGTGCGCCTGCTGCGGCTGGAGCCCGCCGCCTTCTGGGAGCTCTTGCGACTGGCGCCGTCCTTGAGCCGGGGGCTGATGGAGGTCGCGGCCCAGCGCACCCAGCCGCAGGAGGTGGTGTCCACGCAGCAGCCCCTGGCGCTGAAGCCGGGGCAGATGGTGGCGGGGCTCGCGCCGGAGCTGGGCAACCCCGCGGCGTCGGCGAACCGGAGCGCGTCGCGGCTGCGGGACACGCTGCGGCTGGTGTCCGCGCGGGCGATGGCGCTCGGGCAGCACGGGCTGTCCTCCGCGCAGCGCGGGGCGCTGTTGGCCCTGCCTCGCGAGGCCGCCGACCGCGCGCGGGCCACGCCGGCGCTGGAGCCGCTCGCGCGGACGCGGCGCGAGGAGGAGATTGGCTCGTGGCTGGAGCTGCGCGGGATGACGGACGCGTGGGACGTGGCGCCCGCGCTGGTGGCCTCCGGGCTGGATGTGGCCTGGCTGGACTCGGTGGCGCGCCGCGTGGGTGAGGCGCTGCTGCGCGACACGCTGTCCTGGTTGGTGGCGGCGGTGAGCGGCGACGTGCTGCTGGCGGAGGTGGAGCGCGGCAGCGCGCGGGTGCACGCGCTGGTGGAGGGCGTGAAGGCCTACAGCTTCATGGACCGGGCGCAGACCACCGAGGTGGACGTGCACGACGGCCTGGAGAACGCGCTGTCGGCGCTGCGTCACCGGCTGGAGGGCGACCACGTCCGCATCGAGCGGCAGTTCGCCTCGGACGCGCCGAAGCTCCAGGCGGAGGCGCACGCGCTCGACGAGGTGTGGACGCAGCTGGTGCTCAACGCGCTGGAGGCGCTGGGTGAGCGGGGCGGCACGCTGCGGCTGCGCTCGTGGACGGAGGAGCAGCGACTGGTGGTGGAGGTAGCGGACGACGGCCCTGGCATTCCGCGGGACTTGATGCCGCGCATCTTCGAGCCCTTCTTCAGCACGAAGCCGAACGCGGCGGGGCTGGGGTTGGACATCAGCCGGCGCATCATCGAGCGGCATGGCGGGGACGTGCGCGTGCTCTCCGCGCCGGGGCACACGCGGGTGCAGGTGCGGCTGCCGGCGTGAGGTCGGCTGTCATCCGGCGCACGCGCGGAGCATCCACCGGGTGACGGAAGCGCACGGCGAGCGTCGAGCCGTGTACGCAGGCGGAGGCCGGAGACTGGCTCCGGGCGCGGCGGGGAGGTGGAGTGCCTCCACATCAGGGGGAGCACTCCATGTCCGGCGAAATCCAGGGCGCCTGGTTCAAGGCCATCCTCGGCTCGATGACGGCGGCGGCGTCGCGGTTTCCCACGCACCAGCGCACCATCAACGGCATGCGCGACGACACGTGGTACGCGTGGGAGGACTACGTGCACATCATGCGCGAGCTGCACAAGTCGCTGGGAGACCGCGCGGTGGAGGCCATCGCCCAGCGCTCGGGGATGCGCACGTTGCCGTTGGCGCGGGCGAAGGGCTTCGACTCGGTGGAGAAGGTGTTCGGCGACTTCGACTCGGTGCTGCGCTCGCTGGTGAAGGGGCTGCCCTCGACGGACAGCGCGCGCACGGTGGCCTTCATGCCGCTGGCGGCGGAGCTGGAGAGCGGCTCGCGGCTGCCGGCCCCGCTGTTGTTGGGGACCTTCCGGGGCTTCCTGATGGGCTTCGGGAAGATTGTTACCGAGGCGAAGACGACGCCCCGCATGGGGATGCAGCGCTACTCGCTCAAGTGGATGTGATTCGGGCGCGAGTCACCAGGCGCTCCACGCTCTTCAGGTGGGCGCGGCCGAAGAGGAGCATGGCCAGCACGGCGCCGCAGAGGGCGAGGAACATGTCCCACTGCGCATCCCAGATGTCGCCCTGGGTGCCGAGGAACGCGTCACCGCCGGCCGGGTCCAGCGCGAGCGCGGCCCACCACTCGAGCAGCTCGTAGAAGGCGCTGATGGCCAGCGCCACCGAGCCGGTGAGGAAGTTGAGCCACCCGCCCCGACGCAGCGGCGTGGAGCGCAGCAGCACCTCGCGGATGATGAACGCGGGGAAGAAGCCCTGCACGAAGTGACCCAGCCGGTCGTAGGGATTGCGGGACAGCTCCAGTGCATCGCGCACCCAGTTGCCCAGGGGCGTGAGCGCGTAGGTGTAGTAGCCGCCGTAGGTCAGCACGAGGATGTGCAGGAAGACGCAGACGTAGACCCAGCGCGACATCGGGAAGCGGCGGAACGTGGAGGCCAGCACCACCATGCCCGCGAGGCCCGGCCCCACCTCCAGCAACCAGTTGAGCTTGCCGGCGGGGCTGAGGAAGAACGTGGCGACGAGGATGGGCGCGAGCACGGCCGCGAGCAGCAACGGGGTACGCGCCTCTTCACGGGTCCCGCGCACGGGCGGATAGAAGGGCGCGACGCTGTCGACGGCGGGAGCATCGAGCGGGACGGCGGGCTGCATGAGGGGCCTTTGCTCAGTCATGTCCGGACTCGGGAAGGACGGGCGCCGCGCAGCATGGCACGGAGATGGAACGGGCGTCGCCGGGTCGCTCCCGAGCCAGCGCTGGCGGGTGGCGCCGCATGACGACGCGCCACAAGGCACAAGAGGCCCGTTGGGTCACTCCGGGCGGCTCGGAATGTCACCGCGCCATGACGCGAAGGCGCGAGTGGCACCTCCAGGTCATGCGCGAGCACGCACGCGGGGCATCTCTGGCAGGCTGCGCCGCATGACGACGCGCATCGGCATCATCGGCACCCGGTGGGGACTCATGCACGTGGGTGCGTTCCGCGCGGCGGGCGCGCAGGTGGTGGCACTGTGTGGCCGCTCCCCGGAATCCACCCACGCCGTGGCCCAGCGTGAGGGCATCCCCTTCGCCACCACGGAGGTCGATGAACTGTGCGCCGCCGTGGACGCCGTGGTGGTCGCGAGCCCCGATGCACTGCACGCACCTCACCTGCTCACGGCACTCGAAGCCGGGCGCGCGGTGCTGTGTGAGAAGCCCCTCACGCGCACCGTCGAGGACGCGCGGCGCGTCGTCCTCCGCGCCCGTGAGCTGTCGAGCCCCAGCGCCGTCAACTTCCCCTACCGCATGCTGCCACCCCTGCGCGCCCTGAAGTCCTGGCTCTCGGGACGCAAGGTGCAGCACCTGGTCGTCACGCTCCGCACCGGCTTCGTCACGCGCCATCCATCCGACCTCGAGGACGCATCAGGAGATTGGGGCGGCCTGTCCCACGTGCTCGACGCCGCGCTGTGGCTGACGGACGCGACGCCGCTGTGGGTACAGGCCACGCTCTCCGGACGTCCCGTGCACACCGCCGCGCTGCACGTCGGGCTCTCCAACGGCGCCGTGCTCGTCCTCACCCACGCCGCCTGCGCGGAGCCAGGAATCCACGGAGGCTGGAGCCTGCTCGGCCAGGACTGGGAGGTCGGCTTCTCCGCGGGCTATGTGCCCGCGCGTGAAGGCTGGTGCATCTCCTCCATCCGCGGCTTCGAGCACGGCGGTTGGAGCGACATCGCCCCCGGCGCCGAGCCCCACCCTGGACAGCTCGAACCCTGGGCCCAGGCCCACGTGGAGACCGCGCGCCGGTTCCTCGGCCTGCGACGTCACGCGCCTCGCGACGGGCTCGCCACCGTGGAAGACGGTGCCCTCGTGCAAGAGGTCCTCGCGGCCGCCCTCCGCTCCGACGCAGAGGGCCGCCGATTCCCCGTGCCGCACGAATAGAGTCCCGCCAACCCACACCCCTGCATCCAAGGACACTCCCCCATGCCTTCCATCGACCACCACGCTCCGGGCACGCCCAACTGGGTGGACCTGAACACGCCCGACCTGGAGCGCGCGCGCCGCTTCTACGGCGAACTCTTCGGCTGGGAGTTCCTCGTCGGTCCGAAGGAGGACGCCCATTACACGATGTGCCTGCTCGGCGGCCGCAAGGTCGCGGGCATGAGCTTGAAGGACCCCGCGTCACCCGGCCGCCCGTACTGGGCGCTCTCCTTCGAAGCCGCGGACACGAAGGCCCTGGCCGCGCGCGTCGTGGAGCTGGGAGGCAAGCTGGTGGTGCCCCCCACGGACGCCTCGGGGCTGGGGACGTTCGCATCCTGCGTGGACCCCACCGGCGCGGGCTTCAATCTCTGGCAGTCTGGCAAGCACCAGGGCGCGCAGGTGGTCCGCGAGCCGGGCAGCATGACCTGGCACGAGGTGAACACCCGTGACGGCGTTCGCGCGAAGGACTTCTACGCCGCCCTCTTCGGCCTGGAGCCTCGCAAGCGGGACGACATGAGCTACTGGGCCCTCCACCTGGGCGACACACCCGTGGCCGGCGTCCTCCAGATGGGCCCCATGTGGCCCAAGGACCTCCCGCCCCACTGGATGAACTCCTTCGCCATCGCCGACGTCGACGGGGCGGCCGAGCAGGTCAAACGCCTGGGTGGCCACGTCCACGTGCCTCCCACGGACTCGCCCTTCGGACGCTTCTGCATCGTGACGGACCCCGCCGGGGCGGGCTTCACCCTCATCCACCCCACGTAGCCCGTCGCGTCGAGGCCCTGTCGGGCGCAAGCCATTGCAGCGCCCCCTCGTTTTCGTCTGGCGAAGGGGCCCACTAGAGTAGCGGGGGAATGTCGTCCCCCGCCCCCGGCAGCGCCAACGCCCACCGTCCCGCCGAGCCGTGGCTCGAGGAGCTCGACATCCTCGTGCGGGCCCGCTACCCGCTGCTCTACCTGGTGTCGTGGGAGGAGCACCGCGTGGACGCCATCCTCGCGGAGCTGGCGCGCGCGCACGGCAAGGCGCTGTTCCAGTGGTCCATCACCAAGGGCCTGCGCGCCTCGGGCACCACGCGCAGCGCGCCCCTGCCCGACGACACCCGCAACCCCATCGACGCGATGGCCGCCATCGAGAAGCTGGGCGAGCCCGCGCTGGTGGTCCTCAAGGACTTCCATCCCTACCTGGAGGAGAAGAGCGTGGTGCGCGCCCTGCGGGAGCTGGCGCACTTCCTCAAGAGCACCTTCACCACCGTCATCCTCCTGTCGCCCACGCTGCTCATCCCCGTGGAGCTGGAGAAGGAGGTCTCCGTCATCGACGTGCCCATGCCCGGGTACAACGATTTGCTCCAGCTGCTGCGCGAAATCGTCGCGGTGGTGCGCCGCACGAACAAGGCCACCATCGAGCTGTCGCGCGAGCACGCCGACCAGCTCATCAAGGCCGCGCTCGGGCTGACGATGTCGGAGGCGGAGAACGCCTTCGCCAAGGCCATCGCCCATGACGGCAAGCTGGGCCCCGAGGACATCAAGCGCATCCAGGACGAGAAGCGTCAGGTGATTCGCAAGAGCGGGCTGCTCGAGTACTACCCGCCCGAGGAGTCCCTGGGGAACGTGGGCGGCCTGGAGTACCTCAAGGCGTGGCTGAGCCAGCGCACCGCGGCCTTCGGCGAGCGGGCCCGACAGTTCGGACTCCCGGAGCCTCGGGGGCTGCTCCTGCTCGGAGTGCAGGGCTGCGGCAAGAGCCTCACCGCCAAGGCCATCAGCGCGCACTGGAACCTGCCGCTCCTGCGCCTGGACATGGGCCGCATCTTCAGCGGGCTCATCGGCTCGTCCGAGGAGAACCTGCGCAAGGCCATCCGCGTGGCCGAGGGCGTGGCGCCCGTGGTGCTGTGGGTGGACGAAATCGAGAAGGGGCTGTCGGGCGTGGCCTCCTCGAGCACCGCGGACAGCGGCGTGTCCGCGCGCGTCTTCGGCACGCTGCTCACGTGGCTCCAGGAGAAGACGGCGCCCGTGTTCGTGGTGGCCACCGCCAACCGCATCGAGGGCCTGCCGCCGGAGGTGCTGCGCAAGGGCCGCTTCGACGAGATCTTCTTCATCGACCTGCCCGAACAGGCCGAGCGCGAGGACATCTTCCGCATCCACCTGCGGCGCCGCAAGCGCGAGCCGTCGAGCTTCGACGTGGTGGAGCTGGCCACGCTCACCCAGGGCTTCAGCGGCGCCGAAATCGAGCAGGTGGTGGTGGCCGGCCTGTACGAGGCCTTCGCGGAGAACAGCGAGCTGGCACAGCAGCACCTGGTGCGCACGCTGCGGGACACCTTCCCGTTGTCGGTGACGATGCGGGATGAGATTCGCCGCCTGCGCGACTGGGCCAAGGGACGCACGCGGCCGGCCTCGTCCTCGGGCGCGCTGGTCGAGAGGGCGCCATGAGTCCCAAGCTGTCGCGCTTCCTGCACCTGGAGAAGGACCGGAGCGAGCGCACGAAGCGCGAGCAGCCGTCCCAGCTCCAGAATGGTGGCCGCCGCTTCGAGGACATCGCCGAGCGCGGCGCGATGCCCCAGGGGGACGTCCCCGAGGCCCACCTGGAGCGCTTCAAGGCGGAGGCGCCCGTGGTGCTGGAGCCGCGCGCCGCGAGCCTGGAGGAGGCCTGGGACTTCCCCCGCTGCGTCGTGTGTGCTTCCGACAACGGCCGCTTCGCGAAGCTCTGTCAGCAGTGCGGCGCGGACCTGGGGACGCCGCAGCAACTGGAGCACCGGGCGAGGCTCGCGGTGGAGCGACGCGAGGCGCGCGCCCGTGAGCAGGGCGAGGAGCGACAGGGCGCGCTCGAACGACTGGAGCAGGAGCGCCGCGCGGACTCGGAGCGCTACGCGTACCTGCTGGAGAAGCTGCGCGCCGAGGAGCAGTCCTACCGGGGCTGGCGCATCTTCGCGCGGCACTCCACCGTGGGCACGGGGCTGCTGGCGCTCCTGCCCAACACGCTCACGCGGTGCCTGACGGTGGCGGGCTACGTCGGCGTGTGCGCGGGCCTGATGCGCTTCGGGACGGGCAACACCCGCGGGGTGGGCGCGTGGCTGCTCATCGTCTTCGTGCTGCTGTTCGTGCCCAGGTCGGCGCTGCGTCACCGCTGGCGCCTGCGCTGACCGCCGCGCTCTTCGAGCCGGAGAAGGAACGCGCTCGCGACGGCTGCCGCCGCTGGCGCCCCCGTCGAGCCAGCGAGGCACCGCGCGCGCACGGTTCCTCGCGGCGCTCGCGCTGACCGCTCCCCCTTCGCACCGAGGAAGCGGTCTCGCTCACACGAGCACTACGCGCTGGGGGTCTCGGTCTCCGGGGTGGCCGCCCCGTTGACGGCGATGGCGCCCGGGTTGCCGCGCATGAAGGCATCCAGCTCCCCGGGAGACAGCTCGATGGGAGCCGCCGTCGGCTTCGTGTGCGCGGGGTCGCAGACGATGAAGTTGCCCTCGGGGGTCCTGCCCACCACGGCGACCAGGTGCATGGTGGAGCCGTGCTGGCCCTTCCACGTGTCCGCCTTCTGGTGCCACTCGTTGGGCACGCCATTCTTCAGGTCCGGCGCGCCGTCCTTGTCGCTGTCGACGTAGAGGTTCCCGTTCGCCGGATTCACCAGCGCCTCGGGCGTGCCCTCCGGGGCTTTCCTCGTCTCCACGAAGGTGCCGGAGATGACCACGGTGCTCCCGTTGTCGATGGCCGCCATGATGTCCGTCGAGTTCGCGGCCACGCTCGACGTCGTCCCGCCCGCCGCGGCCACCGCGTTCGCCACGTCCTTGAAGCCGGTGAACGTGGAGTTCTCGTTGCCCGCCCCATCCAGCGAGTACGCCAGCGTGCCGTCCTCCTTCGTGAAGACGCCGTCGCTGCCCGTGTCGTCCGCCTGGTTGCCCCAGTAGCGCACCGCCTGCACGTCCGCGCCCGTGGTGCCGTTGTGCTCGATGCCCGGGATGTCCGGAATCTCGAGCCCCTCGTTGAGCAGCGCCGTCAACGTGGAGGAGGGCCCGCAGTTGGCGTTGCTGGCGTCACCCCCCACGTCCTTCTCGGCCGCGAACTGGTTGACGAAGACGCTCTGGTACGCGGCGGCGGCCGGCGTGGTGATGCCACCCGTGGGGCCGCGCTGCGCGGCCTCCTCCGCCGTCAGCTCCCGCGTGAACTCCGCGCTCACCCAGCCCGTCTCCCCGCCGGGCCCGCGCACGTAGACGAAGCCGTTCTTCTCCGACGGGCCTCCATCCGGCGGCGTGGCCACCTCCAGCCGCGCGCCCGACGGGAAGCTGCCCGTGGGCTTCTGGGACGTCCCCGCATCCGGGCGGAGGTTGAGCGTGTCATCCCCCGTGGTCACCGTCCGCTTGTCCCCCGGCTGCACCACTCCATCCCCCTGGTTCGCGGAGACCGGGGCGGCGGTGACGGGGGTGCTGGCTGGCGGGATGACGGTGGGGCTGGTGAGAATCACCGTCGGCGGCGGCATGACGTTCAGCGCCACCGGGGCCCGTGCGGGCTTGCCCTGCTCGAACGAGGACACCGCGAAGTCCACCGCTGCCTTGGCCGCCGGCTGCATCGCGGGCGGCACCGCCTGCTGGACGGTGGCGTTCGCCACGGTGCGGATGATAGGACCCAGACCCCTACGGATTGCATCAGTCATGTAATTTCCCCCTCTGCTGAAAACATTCTACTCGAAATGTTTTCGCATGACCAGGGCCCGGCGTTCATCCGTCAACTGGACGCGGGGCAAGTCACGTCAGGAGGGCAGGCCGAGCGCCACCAGCGCGGCGGCCACCACCTGCTTCACGGGGACACCGGCGGCCTCGGCGACGCGGCGGCAGTCCTCGAACTCCGGATGCGCGTTGAGGACGGCGCCGTCACGCAGGCCCCGCTTCACGCGGACCGGGCCCCACGGCGTCTCCACCTCCACCCAGTCGCGCGCCAGGGCCTGACGCTCGACGCGGTGGTAGCGCACGCCCAGGGACGTGGACTCGCGCAGGAGCAGGTCCACCGTGGTGTCGCGCAGCCCTCCCTCCACCAGCGCGCTCAAGAGGTGGCCCGGGCGGCTCTTCTTCATCACCACGGGCGCCACCCACGCGTCCAGCGCGCCCACGGCGAGCAGCCGCTCCACCAGGTGCCCCACCAGCTGCGGCGTGGCGTCGTCCAGGTTCGCCTCCACCACCCACAGGCCCTCGGTGCGCGAGTCCTCCAGCCGCCCCAGCGACGCGCGCAGCACGTTGGGCCTGTCGCGGAAGTCCTTCGTGCCCACGCCGTAGCCCACCTTCTCCACGATGAAGTCGGGCGGGTGGCCAATCTTCGCGAGCACCTTGAGCAGCGCCGCGCCGGTGGGCGTGGTCAGCTCCCCCACGCCCTCGAAGCGCACGGGCACGTCGCGCAGCAGTTCCAGCGTGGCCGGCACGGGGATGGGCATCATGCCGTGCGCCACGCGGATGGAGCCGCTGCCCAACGGCGGCGGCGCCGCGTGGACCTCCGGGTCGCCCAAAAGCTCCAGCACCACCGCCGCGCCGCAGATGTCGACGATGGAGTCCACGGCGCCCACCTCGTGGAAGTGGATGTCGTCGATGGAGACGCCGTGCACCTTCGCCTCGGCCTCGCCAATCGCGCGGAACACCGCGAGCGCCCGCTCCTTGGCGCGCGAGGGCAGCGTGGACGCGGACTCGATGAGGCGGCGGATGTCCGCGTAGGCGCGGTGCGGGTGCGCCTCGCGCGCGTCCAGCACCACGTCCAGGTGCGTGCCGCTGATGGCGTGGCGCACCGCGCGGCTCACCGCCAGCTTCCAGCCCGGGACACTCAGCCCTCGCAGCGCCGCTTCAATCGCCGCGGGCTCCAGGCCCAGGTCGATGCCCGCCGCCAGGAACATGTCCCCGGCGATGCCGCCCACCGGCTCCAGGTAGAGGATGCGCCGCATGCCGCTCACCGCCGCCCCTTCGTGCGCGAGACGAGCGCGGCGTAGAAGCCCCCGCCGAAGCCGTTGTCGATGTTCACCGTCGCCACGTTGGAGGCGCACGAGTTCACCATCGCCAGGAGCGCGGACACGCCCTTGAAGTTGGCGCCGTAGCCCACCGACGTGGGCACCGCGACGATGGGGATGCCGACGAGCCCGCCCAACGCGCTCGCCAGCGCGCCCTCCATGCCCGCCACCACCACCGCGGCGTGGCACTCCTGGATTTCCTCCCGGCGACGCAAGAGCCGGTGGATGCCCGCCACGCCCACGTCGTAGACGCGGCGCACCTCCGCGCCCATGGCCTCGGCCGTCACCGCGGCCTCCTCCGCCACAGGGATGTCGCTGGTGCCCGCGGTGACGATGGCCACGCGGCCCGCGCGCACCTTGCCCTGCTTGAGATGGAAGATGCGCGCCACCGGGTGGTACAGGCCCTTGGGGAAGCGCGCCACCAGCGCCTCCGCCTTGTCCGGCTGCAGCCGCGTCACCAGCACCGTCTGCTTGCGCTCCACCAGCGCGCCGACGATGCCCAACAGCTGCTCCACCGTCTTGGGCTCTCCCAGCACCACCTCCGGGAAGCCGAAGCGCAGGTTGCGGTGGGTGTCGAGCGTCGCGTACCCCAGCTCCGCGAAGGGGAGGTCCTTGAGCTTGCCCACGGCGTCATCCACCGAGACGCGGCCCGACTTCACGCTCCCCAAGAGCTGCTTCAGCGCCTTCTCATCCATGGCGCCCCTGTACCCCGAAACGGGCTACACGCCCAGCCGCGCCAGGAGGGCCCGGGAGCTGTCGCGCTCCAGCACCAGCAACAGCTGCCCGCTCACCGGGGGCGTGGCCGCCGCCATGAAGCGCGCCTCCAGCACCACCACGCGGCCGGGGTCTCCCTCCACCTGCCCCACCGCCGCGCCCACCAGCTCGCGAGCGCTCGCCCGCCGCAGCGTGGGCACCGACGGCATCAGCCGCCAGGACGTCAGCTTGCCGATGGCGGACAGGCACGCGCTCGCGACGATGTTCGCCGCCTCCGACACCGCGCTGTCGCGCTCGGCCTGCCCGCACTCCTGCGCGCCGAGCAGCAGCGACTCCAGCGCCTGCGCATCCGAGGCCGGCAGGGCCAGCATCAGCACGCCCCTCAGGGCGCCAGTGATGGCGAGCCAGGCCGCCACCGCGGACGCGTCGCCGCCCAGGAGCCCCGCGGCGTCCTCGGGGCCGGTGAGCACCACGCGGGGGACGGACAGGTCCACCTGACGTCCGCCCATGAGCCGGGAGAGCGCGTTGGCCGCATGGCCGCAGCCGATGTTGGCCACCTCGCGCAGGGCATCGAGCTGCGCATCGCTGGGAAGAGGCAGGCTCACGCGGACAGTAACCTCGGAACATCCAGGATGAAGACCGGACGGCCGCTGCCGAGGATGGTCACCCCGGAGAGGCCGGGCAACAGGTCCAGCGGACGCGACAGCGGCTTGAGCACCACTTCCTCCTGGCCGAGCAGCCGGTCCACGCCCAGCGCCACCCGTCCGGAGTCCCCCTCCATCACCACGAAGGGCCGCACCCCGCGCAGGCCCGGCGCAGGCACGCCGACGAGCGAGTCCAGCGCGTGCACGGGCAAGAGCGAGTTGCCGTGCGGCAGGAGCGCCGTCTCTCGGCTGCGGCTGAGCGCGTCGCTGTCCGCCTCCGTGGCGCCCACCACCTTGGCGATGGGCAGGCCGAAGACCTCCTCGCCCACCTCCACGAGCAGCAGGTGCACCACCGCCACCGTCAGCGGCAGCCGCAGCGTGAAGCGCGTGCCCCGGCCCGTCTCGCTGTCGATTTCGAGCGTGCCACCCACGCTCTCCACCACGCGCTTGACGGCGTCCATGCCCACGCCTCGGCCGGAGATGTCCGTCACGTCCTTGGCCGTGGACACACCCGGCAGGCACGACAGCATGAAGGCCTCGCGGTCCGTCATCCGCGCGGCGGCCTCCGGGGTGAGCAGCCCGCGCGCCACCGCGGCGGCCTTCAGCTTCGCGGGGTTCATGCCGCGGCCGTCGTCCTCCAGCTCGATGATGACGCGATCCCGGGCGCGCTTGACGGCCACCAGCACGCGCCCGCGCGGGCCCTTCTTCGCGGCGACGCGCTCCTCGGGCGACTCCAGGCCGTGGTCGATGCAGTTGCGCAAGAGGTGCAGCAGCGGGTCCGCCAGCTCGTCGAGGATGGCGCGGTCCAGCTCGATTTCGGCGCCGGTGATGACCAGGTCGACCTCGCGCTCCTTGCGTCGGGCGATGTCGCGCGCGGCGCGGGGGAGCCGGTCGGTGATGAGCGACAGCGGCGTCATGCGCGCCGTCATCACCTTGTCGTGCAGGTCCTTCACCAGCGTGTGCAGCCGGTAGACGCCCTCCTCCAGCGCGGGGCGCACGTTCTCCGGCAGCACCTTTCCCACCTCGCGCAGGCGCGCCGTGGCGAGCATCAGCTCACCCACGGTGTCGAGGAAGTAGTCGAGCAGCTCCGTGCGCACGCGCACCGTGCGCGACGAGGAGTCCGCGCCCACGCCGCGCCCCGCCTCCGCCGCCGACGCCGGAGCGACCACGGGGATGGGAATGGCCACCGCGGGCTTCACGGAGACGACGTCCACCTCGGCCACGTTCTTGAGCGACTGCTGGATGCCCGCCTCGCCCACGGACGTCTCCAGCTCCAGCTGGATGTAGCCGTCCGGGATGCGACCGGCCTTGAGCTCCTCGAGCGCGGGCCGCAGGTCCACCAGCGTGCCCAGCGTGGTGAGCCGCTTGTGCACGAGGAAGGCGCGCACGCCGGGCACCTGGCACGTGGGGGAGATGCGCAGCCGCACCGCCCAGCGCTGCGTGCCGCCCTCGGGGCGCTCGCCAGGGAGCGGCGCCGTGGAGGCGGCCTTGAGCGCGCTGCCCAGGTCGTTCATCACCGCTTCGCTGAGACCGGGCGGAGTTCCGGTGGACGCGTTGCCGTGCGGGGAGGACGCGGGCGCGCCGATGCCGAGCACCTCGCGCACACCGCCGACACCGGGGTCCAGCGAGGTCAGTCGAGGAGGGATTGGGGACTGGGGACCGGGGTCCGCGCTGCTCGCGCCCGTGGGGCCGGTCGATGGGGAGGACGTGCCGGGAGCGGCACCGGACGCGGAGGCCGGACCACTCGCCGTGCCGCCCGGTGAACCGTTACCCGAGTTCGTGCCACGCGATGAAGTCGCGCCGCCCGTCGAGTTAGCGCCGCCCGTCGAGCCTGCACTGTCATTCGCGCTGCCTGGCGAGCCCGCATCACCTGCCGAGCTCGTGCCGCCCGAGCCGGTGCCATCGGCCGAGCCTGCCGCGCCCGTGCCGCCAGTCGTGCCCGAGCCACCCGCGCCGGTGCCACCGGCCGAGCCAGCCGCGCCCGAGCCACCCGCGCCAGTGCCACCCTCTGTCGAGCCCGCGCCGGAGGAGCCACCACCCGTCGCACCCGAACCACCCGTCGAGCCCGCGCCAGAGGAGCCAGCGCCCGTCGAGCCCACGCTGCCTGCACCGGAGCCACCCGTCGAGCCCGCGCCCGAGCCACCCGTCGTGCCCGAACCACTCGCGCCCGAGCCACCAGCAGGCGAGCCACCGGTCGCGCCCGAGCCACCGCCCGTCGAGCCGCCGGTCGTGCCCGAACCACCCGCGCCCGAGCCGCCGGCCGAGCCACCACCCGAGCCGCCAGACGAGTCTCCACCGTCGGAGCCCTCCGGCTTGAGCACGGTCACCTTCGCGACGCGCGTGGCGGTGGGGGCGTGGCCCGTCATCGTGGTGACGCGGGCGGCGAGCTGCGCGAGGAGCGGAGCGGCCTCATCCGGAGGATGTCCCTCGGCCACGGCGCGCACCTGCGCCAGCAGCGTGTCCGAGGCACTCAGCAGCAGGTCCACCAGGTCCCGGTCCAGCCGGCTCCGGTCCTGCCGCACGGCGTCCACCAGGTCCTCCACCCGGTGCGCCAGAATCGCGATGGGCTCGAAGCCCATCGACGACGCCATGCCCTTCACGGAGTGGGCGTGGCGGAACATCGAGTCCACCGCGCTCGAGGACCCCTCGCGCTCCAGCTGTACCAGGTCCCTGCCGAGCGCCTCGAGGTGCTCGGTGGCCTCCGAGATGAAGAGGCCCAGGTAACGGGACATGTCCATCGTCATGCCCGACCTCGTCAGAAAGCGCCGAGTGACCGCCCGCGGGCGACGTCGCTCACGCCCCTCCCACTCCCAGGACCTTCTTCACCACACCCAGCACGTCCTCGGCGCGGAACGGCTTGACGATGAAGTCCGAGGCGCCCGCCTCGATGGCCTCCATCACCAGGCTCTCCTGACCGAGCGCGGAGCACATGATGACCACCGCGCTGCTGTCGTGCTTGATGATCTCCCGCGTCGCCTCGATGCCGCTCTTGAACGGCATGACGATGTCCATCGTCGTGAGGTCGGGCTTGAGCTCCTTGTACTTCTCCACGGCCTCCAGGCCATTGGCCGCTTCGCCGACGACCTCGAACCCTCCAGACGCGAAGATGTCCTTGATCATGTTGCGCATGAAGATGGCATCGTCGACGACCAGGACCCGCTTAGCCATGTGAAGAACTCCGCCTCCGAATCGCCTAGCCTAGAGGAGCGCGCACACTAGCATCCGCGCTTTCCAGGGGGCTACTCACTTGGAATGGGTGAACAAGGCAACCACCGCGGCGTCCAGTCCCTCCGGGTCCAGCACGGTCACTCCCAGCCCACCCAGCCGGGCGACGCCACGGATGGCCGGTGTCGACTTCCCCGGCGCCGTGCTCACCCGCTCGACCGCCTCGATTCCATCCACATCCGTCACCAACAGTCCCAGATCCCTCCGGCCGCGGTCCAGAAGAACCACGCGGGAAGGAGGCGAAGCCCCATCTGGGAGCCCCAACAGCTGGCGCAGCTCCACCACCGTCACCACCCGGCCCCGCAGGTTCATCACCCCGGTAATCGCAGCCGGTGCGCGCGGCACCCGGGTGAAGCGCTCCGGAGGCACGACGACCTCCCGCACCGCCGACAATGGCAGTCCGTAGCGCTCCTTCTCCACCCGGAAGATGACGTGCCGCACAGAGGTCGTGTTGTATCAGCTTTGCATTGAGCGGGACGCCGTGGCGCGTCGCGCCGTGCGGGGCCGCTTCACCCCGGGCGCCACTTTCCTCGCGGACGGTTTGCCTGCCGCCGCCGCCGTCTTCTTGCCGGGACGCTTCACCTTCGCGCCCGGGGTCTTCGTGCCTGCCGGTGTCGCCTTCGCACCAACCGCCTTCACCTTCACGCCCGTCGACTTCGCCTTCGCGCCCGCCGTCTTCGCCTTCGTGGCGGCCGGCTTCACCTTCGCGCCCGTCGGCTTCACCTTCACGCTCGCGGTCTTCTGCTTCGCGGCGGCCGGCTTCACCTTCGCGCCCGACGCCTTCGCCTTCGCGCCCGACACCGTCGACTCCGCGCCCACCGCCTTCGTCTTGCTCGCGGCGGACTTCTTCACCACGGACGCACCGTCACCCAGGGACTTGGGCGCCACGGCGCGGAAGCTCTCCTGGATCCACAGGGCCATCAGCTCCACCGGGACCTCTTGTCCGGGGGTGAAGCGCGCCGTCACCCAGCCGCTCTTGCCCAGTCCGTAGCCCGTGGGCTCGGCGAACGGCAGCATCAGCGCCGCCTCGTGGGACGTGGGCAGCTTGGTGGTGATGCGCAGCCCCTCCTCGTCGAGCACGAGGATGGCGAACATCTTCCCGCGCACCTTCGCGGTGCGGTGTCCCCAGGGGAACTCCTCGGTGACGTCCGGCAGCGCGAGCATCACCTCGCGCAGCCGCGCCTCCGCGGCGCCCAACACGACGGTGGCGCCCTGGCTCATGAACCCAGGCGGAAGCTGCGCACCACGCTCTGCAGCTCGACGGAGAGGTTGGTCAGCTCGCTCGCCAGCGACGTCATCCGCGACACGGCGGCCGTCTGCTCCTGGATGACGGACTGGATGGCCTCGGTGGAGGCGGCGTTGTTGCGCGCCACCAGCTTGATCTCCTCGATGGCCTTCACCATCTCCTCGCTGCCCTTGTGCTGCTCGCGGGTGCTCTCGGAGATGAGGTGCACCTTCTCGGAGCCTTTGCGGATGGTGTCGGTGATGGCGCCCATGGAGCGCACGATGTTGGTGAGGTCCTCGCGGCCCTCCGCCAGCTCCGCGATGCCCTCCTTCATGGCGCTCACCACGGACGTCGACTGACCGGAGATGTCCCGGGCCAGCTTGGAGATCTGCTCGGCGGAACGGCCCGCGCTCTCCGCCAGCTTGCGCACCTCGTCGGCCACCACCGCGAAGCCTCGGCCGTACTCACCCGCGCGCGCCGCCTCAATCGTCGCGTTGAGCGCCAGGAGATTGGTCTGCTGCGCCACCTGGGTGATGGCGTCGACAATCTTGGAGATCTCCTGCGTCTTCTCGCCGAAGGCGAACACCTGCTGGCTGGCGGACTCGATGCGGTTGAAGACCTTCTTCACCTTGTCGCCGGCCAGCCGCGCCGCCTTGGAGCCATCCTCCGCCGCGCTGCTCGTCTCCGCTGTCGTGCGCGCCGCGTCCTCCGCGCTGCCCGTCGTGCGCTGGATGCTGCTGGCCATCTCCGTGATGACCTTGGAGGCCTTGGACACCAGCTGCGACTGCGTCTCCGCGCCGCCCGCGATGATGTTCATCGACGAGCCCACTTCCTCCGTGGAGCCGTTGACGTTCTCCGCCGAGCGCTGCAGGTCGATGGCGGTGTCCGCCACGCTCTTGGCCGTCTCCTGGATCTTGCCCACCAGCTCGCGCAGGTTCTCCTGCATGCGGATGATGGCGCCCGTCAGCTCGTCGATTTCGTCGCGCGTGCTGCCGCCCTCGGCGGCCACGGGCTTGGACAAGTCACCCTGCGAAATCTCGTACGCGGAGTTGCTCAGCACCTTCACGCGCGTGACGCGCGCCAGCAGCGACGGCAGCGCGAAGGCGGCCAGGCCCGTGATTCCAATGGCCCCGAGCATCCGGATGGCCACCTTCCACTCGGCCACCTGGTCCATGCCCAGCTTCTCGACCAGCCACTGCGCCACCGGCTCCGAGAGGACCATCCAGATGGTGAGCGCCAACCCCAGCACCACATAACCCTTGGTGATGCTGGATTGGAGGGAGACCACCTTGGTCGTACGACGCCCGTCCACCGCGGCGCGCACCAGGCGCTGCAGGGGCTCGCGGCGAGGCGTCAATCCGGGGGCAGTGTCGTCACGTAGGGGACGGCGCACGGGATGCTTTCGGGGGAGGGGCGGAAGCGCCCTGGGTTTAGCCTTGCTGTGGGGCAGGGTCAATCCACCCGGGAGGCTTGTCGGAAGTGGTCGAACCCGCCCGGCCGGCGCACGTCGCGTCCGGACTCGTCGTGGATCACCCACCCCGCCCCCTCTAGGAGCGTCCCCACGCGCGTCACCGGATGGCCGCCCCGAGCACACGCCCGCTCGAAGGCACGCCCCCGCGCCGAGGGGACGGCCATGAGCAGCTCGTAGTCCTCCCCTCCCGCCAGCGCCCCCTCCGGGCCCAGCTCCCGCCGCACCGCGGCCGACATCGGCAGCTTCGACAACTCCACCACCGCGCGCACACCGGACGCGGTGCACAGGTGACCCAGGTCCTGTGCAAGGCCATCGGAAACATCCAGTGCCGCGGATGCGAAGCGCGCGGCGAGCTGGCCCAGGGCGACGCGCGGCTGGGGTCGGCGCTGGCGTTGGACGCTGGCGCCGCGCTTCACGCCGGCGCGCAGGTGGGCGAGCCCCAGCCTCGCGTCACCGAGCGTCCCGGACACGTAGAGCCAGTCACCGGGCCGGGCTCCGGCGCGGGTGAGCGGAGGGCGGGAGAGCTCTCCGGTGGCGGTGATGGTGATGGACAGCTCGCGCGCGGAGGTGAAGTTGCCGCCCACGAGCGCGACGCGGTGCTCGCGGGCGAGCGCGGCCATGCCCCGGGCGATGCCCGACAGGTGCGCGGGAGGAAAGTCCCTGGGCAGCGCGAGCGCGCAGACGAACCAGCGTGGCGTGGCGCCCATGGAGGCCACGTCCGAGAGGTTCACCGCGAGCGCCTTGTGGCCGATGTCCGCGGGGGAGAAGGACGCGCGGGTGAAGTGCACGTCCTCCACCACGGCGTCGGTGGTGACGCACAGCGCCCCGCGCGAGGGCGCGAGCACCGCGCAGTCGTCCCCGGGGCCCACCGGCACCCGGGCCTTCGGGAAGTGGCCGAGGAAGCGGCGGATGAAGTCGAACTCACCAGGCATCGTCCGACAGCAAAGACCAAGGGCGCGTCTATTGGAAGACGCTGAGGCCCACGCCGGGCACCTCGCCGCCGTGCAGCCAGGTGGCCACGGCGCCGCCCTGCGCGCCCACGGCCACGCGCGCGGAGCCCGTCCTGGCGGAGGGCTCCGTGTCGAGCCACGTCGCGGGTCCCCAGCCTCGGCCGAGGACATAGCGACTGGCGGCGATGCGCCGGCCACCCTCGACCTCCTGGGTCCAGACGGCGAGCGACTCCCACGGGCTCACCGTCACCACGCGAGGGTCCATGGCGATGAGGCCCTTGGGCGGCTGGGCCACGTCCTCGCGCGGATGGAAGCCGCGGGTGAAGTCGAAGGGCCGGCTGGACAAGCGGGTGACGCCGTCGCGCGCGCGCGGCCAGACCACCAGGGTGCGGCCATCCCGCTCTGGAGTTGCCTGGGCCGCGCCGGAGCTGCCGAGGACCTCCTCCAGGCGCTCGGGCGTGGACCAGCCCGAGCCAGGCACGAAGCGCCGCGCCCACAGCTCGACTTCCACCGCGCCCAGGCCGCTCCACAGCGCGAGCGCCGTGCCGCCCGGCCCCGCCACGGGCTCCGCGTAGAAGCCATCCACGCCTGGAGGGCTCATGCGCTCCGCGGCGCTCCAGCCCTCGGAGGGGGTCCACCGGCTGAACCACACCCCGGGGATGCCCTCGAACTCATCGAAGCGGTCCCACCCCACCACCACGTGGCCATCCGAGCTCACCGACACCCGAGGCTCCAGGGAGAAGCCCGGTGCGGGCGTGTCGATGCGGCGCGCGGACTCCCAGCCCGTCGAGGGCGAGCCGCGGGTGGTCCAGACATTCTCGCTGAACGTGTCGCCGTCGAACTGCGTCCAGATGACGGTGAAGCCGCCGGCCGCGTCCCGAGCGAGCTCCAGGTGCGTCGCGTCTCCCAGGGGATGCGCCAGCACGCGGTCCGCCTTGCTCCATCCCTCGCCCGGCACGTGCCGGGTGGACCACAGCTGCGTCGCGGTCGAGCCCTCGCTCTGGAGCCACATCAACAGCACGCGGCCCTCGCCGTCGGCGACGACTTGAGGCTGCCGCACCCGGAGCTCGTCGTCCGGGAGCTCGCGGAAGAGGTCCACCTTGCGCGCGGGCGACCATCCCGTGGTGGGCGTGTACTCGCTGGCCCACAGCGCCTCGTTGAGTCCGTCGTTCTCGGCCCACACCGCCATCGCGCGACCGGACTCCGTCACGGCCACCCGGGGCGTCGCCACCTCCAGGCCCGGAGTTCCCACGAGACACGGCGTGGCCCACCACGAGCGGCCCGCCAGGTCCACGCCCGCCTGCGCCGATGGCGCCACGGACGAGAGCCCCGTCTGGGCACGCCACGCCTCGAGACGCTCAGGCACCTCCGACGACGACGTGCGCGCGAGCCCCACGCGGGCCCTCCACGCATCGAGCCGCTCGGGCGAGCGAACCCGCAGCGGCACCTGACCGGGCCTCCCGGGCACCTCGGCGGCGGGACGCTCCGGACAGAAGCCCGGCGGCGGTGGCCGGGGTGGCGCGTCTGCGCAGGCCAGCAATCCCACCACCAGCACGCTCATCACCACCGTGTTCCGCATCCCCGCTCCCGTCGTCACCAGGTTGTCTCTCGTGCCCACCCAGACAGAACGCCCCACCGGCGCCAGGCGCGACGGTGGGGCGATGGTGCTTCGTTCCTCGAATCGCGAACTAGCGCTGACCCGCCACGAACGCCGGGGCCAGGGCGTAGTCCTTGTGCCACGAGGCCGGCAGACGCTCGAGCGTCTCGCGCGAGTCCGCCACCGGCGCCGTCAGCTCGCCCTGCATGGCGTTGTCACCCACGCGGAAGCCATTGGCGAACATCGTGTTCGCGTGCTTCCCCGCGCGCGCCAGCTCCTCGGTCGTCCCCAGGCTGAAGTTGTAGACCTTGCCCGCGTACTTCTCGCGCGTGACGGAGGTCAGCGTGGCCACGCCCTCGCGCGTGCTGACCTTGTCCGCCACCTTCAGCTTGCCCGCGGCCAGCGGCTTGCCATCCGCCATGATGACCGGGTGCTTGTCGGTGAGGCTGACCGCGTGGCCCTTGTCGTCACGCAGGTTCACCATCGCGTCGCGCTCGCCACCCACCTGGACGTCGCGCACGGTGAGCGTGTCACCCTTCGCGTTCGTCACGATGCGCTGGCCGCGCTTGACCGACTCCACCGGGACGACGCTGCCATCGGCCAGCACCACCTGCGTGCCCTCCGCCATGCAGGAGTTCCACACCTGCACGCCATAGCGATAGCGCGAGTCGGACAGCATGCGCACCGTCACGGACGCCGGCGTGTTCGCCGTCGTGCCGCAGTTCACCTTGGTGCTCACCGTGATGACGTACTCCACCGGCTGGTTGATGATGGTCTGCATCGCGCAGTTCTCCACGCCCGTGCCCGCGATGGACGTCTCCCGCGTCAGGTCCGCCAGCAGCGTCACGTTCGCCGTCTGGCTGTTGATGGAGCCGGCGAGGAAGGGCGTCAGGTCCGCCTGGCTCATGCACGTGCCGCCCGTGATGGGCTTGACCAGGCGCACCTTCGAGCCCGGGAGGATCTCCTTGATGACGCAGGCGATGCCGTTCTTGGTGCCCGCGTTGAAGGTGAACTTGGTGGGCACGTAGACGTGGCTCCAGTCCCACGCGCGCGTCAGGGGGAAGTTGTTGGCGGCATCCCCCACCCACGAGGCCGTCACGGCGGGGTTGCGCAGCGCGATGCTCGTCGGGGTGTTGCCCCCCGAGGGCGCCAGCGTGGCGCCCACCGCGGCGTAGTCACAGTCGATGCCGCCGCGCATCTGGCACAGCTCCGTGTTCAGCTTGCCGCTGCCAGGCACCGACAGGCGCGGGTGCTCCAGCGCCAGGTCCGCGCCGCCCGTCGTCGTGCTCGACTGGCCGCGCACGAAGGTGACGACCTCCTCACCCGTGTTCTCGTTCATGGCGATCATCATCGAGTCGAGGATGACCTGCCGGTCCTGGTTCACCGGGATGGCCGGCCGCACGATGACGTCGTCGAAGCTCTGGCCGGCCGCGTACTCCTCGCCGGAGGCCGAGTCCACCACCGTCGTCTGCGTCTCCGCGTTGTTCGCGTTGAAGGCGACGATGTCCGTGTACACGTAGCTGGCGCCGTTGAGGCACGCCGCCCAGGGGTTGCTCTCGTAGACGCGCACCATGCCGCTGGTGACGCCGCGGGTCAGGTTGAGGAAGTGGTCACAGCCCCAGTTGTTGGCCAGCGGCGCGGCCTGCGTGCCCGCGGCCTTGTGCGCCAGGGCCTTACGCTGCGCCAGCGCCAGCCGCTCGAAGAGCCGGGGCGCGTTGGCGACCGTCTTCCCGGAGCCGCGCAGGCGGTTCATCACGAAGCGGTACTGGGCCGGGTCCGCCAGGTCGATGGCGATGCTCTCGCCCCCCGCGCCCCGGGACTTCTCCTCGAAGACGCGGCGCATGTACTGCGAATCCTCCACCAGCGTGGCCCCGTCCAACCCCCGGTCCGGGGAGCGCAACGGGCCAGCCCAGGCGGACGTCGCGAGCGCGACGAGCGGCAGGGCCGCGGTAACGGGCACCGAGAAACGCGAGCACGGCTTCATGTGTAACCCCCTCTGCTGCAGTGGACTGCCGACGACAACCACACCGACGACACTCAAACCTGCGTGTGGACCGCTGCCCCCCAAGTCGGGCCCGTCGGGCGCGGAAGTCCCCACAGGCCCGCTCATGACCGCTACGGCGAGGCGTCCCGACGGGCGCGGGGGTGCGACGACCGCCCGCCGGGACACCCGGAGTCGCTGACTACTGCGCGTTGCAAGCCAGGCCGCAGACGTCCTGCGCGGCCTCCACGCAGATGACGTCCCAGGAGCCCGAGCAGCAGAACGGGTCGCCCTCGCACACCGCCGCCGCGCACGGCGAGCAGTGGGTGGCGATGGGGTTGCCCGGGTTGCACACGTTGTGGCACGGGCGCGGGCGGCTCAGGTACTCCTCCAGCACGGCCTTCCGGTGCGGCAGGAAGACGTTGGTGAGCGCCGGGGAGATGCGGAAGCGCGTGCCCTCCGGCCCCTCCTCCGTCAGCTCGCTCACGTGGGTGAAGCCCAGCGAGTTGGGCCACACCACGCCGCCGCCCAGGTTGTTGCCGTTGCTCAGGTCATGGCAGCCCGCGCACGACAGCGCCTTGGCGCGGGAGACAATCTGGTTGGGCGTCAGCGTGCTGCCGATGCGGGTGAGCTCGTTCTGGATGAGCGTGCGCAGCGCGGAGGCGTTGTTGCCGAAGTGGAACGTGTAGTTGTTCTCCGTGCCCTGCGCGTCGGACTGGCCCGCGTTGAACTGGTCCTGCACGTCCATGTTGAAGAGGTTGACGTCGTTGCGCGCCAGCGCCTCCACCTGGCTGGCGAAGAAGAAGCGGAAGTCCTCGGCCCGGGCGTGCGTGGACGTCGGGCTGAACAGCGGACCGAACGGGTTCACCTTGTCCGTGGAGAGGATGGCCCTCAGCGACGTGCACGTGCCGGCCAGACACGTCTTCTGCAGCTTGAACTCACGCAAGAGCCAGTTGGCCTGCATGAACTGGTTGGTGCGAATCTGGCCCGCGACGGTCGCCGGGTCCGCGCCGTAGTTGTCGATGTGCACCACCGGCCGGAAGCCCGGCAGGCCCTGGAGGTAGAACGTCCGCAGCTGCTGGGTGCGCGAGGCCACGTCCGGGTTGGTCGTCAGCCGCTGCCAGAACTCCGCCACCGGCAGACACCCGTCCAGCCCCTCGTCCGGGTGGGGGTTGGGGAGCACGGCCTCGAAAATCATGAAGTTGCGCTGGAAGGCGCTGCTCTCGCCGGACCTGCGCGCGAAGACGATGCGGTACTCGCCGCAGTTGGAGCCGTCCGCCGGCGCCAGGTCGAAGCGGTTGAACAGGCCCACCGCCCGGTAGCCCTGCGTCGCGACGTTGAACGGGTCCTGGCCGGCCTGCACGCCCTCCGCGTTGCGGCACTGGTACGGGAAGCTGTTGAAGACGGACTGCGAGCCCGACATCTGGTCGTTGCAGTGCTGGTTCGGGTTGACCTGTCCCGGCGTCGGGTTCTGCGTGTCCCAGAGCTGGCGGTAGAGCTTGAGGCCCGTCATCCCCGCCACGCCGCTCTGCACGGCGAGCTGGTCCATGACCTCGCGCAGGGAGAAGTTGTTGACGATGGCCGTCTCGGTGACGATGAGCGAGCGGAACGTGTTGACCGTCACCGTGTTCATCGCCGACTTGTCGCCAGAGGCGAGCAAGAGGCCGATGCCGCCGCGCTCGGAGTGCAACGGCGCGGGCCGCGCGGCGGGTGGGGCCTCGGCCTCCACCACGTCCTCCTGCGTGCTACAGCCGGCGAGAGCCAGAATCGATGCCAAAGCAAGACACGAGCGCCGGATGCGCTTGTCCATATGCTCCCCCTCTTCGGATTGACACAACTGGTTTCACAACGTCTGTCCAGCGCGCGCCCTTATGAGGCATTCAACAAATATTTACAAGACAGAATCGGATTCACCACAAATCCCACCCAGCCGTCCATGCGGGCGCTCTACGGAATTCCCACGACATGTGAGGACTTGACCCTGGGTATGTCAAGACTGCACGCACAGGCGCATTCATCTGGACGCACGCCGCGTCGACAGAGGACGCGCCAGGTCCCGAGCGAGCGCCCTGGCCGCGTCCCGGACGCACGCCAGGGTGCGTCCGGTGAGTACGCGAGACATGTGTCAGTGGGTTGTCCGAGGGCAGGCGCACGCAAAGGGGGCCTGGGGCCACACGTCCGGACGCCAACAGCATACATGCCCGTCAGGGTGTCATCTGGAATTTTATGACAGGGCTAATCGCTGACAGTCATTCAACGCGTGGCGTCGGCCGGGACGCCACGGTGCGCAACGCGGTGGTGAGGCCCGCCCACCACATGCCCATCATCGCGAGGAAGGCGGCGACGTCCTGGCCATGACGCACGGGGTGGTCCGGGCGCAGCGACTCCCAGCCGCGGTGCTCCAGGACGACGCGGGTGCCGCCCTCGGCGGACTCGAAGCGCACCTCCACCTCGGTGAGCTCGCCGGGCGCGAAGTTCCTGCCGCGCCACTCGAAGCGCAAGTGCGCGCCCGGGACCCAGGACAGCACGCGGCCAATCTCGAAGACACCTTCGGAGTCCTCCTCCACCAGCCGGCCCCCCGCGCCGCCCTCGAAGCGCACCACGCTGTCGGGGGCGTGGGAGCCCCGGAAGCGGGGCCCCTTGCGCCACCAGAGGTTGGTCTCCTCGGTGAAGACCTCGAAGGCCACCTGGGGCTCCAGGGTGAGGAAGGTCGTCACGCGCGCGGTCTGGGGGGTGGTCATCTCGGGGGCCTCGGGTCTCAGGTCTTCTTGCGGGTGCGCTCGGCGTGGGCCTTGAAGGCGGAGAGCTGGTCGCTCCAGAAGGACTCCACCTCGTCGAGCCATGCGCGCAGCTCCCCGAAGCGCTCGGGGCGCAGCCGGTACACCTTCACGCGGGCGTCGTCCTCGATGGCCTCCTCCTCCACCAGCCCCGTCTTGCGCAGCACGCGCAGGTGACGGGACATGGCGGGCGCGGACATGTCGAAGGCGGCGGCCAGCTCGCCCGCGCGCCGGGGCTCCTCGCGCAGCAGGTCGATGACCCCTCGGCGGGTGGGGTCGGCCAGCGCGGCGAAGGTCTCATCCAGGCGACGGGCGGCTCCCATGGCGTCAGCCCTTGGAGGACATCCGCTGGGCGAACCACCAGGAGTGGCCCTCCAGGTCCTCGGCGCCGTAGCCCCGGTCCGTCCAGTAGTCCTCGCCGTAGTCCGTGGTCTTCGGCTCCTGGGTGATTCGGGCGCCCGCGGCCTTGGCCCGCGCGCAGTGCGCGTCCACGTCATCCACGTACACCATCAGGTAGCACGCGCTCGTGCCGCCCGCCGCGCCCGGCGTGCGGTTCGGGAACTTGGGGGTGACCGAGTTCACCAGGATGACGGCCTCGCCGTACACCAGCTCCGAGTGGACGATGATGCCCGGCGCGCCCTCCACCTTCAGCCGCGTCTGGAAGCCGAAGGCCTTCTCCAACCAGTCGATGGCCTTGGGCGCATCCTCGTAGAACAGCCCTGGACTGATGCGCGAAAACCCCTCGGGAACCGGCTTCATGGCGTGTCTCCTTCACGAACGAGTCGTTAACCGCTGGGACAATATTTAACGCTGCCGTTAACCATCTGCAAGCGCCAGTGGGCTGGGTGCTCGCGACAGGAGGAGCCGGCCGGGCCCTCGCGTGGGGCTCCGGCCGGGGGTGCGCGTGGAGAGGCGCGCTAGACGAACAGCATCGGGTCGAACTCGTCCACGTTGACCGGCAGCAGCCGGGGCAGCGGGCGCTGGAACACCTTCGCGTTGAGCTCCAGGTCGACAATCTTCAGGCCTGCGGGGACCAAATCGCGGAAGCGCTGGCTGACGTACTCGCGCAGGCCGAGCACGGCCACCTGGCGCTTCTCCTCGAGCATGGGCTTGAGGGCCTCGGCGAAGTCACCGCCGTCGTGGCTGGCAAGTCCCACGGCCGCCTTGGGCCGCTGGGTGCGGATGGTCTCCAGCAGCTTGAGGATGCCCAGGTCCACCACCTTCTGGTCCGGCCGTCCGTAGAGCAGCGCCACCTCGCAGCCCGCGGACTTCAGCGCGCGGATGAAGCCAATCATCACGTCGGGCAGCTGCTCGCCGCGCGCATTGAGCACCACCACGCAGCGCACGGGCGCGGGGAAGTACGTCTCGCAGAAGGCGACCAGACGGTCGAACTGCACGCGGTCCTGCGACTCGGGTTTACGGCCGACGACGTTGGAGACGGCCCAGTCGATGTTCTCCGCATCGATGAGCACGTAGGAAGCGGCGGAAGGACGTCCGGTGAGCATGGGCGCGGACAATACGCCCGGGCGATGTTTTCCGGGGGGATTGCGTGTGACACGTCCACGACGCGCCACATCCCATGTCCGGACTCGAGCGAGTCCCGGGCGACATCCCGCGTCAGAAGCGGTCGGGCCCCGGGGGCAGCTCGGGCACGGGCGCGGGGGCGGCCAGCAGGCCGTGCTCGGGGATGGGCGGCTGCATGGGCAGCACCACCGTGAAGCGCGAGCCACGTCCGAACTCGCTCTCCACGAACACCTTGCCGCCGTGGCCCTCCACCAGGCTCTTCACGATGGCCAGGCCCAGCCCCGCGCCGCCATGCTCGCGCGTGGAGCTGCCGTCCACCTGGTAGAAGCTCTGGAAGATGCGCTCGAACTGGTCCTCGCGGATGCCCACGCCGGTGTCCTCCACGCAGACGCGGTAGCCGGTGAGGCCCAGCACGTCCTGGACGCCCGCCTCCGACATCACCACCGACACCCGCCCTCCGGACGAGGTGAACTTCAGCGCGTTGGCGAGCAGGTTCACCAGCACCTGGCGCAGCTTGTCCGCGTCGCCCGCCAGCCGGGGCCTGGGCAGGGGCGGCAGGCGCACCTCCAGCTCCACGCCCTTTCTCTGCGCCTGGGGCAGCACGCTGGAGACCGCCGTCTGGATGACGCTGGCCAGGTCCACCGGCCCCACGGACAGCCGCAGCTTGCCGGCTTCAATCTGGCTCAAGTCGAGGATGGACGAGATGAGGTTGAGCAGCGACTCGCCCTTCTCGACGATGGTGCGCACGTAGAGCAGCTGCTCGGGGTTGAGCACGCCCGCAAGGCCCTCGGCGAGCATCTCCGAGTAGCCGATGATGGACGCCAGGGGCGTGCGCAGCTCGTGGCTCACCGTGCCCAGGAAGGTGGACTTGAGCCGGTCCAGCTCCTTGAGGCGCGTGTTCACCTGCGCCAGGCGCGAGTTCTGCGCCTCCAGCTCGCGGTGCGTCTCCAGCATCGCCTCGATGTGCAGCTGCGTCGTCAGGTACGTGCGGTGGCCGCTGGCGACGAGCGCGGCGAGCACCTGGCCGAAGTGCGTCAGCACCTGCACCACGGTGCGCTCGGGCGCGCGGCGCACCTTGGACACCAGCTCCTGCGCGCGCGTGAGCTCCAGCGCGGGGATGTCCGTGAGCGTGTCCGGGAAGTCGCCCAGCTCCTCGGGGGTGAAGGGCCCCAGGATGACGCGGCCCAGGAAGTCGCCCTCCCAGCGCACCGGCATCACCAGGTAGCGCAGGCCGGTGAAGCACGGCAGCGCGATGAGGCCCGCCTCCTCCGCGCCGTCGCCCTGGGCCACGCGCGCGCCGTTGAGCGGGACGACGGGGCCGTCCTTCACGCGCGCCACGGTGGCGGTGCATCGCGAGCGGCCGTCCGGGAAGGAGAAGACGTACGCGCAGAAGTCGCCGTGGCCCACCTTCACGTCGGCCAGCTTGGTGCCGCGCGCGTCGAGCACCTTGATGCCCACGCGGTACAGCTCGCTGAAGCTCTTCACCACCTCCGCGAACGACGGAAGGTCCAGCATCTCGCCCAGGGACAGCCGGCGCTGGAGGACGGACTCGCGGCGCGAGCCCTCCGGGGGCACGCTGCCCTGATAGCCGCTCATCGCCCGCCCCCCACCTGCTCGTCGCGGGTGACGGCGGCGTAGCGCCCGGCCAGCGCGGTGCCCGACAGGTCCATGCGGCCGAAGACCTGGGAGAGGAACTCCAGCTCGGTGAGGCCCACGTTGCGCGCCAGGTGCGCGCGCGCGTCCAGCCGCCGGTAGGCCGCCTGCGCCACGGCGTGGAAGGTCTCCAGCACGCCCTCGCCCTTGAGGGCCACCGCGCCCACCACGGCCTCCCCGCCGCGCTTGCGCGCCTCCTCCAGCTCCGCGTCCGTGCGCGCGTCGGGCAAATCCCGCTTGTTGAACTGGATGACGACGGGCACCTGCTCGGGGTCCAGCCCGTTCTCCTTCATGTTGTCCTGCAGGTTGCGCCAGTAGGCGTTGTTCTCCGCCGTCGCGCTGTGCCGGCTGTCCGCGATGAACACCACCGCGTCGGCCCCCTGCAGCACGATGCGCCGGGTGGCGTTGTGGATGACCTGCCCGGGCACCGTGAAGAGCTTCACCTTCACCTTGAAGCCCGAGGACGTGGAGAAGAAGACAGGCAGCAGATCGAAGAACAGCGTCCGGTCGTCGTGCGTGTCCACCGTCAGCAACCGACCCCGGACCTCCGGGTACGCGCGGGCGTGGAGCTGACGCAGGTTCGTCGTCTTCCCGCTGAGTCCGGGACCGTAGTAGACGATCTTGAGCGTCAGCTCGCGCTGGGCGTGGTTCAGTTGCAAGGGGTGCTCGGGCAGGCGGAGTCGAGGGGAGGAGAGGCCAGCCCTCCGGTGACGACCAGGGTTTTTATAGTGGGAACGCCTGCTTCGCGGAAGGCCGGCCGGATGGCGGCCGTGGAAGCGGGGCCTCGCGCCTGGAATGCGGCCGGCGAAGGTGGGGTTGACCCGAATCCGACCCTCTCGGTCCAGGGGGAGGCAAACTCCTCACTTGAGAAGACAATGTGCGCGGAATCACCGCGTGCACCGGTGGCGGGGGTGCGGTTAGGATCGCAGCGCGACGGAGGAGATGGCGATGACGATGAAGCAGGTGGACCCGGGCGTGGAGATGGCCCCAGCCCCGGTGCTGGATGTGGTGGGCCTCCCCAACGACCTGATGGCGGCGGTGAAGTTCACCCTGCCCACCGACGAGGACATGACGGCGGTGGCGGCCCTGCGCGCCAGCTCCGAGCCCTGGAAGAGCCGGGGTGAGACGCAGGAGGACAGCCTCAAGGCCCTGACCCAGCTCAAGCCCTTCATCCACGTGGCCCGGCTGCAGAGCCAGATCGTCGGCTACGTCACGGTGGAGCGCGACGGCCCGGTGCCCGGCGCCGCCTACCTGCGCAACATCGTGGTGAAGCCGGAGCTGCGCAAGAAGGGTCTGGGGATGGTGGTGCTGGAGCAGGCGCTCACGGCCGCTCGGGACATGTACCGCAAGACCATTGCCCTGCGCGTGGACCCGTCCAACGCGCCCGCGGTGGGCTTCTACCGCAAGGCGGGCTTCACCACCGTGGCGACGGTGGTGTCCAAGAAGTCCGGCAAGCTGCGGCTCCTGATGTCGCGCGAGCTGTAGTCCCCCGAATCCCTGGCGGGAGGCCGCTTGCCTCCCGCCCTCGCTCCGAGCGGGCCCTTGAGGGGCCCCGGAGCCCCCTCCCCCACCCCTTGCGAATCGACTCCGTCCACCGCTGACAGGTGGGTGTGGGGCCCACTGCGCTCGGGCGACGGCAGGCGGGCGTGGCGCGGGGAAGAAGTGCCGGGATGGACCCGGGGGGTGGGCGCATTCGACGCGTTGTCGACTATCCTGCGGACCACCCCGCGCTTCGCGCTTCGCCCCAGCCCGAGTCGACTTCCGCATGAGACCCCTTGCTGAGCTGTTGCGCCATCTGTCGCGGCCTGGAGTGACGGAGCTGACCCTGGCCACGGGCCGACCGCCCATGATTCGGGGGAGCAGTGGCTATGAGCCGGTGGACCCGGCGGCGGTGACGACGGAGGACGTCGTGCGCGCGCTGCAGGCCATGGTGGGCGTGGCCCGCGCCTCCACCGTGTCGGACTCGCCATCGCAGTGGTCCGTCAACGCCAACGGGTTGGGCGCGCTGTCCATCGCCGCCCAGCGCCGCGGCGACCTCATGCACCTGAGGCTGTCGCGCGCGGCGGAGGCGGGCGCCACGGCGGCGGCTCCAACCGCATCGACGGCGGCGACCGCCGCGGCTCCGGCGACCGCGCGAGCTCCCACCGCGGCCGGGCCTGCCTCACAGGGCGCGGCCGGGTACGGCGCACAAGGCGCTTCGGCGGGCTACGGCACACAAGGCGCGGGGCAGGCGACGAGCGCCGCGGCCGGATACGGCGCACAGGCGGCCGCGAGGAACGTGGCCACCGGGGGCTACGGCGCGCAGGCCACGTCGCCGGGCGCTTCGGCCGGTTACGGCACGCAAGGCGCGGGACAGGCCACGTCGCCGGGCGCTTCAGCGGGTTACGGCGCGCAGCCCGCTTCGGCGGGATACGGCGCCCAGGACGCGGGACAGACCTCGTCACCGAGCGCCTCGGCGGGTTACGGCGCACAGGGCGCGGCGGCCCAGAACACCGCGACCGGGTATGCCCCCTCGCAGGGTGGGTATTCGGGCGCGGGCACGCAGGAGGCCGCGCGGAACCTCGCGGCGTCGCGTCTGACGGGTGGGGCTCGGGACCTGGCGGTGGTGCTGGAGCAGGGCCGGAGCGTGCGCGCCAGCGACGTGCACGTGGTGGCCGAGCGCCCCGTGCTCTTCCGCCTCGCCGGAGACCTCGTCCCCCAGGGAGGCGTGCTCGACGCGGCGCGCGTGGAGGGCATGCTGCTGCCCGTGGTGCCGGAGCGGCTGCGCGCCGTGCTGGAGCGCGACGGCAGCTGCGACTTCTCGCTCGACTCGCCGGAGATGGGGCGCTTCCGCGTCAACGTCTCGCGGCACCGCACGGGCCTCAAGGGCACCTTCCGCGTCATCGCCCGCGACATCCCCACGCTGGAGTCGCTCGGCCTGCCCCAGGACATCGCGAAGGCCACGCACCACCACCAGGGCCTCATCGTCATCACCGGCCCGTCGGGCCATGGCAAGACGAGCACCCTGGCCGCGCTGGTGGACCTCATCAACAGCCACACGTCCCACCACATCCTCACCGTGGAGGACCCGGTCGAGTTCGTGCACCCGCGCAAGAAGGCGCTCATCAGCCAGCGCGAGGTGGGCGGGCACACGCGCACCTTCGCCAGCGCGCTCAAGGGCAGCCTCCGCGAGGACCCGGACGTCATCGTCGTGGGCGAGCTGCGCGACACGGAGACGGTGCGCATGGCGCTGGCGGCCGCGGAGACGGGCCACCTGCTCATCAGCACCATGAACACGCCGAGCGCGGCGAAGACCATCGACCGGCTCATCGACCTGTTCCCTCCCGCGGACCAGCAGCAGGTGCGCCTGTCCCTGTCGAGCGGCCTGCGCCTCATCGTCAGCCAGCGGCTGATGGCGAGCGCGGACGGCAAGAGCATGGTGGCCGCGGCGGAGGTGCTGCCGGGCTCCGTCGCGCTGGGCAACCTCATCCGCGACAACAAGACGTACCAGATTCCCTCGCTGCAGCAGCGCGGCAAGAGCCTGGGCATCGTCCGCTTCGAGGACTCGATGGCGGACCTGGTGCGCGCGGGCAAGGTGAAGCTGGAGGTGGCCAAGGGCTTCGTGGACAACCCGGACGAGCTGGAGGCGGTGGTGACGGGACGCAGGCCGGGCACGACGGTGGCCGCGCCGGAGACGTCGCAGGACAGCGCGCGGCTGCTCAGCAAGATGGGCTCGCTGATGGGAAGGAAGGGGGGCTGAGATGAGCACGCCACGCATCGCCCAGTTCTTCGACATCCTGCTGGAGCAGAAGGGCAGCGACCTGCACCTGAGCGTCGGCTACCCCCCCATGGGCCGCATCCGCGGGGAGCTCACGCCCCTGCGCGAGGCGGCGCTGACGACGCAGGAGCTGGAGGGGCTGCTCTTCGAAATCGTCAACCCGGCGCAGAAGCGACAGATTGTCGAGGAGCTGGACCTCGACTTCGCCTACGGCTACGGGACGAAGGCGCGCTTTCGCGCGAACTACTTCTACAAGCAGACGGGCCTGGGCGCGGTGTTCCGCACCATTCCGAGCAAGGTGCTCACGCTCGACGACCTGAAGACGCCCGAAATCGTGCGCAAGCTGGCCGAGCGTCGCAGCGGCCTGGTGCTGGTGACGGGCCCCACGGGCAGCGGCAAGTCCACCACGCTCGCGGGCATGGTGAACCACATCAACCAGACGCGCCCGGCGCACATCCTCACCATCGAGGACCCGGTGGAGTTCGTCCACGAGTCCGCGAAGGCGCAGGTGACACACCGCGAGGTGGGCCCGCACGCGTCGAGCTTCGCCACGGCCATCCGCTCCGCGGGCCGCGAGGACCCCAACGTCATCCTCATCGGCGAGCTGCGCACCAACGAGACGATGAAGCTGGCGCTCCAGCTCGCGAGCTTCGGCGTGCTGGTGTTCGCCACGGTGCACACCAACAGCGCGCCGGCGACCATCGACCGCATCATCAACTCGTTCCCCGCGGACGAGCAGGCGCAGGTGCGCGGCATGCTCGCGGAGAGCCTGGCGGGCATCGTCGCCCAGCAGCTCATCAAGACGGCGGACGGCAAGGGCCGCGTGGCGGCGCTGGAAATCCTGGTGGGCGGCGCGGCCATCGCGGCGATGATTCGCGAGGGCAAGGTCTTCCAGATTGCGTCCAAGATGCAGGCCGGCCAGGGCCAGGGCATGCAGACGTTGGACATGCACCTGGAGCGCATGGTGCGCGACAACGTCATCACGCCCGAGGCGGCGCTGGAGAAGGCCCAGGACAAGGAGAACCTGGCCAAGGTCATCCAGCGGCTCAAGCCGGACTGGGTGCTGCCGGAGTCGATGAAGGCGTAGCGTCCCGCGCTTTCGCGCGCCCGTGTCAGGAATGGCGTGGCATTTCGTCCCTCGCGCCCGCGGGAGGGGCGACATGCTCTACGGTGACGAGAAGTCCTTGCAGATGGCGCGCAGCCTGCTGCCCTCGCAGTGGCGAGCGCAGGCCCGGCAGCACCGGGCCCTCCTGAGTCGGAGCACCCGGCGCGCCGTCAGGGTCCGCGTCTCCCGGATGGCGCTGGAGCCGGACCTGTTCGAGGACTGCGCCGACCTCGACGAGGATGCCGCGTCGAAGATGGGCGGGGTGGTGCACCGTCGACGCCGGTCCGACAAGGTGAACCCGTTCATCCGCTGGGCGAAGCACCGCACCGCGGAGGAGCCCAGGGACTCCCGCTTGAGTCGAATCCGGGGCACGGTGCCGGAGGGTGTCATCGGCGCCCATGCGCTCGGGCACCTTCGTGACGAGGAGCACTTCATGAGCACCGCGGAGCTGGCGCACCAGCCCGCGTGGCGCTTGCGCACGAAGCGCAGGCATGTCCCCGAGCGGGGGTTGTTGGCCGGATTGCTCCGCGCGCTGCTGCTCCTGCCCGAGGGACAGAAGGTGTTCAACGCGTACCTCAAGCGGGCGTGCGCGCAGGGCTGGGGAAGGCGGCTGGGATTCGATGGCCAGGTCCATGTGGTGCTGAACGGCAGGCGTCCGGTGCGACTGTTGATGGGCGTTCACGATGTGCTGCCGTTCCTGGACGCCATCGACGTGTGTGCTGGAAAGCCGCGCTCGTGGGGGTATGCGCACGTGCACTCGGCGACCCGTGGGCCCGCGCTCGACTTCCTGAAGGCGTTCCACCGCCACAAGCAGGACCTGGCCAGCACGCTCGCGACCCTCCCGGTCCCCAAGCTGACGAACCTGCCTCCCTGAGACTCGAAGTGCGCGTGCGAAGTCGGTGGTGGGCGATGAGGCACTGAACCAGGATGGGCGCATGATTCACGGCCTGGAGCAGGTGGACACCGAGCGGCTGCGGCTGCGCGCCTTCCGCGAGAGCGACGTGGAGGCGATGTTCGAGCTGCACAGCGACCCGCGGACGAACCTCGTCGATGCCTCCGCGGCCATGAGCACGCGAGAAGAAGCGCGGGAGCTGCTGTCGCGGTGGTTGGGAGATTGGGCCGAGCGGGGCGTGGGGTACTGGGCGGTGGAGCGGCGAGAGACGCCCGGCGTCGTCGTGGGAGTCGGGGGTGTGCGGCACAAGCCGCTCGAGGGGCGGACGGTGTTGAATCTGGCCTATCGGTTCTCCCCGTCCGCGTGGGGGTCGGGGTTCGCGACCGAGGTGAGCCGGGTGGCGATGGAGAAGGCGCGGCTGCACCTGCCGGAGGTTCCGCTGGTCGCCATCATCCATCCCGACAACCTGCCCTCCGTCCGCGTGGCGGAGCGACTGGGGCTGCGCTTCGAGCGCATCGTCCCCTACGGGAAGGGAGATGTTCCCCACCGGCTGTACGTGATGGGTTGAAGCCCCATCGAAGCGCCTTCTTCTACAGACGCTCGCGCAGCCCCTCACGGAACAGCGTGAACACGGCTTGTCCGCAGCGGTCGGACGCATCCGCGCGGGCCCTGGCCACACGGACCTCGTAGCGGAGGCCCTTCAACAGCAACTGCTTCGTCTCTCCGACGGAGACCGTGACAGGCGCCGAGTCGCGTCCTCGTGGCCCCTCGAAGCGAAGCCTCGCGCCACGGGTCCGCTCGCCCTGCTTCACTTCACAGTCCGCCAGCTCCCAGTGCACCTTCAGCTCCGGCACGAGTCCTGGCGGCAACAGGACCTCTCCGTCCGGCGTGGTCGGCGCGCTCGGCACCGTGAGCAACAGCAAGCGCCCCTGCTCGTCTCGGAGCGTGTCCCCCGCGAGGAGCGCGGGTTGCTCTCCATCACTGGACAGACAGCTCGCGGGCTCGCGATGACTGGCCCACGCCACCATCCTTCCCGTCAGGTCCGCCAGGACGTCCGGCACCGTGAGCCCGTAGCTCACGCCTCCGCGCACTTCACCTGTCGCGTACTGCAACACCGAGGCCCACTGGTCCGCGTGACGGTAGGCCCCTCGAAGCTGTCGGGCCACCTGGAACGTTCGCTCCAGCCTGGGCCCCGCGCGCTCGAGTGCCAGGGCCTCCGGCTCCTCCTTGAAGGCCACCTCCACCCTCGCCTCTCGCCACAGCTCGTCACAGACCCGAACCTGGGCCTCCGGTCTCGCACCCGCTGTCTCGACGACAGGCGCACGGGCTCCTTCACTCGAAGGAGCCACTGGAGTGGACGACGCTCCCGCGTCCGACCGCGTCGGCTCCGTCCGAGACACGCATGCGGTGTGGACGAGCACCGTCGCGACGAGGACGCGCCATGCAGCGCTCCCCCGCCTCTGGCCCCACGAGACCTCTCGGCGCTGACCCTTCATCGTCCCGCATCCCCTCCAGCCAATCAGAGGCACTCCGCGTACAGCAGCGTCCCGTCCTCGGACACGTGGAAGTCCCGGCCCTCCACCCGCCCCCGCGCCAACAGTCGCTCCCGCTTGCGACGGACGTCCTCACGTCTGCGGCTCACCGAGCGCTCCTCGTGCGGAACCCGAGGCTGGAACCGCGCGGGCCCTCCCTTGTCATCCGGCGCGTACCGTGTGAGCAGCGAGCGCTTCACGCCGCGCCCCGCGCCGTCATCCGCGTCCCCGTCGTCGGTGAAGTCGACCTCCAGCGAGCCCCACTCGCCCACGTCACAGTCACACGAGCCACACCCCGGGAAGCTGCATCCGAGGAACCCGTCCCGACAGGAGACACACTCGTACTTCGGCGAGGAACCACACGTCGCGCAGCCGTTGTCGCCGAACGAATACGAATGCCAGCCGGAGTGGCTCACGCCCGAGAACTGGTAGCGGTAGTTCATCACGCTGTCGTGCACCACGCTGTACTGTCCCCCTTCATCGTTGCCGTTGTGGTCCAGGTCCAGGTTGTGCCCCAGCTCGTGGATGAAGGTGCCGCGCTGCTCCTGGATGCTCGGGCTGCTGAAGCAGCCCAGGCTGACGATGATGTCATTGCCCAGCATCTCCGCCTTGCCCGAGGAGCACGTGCTGAGGCTCGTGTGCCGGTATGCCCACATCGCGTAGTGGAAGTACGGCCGGCGCTCCGGGTTCGTCGACGAGAAGTGGCTGCCCTTCAGCGAATAGAAGTCCACGCCGCCCGTGCAGCTCCCGTAGCAGACCACCTCGCTCCACGGCAGCGGGGTGTCGATGAAGGCGTGCAGCCGCACGCTCCCACCCGAGTCCTGTGCGAACACCGCCGCCGCGTCCGCCACCAGCCCCGCGTAGGGCTGCCGGGTGAGGTACGGGTTCGTCGGGTGCTGCATCCAGTCCACCTCCACGAAGATGTCCCGCTTCGTGGGACTCCCCCACTCGGAGAAGGAGAAGCCGTCGTTGCCGAACACCTCCAGCGTGTCCGGGATGCCGTCTCCATCCGAGTCCTCCTCGTCCACCTGCAGTCCGAGGAGCGGCTCCAGCGCGTCCGACAGGCCGTCCTCGTCATCATCGTTGTCGTCGAAGATGGTGGACCAGAGTTCCTCGTCGTGGAGGAAGCTCGCCGTGCCCGTGCTCCCGGGGAAGCGGCCCACCACCACGCGCTGCGTGCCCACGTTCTGCGTGCTCGCCGCGGTGACGAGCGGGTAGTACCTGGGGCCGCTGTCGTCATCGTGCTGCAGGTACTCGGTGTTCGAGCGCAGCAGGAAGAGCAGGTGGTCCCCACCTCCCGGCGTGGTCGCCGAGGCCCGGAAGGTGTCCTTCGCGTTCCACGCGAAGAGCAGCGGCACGCCCCCGAAGGGCTGATTCGTCAGGACGCGCTCGTTGTTGCGGTACACGCTCGCCGTGCCACCCCGCCCGTCCGCGTAGGCGCGCACCCAGACGCGGTAGTAGCCCGTGTCCGGCGCCACGAAGGTCACACATGAGCGCGTCCCGCCCAGACAGTCATCGCTCACCGCCACCTGGCTCCAGCCGTTCCTGTCGCGCAGCACGTGCAGCACCGTGTCCGGGGCCGAGCCCGAGAGCTCCCGCGTCTCGAGCGTGTAGCTCTGTCCGGCCTCCAGCCAGGTGCTCAGCCAGATGAAGTTGCCCCAGTCCCTCGAGGCCACGTAGTGCGGCCCCGCCCACGCCAGCATCGGCGCCAGCAGCACCACCGCGCGCAGCGCTCCCATGATTCCCTTCATCGCGCCTGCTCCCCCTGGAAGAACCATTCCTTGAACGTGTCCTGCGCCCGGGAACGCTCCTCGGGCGAGAGTTCCCGCCACTTCTCTTGCTCCCGTGTGAGCGCCTGCCGGTAGCGCGCATCCACCTCGCGCGCTCGCGCGTCCTCGGCGAGAGGGGCGGAGAGCTTCGCGACCAGGTCGAGCGCCGCGTGGTAGCGCCGCTCCAGTCGCGCGCGCGACTCGGGTGTGGCGTCCAGGAAGGCGCGCTCCGTGCGCGCCACGAGCGCGGACAGGTCATCCACCGACTCCTCGCGCAGCAGCGCCTGCTCCTCCGCCGTCAGCGGGACCAGCGCGTCCTTCGCGAAGCGCGTCAGCGCGGAGTCCGCGGGAGCGGGGCCCGCGACCTGGACCGTCGCTCCACCCGCGCCCTTCACCTGCTCCACACGGAGCACGGGCTCCGGCGTCGACTTGGGCGAATCACCCTTCACGGGTGACGGGGCCGCGGACCTGGGCGCTGCCTCCACGGCCGGCGCCTCATCTCTGGGGGGCACCGACACACAGATTCCCAGGGTGACGAGCACCGCGCCCAGCACCACACCCCTCAAGCCTGCTCGTGCGCGCATCCGCCCCCCTCGCGCCTGATGCTAGCACCCGCCCCAGGCCACGCGGCGGCAGGGCAACCTCCGCCCGGTCTCCAACACCCCGTGCTCATGCCAGGACAGGCCCTCACTGGATGAATCCTCTTTCACCCGACACATGCCCTCCGGACACATGGCTGACGGGACCTCAACGCGCTTCGCGGAAAAGCTTCTGTCGCAAGTGTCCGGGAGCGTCTCTCGCACTCGACGGGCACCCGCCACCGCACGAAGAGCATCGTCCATCCGATGGATGGAGGACGCCTCTGGCCGGCATCCCGCGGAGTCGCATCCCACACCCGTCCTCGACGGACTCTCACCGTCACGCGGAGGGCACCCTCCGCCCGATGGGTGGCCCGTACTCATCGCCGGTGTCCGGCGAGACATCCGCCGCCGGCTGACACCCACGACTCCGATGGGCCAATGCCTCTCCGCCATCCGTCCTCGATTGACACCTGCAACCGTGTGGAGATTATCGTCCGCACGATTGACGGACTCCTTCGAGCACATCACGGCGATTCGCGAGCAACCGGACGACGATGGTCCACGGCTCGCGCTGGCCAACGCGCTCACCCAGCGGGGCGACCCTCGCGGTGAGTTCATCGACATGCAGTGCGCGCTCGTGCGCTATCCGGATGACGTCGAGGTCCAGGACACGCTCCTCGCGCGCACCTCCGCCCTCCTGGACGAGCACGAGGAGACGTGGCTGGAGCCCTTGGGGTTGAAGCCCCACGAGGTGGAGTGGTCACGCGGCTTCGTCGACACGGTGACGCTGACGCCTCGAAGGCTCGATCAGATCGGCTCCCTGCTCGCTCGTGGCGCACCGGTGCGGACACTGGTGCTGCGCGAGCTCGGCGGGAACGCCGCGCGGCTCGAGGAGGCGATGCAGTCCCCCTTGCTCGACGTCATCACGGCGCTGGACCTCGAGGGTTGCGACCTGCGCGCCGACGCGGGCGAGGTGTTCGCGCGGGCCACCGGCCTGTCCCGCCTTCGCGAGCTGCACCTGAGGGGAAACCACCTTGGTTTCCAGGGAGCCCGAGAGCTCGCGTCCGCGGCCTGCCTGGGCGGGTTGACGCACCTGGACCTGTACGACAACGGCATCGGCCCCGGAGGGATGCGGGGCATCGTGAGGTCGCCCCACTTCGCCCACCTGCGCGAGCTGTACGTCGGCTCCCAATCGGCTCGCGGCGAGCAACCCGACGAGCTCATCGGTGACGGTGGGGTCCATGAGCTGGCCCGGGCCACGCACATGACAGAGCTGAAGGTGCTCGGCGTCGAGTGGAGCGACATCACCTTCAAGGGCGCCCAGCACCTCTCCGCCGCGCGCCATCTCACGGGCCTGCGCAAGCTCTCCATCCAGGGCAACAGGGTCTGGCAGTCCGGAGCCCGCGTCCTGGTCGAGCGCATGCCTCGGTTGGAGGAGTTGAACATCCGGAGCAATGAGCTGGGCGTCACGGGGATGCGAGTGGTGGCCTCCGCGCTGAACCGACTCACGTCGCTGGACATGAGCGACAATGACGCGGGCGCCGCGAAGGCCTTGCTGGGAGCCACTCAATTGACGGGGCTGCGCAAGCTGCGGCTGGCCTTCAGTGCGCTGGATGACGGGGCCACGCGGGTGATAGCGAACCTCCCGCACCTCTCGGGGCTCACCACCCTGGACCTCCACGGAAATGCCATCGGTCCCGGGGGAGCCCGCGTGCTCGTCAACGCGCCGCCGATGGCGCACCTGACGTGGCTGGACCTGAGCGGCAATCCGCTCGGCTCGGCGGGCGCCGAGGCGCTCGCCACCGCGACCTGTCTGGACCTGCTCTCGACGCTGCGACTGGCGGGGACCTCACTCGACGCGCGGGGCGTTCGAACGCTGCTCACGGGTGCCCACTTCCAGCGCCTGACGGAGCTCGTCCTCGGCTCCAATCCCCTCGGAGACGAGGGCGCCGCGGCCCTGGCGGAGGCGAGCCACCTCTCCCGACTCCACACCCTTGAGCTGCAAGAGGCCGGACTGGGTGAGACCGGACTGAAGGCCCTCGCCGAGGCTCCTCACCTGTCGGGGCTCGCGACACTCCTGCTCCACGACAACCCGCTCACCGAAGCGGCCTTGCGCGCGCTCGGCACCGCGACCTGGTCCCCCTCCATCCAGGAGCTGGGGCTCGGCTGCGCGTGGCTGCGTGAACGGCCCGAGCAGGGACAGGCGCTGCTCGCGCAGCTCACCCTCGCGATGCCAGGCGTCCTGCTCAACGAGTACGCGTGGAGACCTCGCTCACGGGTGCGCCCCAGCGGCCGCAAGCGTCGGGCCCGCTGAGAGCGGGAGCCCCGGATTGGGCGTGAGGATCTCGCAGCCCTCGCGCGTCACCAGCACCGTGTGCTCGAACTGCGCGGAGAGGCTGCCGTCCACCGTCACCACCGTCCACTCGTCCTCCAGGATGCGGATGTCGGGACGCCCCAGGTTCACCATCGGCTCGATGGTGATGACCATGCCCGAGCGCAGGGTGATGCCCGTGCCCTTCTTGCCGAAGTGCGCGACGTGCGGAGGCCCGTGCATGGTGCGGCCGATGCCGTGCCCGCCGAACTCGCGCACGATGCTGCATCCCTCCTTCTCCGCCAGCTCCTGGATGGCCGCGCCGATGTCGCCCAGCTTCGCGCCATGGCGCACCACGGAGATGCCGATGTCCCGACACCTGCGGGCCACGTCCACCACGTGCCGCGCGTCCGCGGACACCTCGCCGATGCAGAACGTGGCGGAGGTGTCCCCGTGATAACCATTCAGGTTCGTGGTGACATCCACGTTGATGATGTCACCGGGCGCCAGCCGCTCGTTCGGGCTCGGCACGCCGTGACAGACGACGTGGTTGCGGCTGGTGCAGACCGTGGCCGGGAAGCCGTGGTAGCCGAGCTGGCTGGGGATGCCGCCCCGCCGCGCCGTGTCCTCGCGCACCCACTGGTTGATGTCCTCGGTGGAGATGCCCGGCGCCAGCCGCTGCGCGACCCAGGCGAGCGTGCCGGCGGCCGCCGCGCCGGCCAGACGCAGACGCTCGACCTCCGCGTCCTTGAAGAGTGGAGTTCCCATGGCGGGACAAGGTGACTGTCCCGCCCGGGAGCGTCCAATGCTGTTTCAGCATCGTCCCCCGACGTCAGGGCTCGTAGCAGCTGAACTGCATGGTGTAGACCGCCCAGTATTCCCTGTCGCGGATTTCCCGGCAGTCACCCCGGGCCTCCACGACGTTGCAGAGGCCATTGGGGCAGATGGCATTGGCCTGCACCCGGGCGTCGATACGGGCGGTGGAATAAGCCCCTGAACAGGCGAAGCCCGTGCCGTCCCCCATGGTGCCGTGGCGCGTGGTGCCGCAGGCGAGCGCCTGCGAAGCCTCCGCTGTTTCCGGGACGAAGTCCTCCTCCCCCGGGTCTCCTCCGTTGCACGCGGCCACGAGAGGAAGCATCAACCACATCCCCAGACGCCAGCTGTTGTGTCGTGTCATCCGAGCGAGGCTAGCGAGAGGACCGTGCGGGGCTCCATCGTGGAAACCCACGCCAGGACTCCCAGTGACAGGCGCCTGACGTGAGTCCTACTCGTCCTCGCCTTCGAGCGGTTTCCAAGCGAGCCGGGGCGTGAGCACCAGCGTGCCTTCCTTCGGGACGTCCACGTCGCTGACGTGGAAGCGTGGCAGCGCCTCGCTCGTGAGCAGGAGCGTGGCCCGGCCCGCGGGGACGTGTCGGAAATAGAGCGCGTCCTCGCCCCACTGCGCGCTCAGGCCCGGGGCCATGCACGCGCCCAGCGCCTCCTCCTTCGTCGGATGCGCGACGCCTCCCGGCACCAACGCGACGTGGAGGTCCTTGTGGTAGGGCACCACCAGCTTCACGGTGGCACCCGCCGTCAGGGCCTGGAAGGAGACGGAGGCCCGGCCGTGCTCGGGGACCACCACGCGCTGGGGCAGGAACGTGGAGGACTCCTGCTCCGTGTACCGCGCGGGCAGCACCGAGACGATGTAGGTGCCCGGGGTCAGCCCGCTCATCCACGCCTGTCCTCGTTCGAGAGGACTCGCGGACCCCTCGCCATCCGGGGCCGTGAAGTACGCCACGTAGCCGTCCAGGGGTCGGCCGCGGGCATCCTTCGCCGTCACGCTCACGAGCGCCGTGGGCTCGAGTCTCGCCGTCACCTCGTCCTCGCCTTCGCCCACCGACATCACCAGCGGGTGGTGGCCCGTCGGCTCACTGAGCTCCAGGGCGACCGGCCCCGACGACAGCACCTGTTCCTTGAAGACGAACAGGCCCTGCGCATCCGAGCGCGTCCGCGACGCCTCCGAATCCGGAGCGGCGCCCTGGGCACGCGCGGAGACGAAGACACCCGCCAGCGGCTGGTCCGTCTGGGCATCCACGACGCGGCCTCGGAGGCGACGCCCCCGCTCCAGTCTGATTTCTCCCAGGTCGAGGTCCGGCATGCCCTGGCCTCCGTCGATGACCCGCTCCGCCGAGCGCAGTCCCTCGGCCGCGAAGAAGTACCGCTTGGAGATGGAGTAGGGATTCCGGGGGAACGAGAACGTCCCATCCTCGGACTCCATCGGCTCGCCTCCCGCCATGAAGCGACGCATGGGACTCCCGTCCGGGCCGACGACGCGTCCCCGGACCCAGGACTGGCGGTCCATCACCAGTCGCAGCGGCGTCGTGCCGGAGGGCACACGGAGCGCGGGCTCGTAGAGCGTGTCCTTGATGATGAGGCTGCGGTGGACACCCCCGTGGGTCTGGAGCACCGCCTGCGTGGCGGCATCCAGGCGCAGCGCGTAGCCGGGCTTGAAGGCCGTGATGGCGTGCGCGACGGGGCCGAGCCCTCGCAGCACGAAGCGGCCGCTCGCGTCGGTGGGAACGCCCTGGTCGAAGCGCTCCACCATCTTGAGGATGGCGGGCCCACCCGGAGGCAGGGCATCGCGCGGTTCGGCGCGGACGAGGACCCCTTCGAGGGGTGCCCCCTCGGCGTCGACGACGAGGCCCTCTCGCGTCTGCCCATCGTCGAGGCGCAGCTCCACGCGCGTCACCGCATCGGCCGCGACCTCCACGTCGCTCCAGGCCCGCTGGTCCACGCTGTCCGTCGCCCGCTCCACGACCACGCGGTAGCGCCCCGGAGCGAGCCCCCTCCGGGTGAACCGCCCCTGCGCATCCGTCCTCGTCGCATTCAGCCGGAGTTCATCCGTGAAGAGCTTCAGCACCACGGCGCCTCCGATGAGCGGCTGTCCATGCCCATCCACCACGTGTCCCTCCACCGTCGCGCCGACACGCACGACGATGTGCGCGTCGCGCGCGGGGACCTTGACGAGGACGGGCGCGTCGATGAAGTCCGTCGTGTCGACGACGACCTCGTAGTCGCCGGGTTGGGAGGCATCCAACACGAAGCGGCCCTCGGCGTCCGTGGTGTCGTCCTCGATGAGCTCCGGGACCTCCTCCTCTCCGACCCAGCGGAGCCTGATGGGGACTCCGGTGACGGGATGTCCCGCCACGTCGGTGACCCGACCGGTGAGGGAGTACGCGCGCGCCAGCGTGAAGTCCTGCGTGCCCGTGTCCGGCGTCACGACGCGTCGCTCGACCTCGGTCGGCACGAGCCAGCCCTTCGCCTGGACGGTGAAGTCCCACGACCCAGGCTCCACGGGGCCCAGGCGATAGCGCCCCTGCGCGTCGGTGAGGCCCGACAGCGGCTCGCCCTGCTCCACCGCGGAGGTCAGCGTCACGCTCACGCCCTCCAGCGGCTGGGAGGCGTCGTCGAACACCGTGCCCTCGACGTGGAGCGCGCCGCCCAGCTCCAGCGTCACGTCGTGAAGCGCGGACGCGCCCACCTCCAGCCGGGTGAGCGCGTAGAGACCTTCATGCTCCGCGGTGAGGGCATGGTGCCCCGTCGAGAGTTCGAAGGTGAAGGCGCCCCGGGCATCTGTCGTCGCCTTCGCGGCCTTCCGATTCGCGGGAGCGCTGGTCCGGAGGGCGCGGACCTCCACGCCCGACACGGGCACGCCACGGGACAGCACCCGTCCGGAGACAGCGCGCGCCGGGCGGAGCTCCAGGTCCCATCCCGGGCTTCCCGTCGTCACCGCCGGGGACCAGCCCTCCTTCGACGCGAACACGAGGTAGCCCACGCGTGGCAGGGAGCCGAGTCGGAAGCGCCCTTCGCCGTCGGTGCTCGTGTCGAAGAAGCGCGTGTGTCCGCGACTCACCACGGTGATGGAGACGTCGGACAGCGGCGCGCCTTCGCTGGTGACCTGTCCTCGCACCTCCCTGCCCGCTTCGACCACCAGCTGCACACCGCGGCTCCCCGCTGGAATGCCTGGGTGCGCGGTCGCGCCTTTCTCGGAGAGGACCCAGAGCGAGTGGGGGCCCTCGGGAAGTCCCTCCAGGATGAAGGTGCCGTCCCGCGCCGACACCGCCTGCGCGTAGAGGGGCGCCTCGCCCTCGCGCGCGAGGAGTCGCTGCACGATGAGGTCCTCGGTCCACGGCAAGCACCACGGCAGGCTCCGCGTGGGCGGGAAGATCCGGTCCTCATCCTCTTCGCGCATCGATACGGAGGTCGGCGTGTCCTCGGGGCACGGCAACTTCGAAATCGTCTCGCCCTCGATGGGCCAGGAGGCGGAGACCTGGGCACCGGAGACGGGTTGTCCCCACGCGTCCACCACGGTGCCTTGGATGCTCAGCCCCGCGGCGGCGGGCGGCCTGGGCGCCACGGTGCGCGGAAGCGTGCCCACCGAGCGGGTTCGACTGGAGGCCTGGGGCTGTCGCGGCTCGGCGCCGAGCAGCCTCCATGAGAGGAGCGCCAGCGCTCCCAGTACCAGGAGGGTTCCCCCCATCCACCCGCGCATGTTCCGGCTCCTGCCGTCCGACATGAGGGATGGGAGGATATCAGCGGGCGGCCGGCCGCCCTCCTGCTGGATTCGGAACAGGGGCGGGGGGATGGGGGATGCACGCTGAGGGAGGTCTCGGTAACGTGGGGGGCGTGAGCATCACGCACCTCCAGTCCTTCGTCGCCGTGGCCGAGGAGAAGCACGTGGGCCGTGCCGCGCGTCGGCTCCACCTGACGCAGCCGCCGCTCAGCCGGCACATCCTCGCGCTGGAGGATGAGCTGGGCACCCGCCTGTTCGAGCGCACCCGCCAGGGCATGCGCCTGCTGCCGGCTGGCGAGGTGTTCCTGCACCACGCGCGCCGCATCCTCGCGGAGGTGGACACGGCGGTGCTCACGGTGCGTGGGCTCGCGCCGCGCGAATCAGACGGGTGAGGTCTCGCCCGTGTGAGGGTTCCTCACCGGGACGTCCCATGGAAGCGACAGGGCCTCTCCTCGGTGGACGAGGGCCGCTGCTCGAACCAACTGCCGCACCTGGTGGGCGCTGAGCCCAAGCCCACTGAAGAGCCGGTGCGGAGAGAAGTGACCCACCGACATGTCGAACGAGGGGCCCTGCCCCACGTGCTCGGCACGCAGCTCATGGCGGTGCCCCGCCACTTCGATGACGAGCGCACAGTCCAATGCGTCGAGCCTCCGAACCTGGAGGATGCGCAGGCTGTGTCCTTCGTGCTCGGTTGCCTCTGACTTGCTCATCGGGTGCTCCTCTGCGCTTCGCGTCGCCCATCGGACGAAGCCACACGGGAGCGTGGCTCTCGCGATACTCAGGCCATGACTCGGTGCGCGGCCCGCGCATACTGAGGCACCGCGCCTCGGAACTGAAGGGACCACCCGAACATGCCTCGCAGGTCGTCTCGCCTCATCTCGTCGACGCTCCGCTGGTGCGTCCTGCTTCCTGGTGCGCTGCTCACGTCCGCGACCTGGGCACAGTCCGCTGACTCCGAGACGACCCCGCTCCCCGTCGCACAACCCGCGCCCACGAGTCCGCCCCCCGCCGAGGACTCCACGCCTTCCGCGGAACCCGACTCGACCTCGCGCACCGTCGTCACGGGCACGCGGCTGCCGCGTCCCATCCGCGACGTGCCCGCCACCACCGTGGTGCTGCCTCGCGAGGAGATCGACCGCAGCCCCACGCTGACCCAGGACACGCTGGTCCGCTCGCTGCCGTCCGTGGCCACCTTCCGTCGGACCCCGAGCCTCGTCTCCGACCCCACCGCGCAGGGACTCAATCTGCGCGGCCTCGCGCCCTCCGGCGTCGCGCGCACGCTCGTCCTCCTCGACGGCGTCCCCGTCAATGACCCGCTCGGAGGCTGGGTCTTCTGGCGCTCCCTGCCGCGACTCGGCCTGGAGCGCATCGAGGTCGTCCCCGGCGGCGGCTCCGCCCTCTACGGCAGCTCCGCGCTCGGCGGCGTCGTGCAGCTCATCTCCCGCCCCATCACCGGCCCCGCCCTCGACGCCGATGTCTCCTATGGCAACCGTGGCACCGGCCTCGTCGCCGCGCGCGGCGCCCAGCGCTGGGGCCCCGTCGCCGCGGCCCTGGAGACCGAGCTGCTCACCAGCAACGGCTACCGCATCGTCAGCCCCGGCCAGCGCGGCGCCATCGACGGCGACACGCCCAGCAACCACGTCGTGCTCAACGGCCGCGTCGAGGCCCAAGCCACCGACACGCTCACCCTCTCCGCGCGCGCCAACCTCTTCCGCGAGAACCAGAACGGAGGCACCCGCTTCACCACCGCCCGCGTGGAGCTCGCCCAGTTCGGCGCGGGCGCGCGCCTCCAGACCGAGGCTCGCGGCACCTTCACCCTCGACCTCTACGGCCGCGCGCTCCGCTTCGAACAGGACCGCGCCCGCGTCGCGCAGGACCGCGCCACCGAGGTCCTCGCCGCCTCCCAGGAGGTCCCCGCCAATGACCAGGGCGCCTCCTTCGTCTGGACCGCGCCCACCTGGAACGCGGGCGGCACCCATCAGCTCTCCGCGGGACTCGACGCCCGCCGCATGGCCGGCACCTCCCAGGAACGAATCTTCCCCGCCACCCAGGCCCCCGAGGCGCTCGTCGCCCGCGAGGCCGGCGGCACCCAGTGGAGCGGCGGCGTCTTCCTGCAAGACCTCTACGCCCCCATCCCCGCCCTCGAGCTGTCCGCCGCCCTCCGCCTGGATGCGTGGCGCAACACCCGCGGCCAGCAGCGCGTCGAGCGCGTCAACGGCGCCACGGACACCACCCGGTACGACGACCGCACCGAGCACCAGCTCAGCCCCCGCCTGGGCCTGCGCGTGCGCCCGTGGGACCCCGTCACCTTCCGCGCCTCCGGCTATCGCGCGTTCCGAGCCCCCACCCTCAACGAGCTCTACCGCCCCTTCCAGGTCGGCACCGTCCTCACCGCCGCCAACGCGGACCTCTCCGCCGAGCGCCTGTGGGGCGCCGAGGCCGGCGTCGAAGTCGAACCCCTGCGCGCCCTCACCGCGCGCGTCACCGGCTTCTGGAACGTGCTCGAGGACCCCATCACCAACGTCACCCTGCCGGGCAACGCGGGGCGACAGCGGCAGAACCTGGGGCGCGCCCGCGTGCGCGGCGTGGAGGCCAGCGTCGACTGGCGACTGTCACGCCGGTGGACCACGCTGCTCGCGTACACCTTCGTGGACCCCACCGTCACGAAGGCCCCCGGTCAACCCGAGCTGGTGGGCCGTCAGCTCGCGCAGGACCCCAGACACCGCGGCGCCGCCAGCCTCACCTTCGAGGACCCGCGCCTGTTCACCACCACCGTGCAGCTTCGCGTCATCGGCCCCCAGTTCGAGGACGACCTGAACGAGCGCGGCATGGGCGGCGCGCTCGTGGTGGACGCCGCCGTCAGTCGACGGCTCTTCTGGAAGGTGGACCTGTTCGCCGCCGTGGAGAACCTCTTCGACCGCGAGTACCTGGCCGGCCGCGCCGGCGTGGACACCGTGGGCCCGCCCGTGCTCGCGCGCGTGGGCCTGCGCCTCAGGGATGCACCGTGAGTCTCACGGGCACTGGCGGAAATAGTCCACGCGTCGCAGCGGCCTGGACCCGACTTCGGGCACGAACACCGACGTGAGCATCACGTGCACGCGCTGCCACGCATCCAGCTCCAGGAAGGCCCCGCCGTAGTCGCGTCGGTCCGGCCCCACATTGGCGTCGAGCGTGGTCTTCACCCAGCCCTGCTGCGTCTGGACCCAATGGGCCAACGGACCGGAGAGCCCCGCCAGCAGCACGTGCACGGCGCCCGACGTGTCCACCGCCATGCTCTCGAGCGGATGGACCCCCGACTCGATGAGGCTCGTGTTCCAGTTCCCCTGCGCATCCCGGACGGCCAGCCAGGTCCCACCGGAGGAGCTCCACGCGACATGCGGGACACCCGAGGAGGACAGCGCGAGGAGCGGCTCTCCCCACACCTCGGCGATGACCTCCGACACCCAGGTGCCCGAGGCGTTCGTGGCGTAGTGGAGGCGCTTCTGCGGATACCCCTCGTAGACCAGGTGGGCCTTGCCCTGCCCGTCCACCTTCAGCGAAGTCCAAGCGGACCGGTCCAGGGCCCGCAGGCCCGTGTCCTCCACCACGAGCGCCCCCGGCGGCCCATGGGTGTACATGAGGCGGTGCTCCGCGCCGATCCACGTGGACAGCGCATGGAGCCGGCCTTGCGCGTCCAGCTCGAGGCCCTTCACCAGACCGCTCGCCATCCGCGTCTCGACCCAGCGGCCCGCCGTGTAGCGGAAGAAGTGCGTGGGGACATCCGTGGCGCCCTGCGCGAACTGCGGACTCAGGGCCACGTGGACCTCACCCGAGGCGTCCACGCGGATGCCACCCGGCCAGGGCGGCGGCCCCATCCAGCCCGTCCTCGGGAACGTGTGCCAGGGCTTCGTCGTCGGCACCCGCACGATGTCGTCGGTGAACTCGATGAGGTACGCATCCCCTTGCGCGTCGAGCGCGAAGTGCGCGTAGCCCTTGGTGCCCTGGGGCAGCAGGTTGCGCTTCTGCCAGCCCTGCTCGCACGCGCTCCAGTCCGACATGCGCGCGTCGACGCCCGCATCACTCAGCACGGGGCCATCCGGGTTGTGCGGCCACCCTCCCGCATCCCCCGCGTCCGGCGTCCCGCCATCCGCATCCCCCCCGCCGTCCGCCGGAGGGAGCAGCTCACCACCGTCCCCCTGCCCGCCGTCCTCCCCTGCATCCAGCCCGGCGTCCTGCATCACGGGCGGAGGTCCCGCGTCGTCTCCGGCATCGAGGCCCGCATCGGGCTCGCCGCCACCATCCCTGCCCCCATCCACGGGGGTGCCAGCATCCTCGCCAAGGCCGAGCAACTTCTTCGGGTCGATGATGGGCTCACACGCGCACAGCCCCACCGAGACACACAGCAGGACGAGACGCAGTCGGAGAGAGGGCGAGCGGTCCACGAGCAACCTGGGGAGCGGAGACGGACCCGAGGGCCGCGTCGGTGATGAAGGAAGCGAGAGGGAACTGTATCCGAAATCACGCGGGGGCCCAGGCGGGCCCATTCACTGACATTGGCGGTAGTAGTCCATGGTTCGCAGGGGCCTGCCGCTCACCTCGTCGGGCTTCAGCCACGTGTGCATCACGTGCGCGCGGCCCTGGGAATCCAGCTCCATCGACGACCCCGTCACGGAAGGAGGAAAGCCGAGGGGCTCGGGGCCGAGCCTCGTCCGCACCCAGCCTCCGCTCGCGTTGCTCAGGTGCAAAGGCGAGCCGTTCCACACCGTCAACAACAGGTGCACCACGCCCGTCGGGCTCACGGCCAGCGCCTCCATCGAGGCACTCTCGTCGCCGACGGACACCGTGGTCCATCCGGCCTGCGCGTCCCGCGAGGCCAGCATGATGTTGGAGCTGTCCTTCCAGGCGATGTACGGCGTCCCCGAGGCCGACAGCGCGAGGTAGCCATCGTCTCCCTCCGCGGAGACGGGCTCCTCCACCCAGGTGCCGGACGCGTTCGTGGCGTAGCGGATGCCCCGGGGTTTCTTCGGGATGAAGGCCACATGCGCGTGTCCCCGGGCGTCCAGTTGGAGGCTCGCCCGGTAGATGTCGTCATCGAGCACGAGCCCCGTCTCCTCGACCACCAGCGCGTCCGGCGGTCCATGCGTGTACAGGAGGCGGTTCTCCGGGCCGATCCACGTGGACATCGCGTGCAGGTGTCCGCGCGAGTCCACCTCCAGGTCCCACAGCAACCCGCCGGGCTTCACGGTGTGGACCCACCGGCCCTCGGTGTAGCGCAGGAAGTGGACGGGGACGTCCGTGTCGCCCTCGAGGTAGCGCGGGCTCAAGGCCACGTGGACCTCTCCCGTCGGACCCACGCGCACGCCGACCACGTAGGGCTGCGGCCCCAACCAACCCGTCCTCGGGAACGTGCGCCAGGGCTTCGTCGTCCCCACGCGCAGGATGTCGTCGGTGTGCTCGATGAAGTACGCGTCACCGTCCGCGTCGAGCGCGAAGCTGCCGTACCCCTTGGTGCCCGCGGGCAGCACGGTGCGCTGCTGCCAGCCCGCGTCGCACCCGCTCCACCCGGTCATCCGCGCGTCGACGCCGCCATCCCCCAGCACCGGGCCGTCGTTCCCGACGACACCGCCCGCGTCCCCCGCGTCACCGGGGCCGCCATCATCATCGGAGCCCCCGGCATCGTCGCCCCCATCATCGGCGCCGGCGTCCGGAGCCCCCGCGTCCTCGTCCGGCGTGGGCTCGCCACCGTCCGCTCCGGCGTCATCGGCATCCGGGTCCGCATCCACGGCGCCCGCGTCGGGCGGCTTCGCGATGGCCCAGGGTGACAGGACGATGGGCTCACACGCCACCAGCCCCGCCACGGCGGCGAGCACGAGGACTCTCGAGCGGAGGAGGACAGCCCAATCCACGGAACACCCTGGGAGCGGGGACGACAGGAGGGGACACACCCCGCCAGGGGCATACGCAGCGGGCGATTTATCCGGGTCATTTCCGCCCGAAAAAACCCGCCGCTCAGTCCACCGGCCGCAGGATGCGCAGGGGGCGCACCGGGCCGTTGAACCAGCGGCTCAGCTCCACCAGGTCATCCACCCGGCGCGCGTCCGGGAGGCTGTCCAGGAACACCTGCCCGTACGCCTTGGTGCGGATGCGCCGGTCCAGCATCGTGACGATGCCCTTGTCGGACTGCGTGCGAATCAGCCGGCCGAAGCCCTGGCGCAAGGCCAGCGCCGCCTGGGGCAGCTGGTACTGCTCGAAGGGCTCCTCGCCCCGGGACTGGAGCTGCTTGATGCGCGCGGCCACCAGCGGGTCTCCCGGCGAGGCGAACGGGAGCCGGTCGATGATGACCAGGCTCAGCGCATCCCCGGGCACGTCCACGCCCTCCCAGAAGCTGTGCGCCGCGAAGAGCACGCTGGGCGTGTCGCGGAACGCCTCCAGCAGCTGCGCCTTGGGACGCTCGCCCTGCAGCAGCGCCTGATACGGCAGCCGCCCCGCCGTCAGCTCGTACGCGCGCACCATGTTGCGCAGCGACGTGAAGAGCACGAAGGCGCGCCCGCCCGTCACTTCACACAGCCGGACGATTTCCTCCGCCGCCGCCTCGATGAAGCCCGGGGCGGTGGGGTCCGGCAGGTGCGTGGGCAGGTACAGCGCGGCCTGGCGCGGATAGTCGAAGGGGCTGGGCACCGCCAGCGTCCGCACGCGCGTCACCGTCTGGCCGTCCTCGCCGTACAGCCCCATGCGCCGGGCGAAGAAGTCGAAGCGGCTCTCCGCCGCCAGCGTCGCGGACGTGTACACCACGGTGTCGAGCGCGCCGTACATCCGCTCGCGCAGCTCCTTCGCCACGTCGATGGGACTGGCGCGCAGGAACAGGCCCTTGCCGCGCTGCTCCGCCCAGTACACGTGGTCCGTCGACTCCGCCTTCTCCAGGAAGGTGAGCTGCTCCTCGAGCTCGTCCGCGCGGCGGGTAATCGCCGCCAGCTCCGGCTCGCGCTCGCCCGCGGTGAAGGCGGACAGCGCGCCCAGCCCCTCGCGCACGCCGCCGAGCGCGCTGGTGAGCTTCGCCATGCCCTCCGCCTGGAGCGTCACCGACGCCTCGTGGCCGGACAGCCCCAGCGCGCGGGGCGCCTGCGCGAAGAAGGCGTCCGCGCCGGTGCGCAGCCGGGCCGCCAGCCCGCGCAGCATCGCGTGCCGCGAGTCCTCTTCCTTCAACGACGCCACCGCGTCGCGCGCCAGCTCCTCCAGCCGGTAGTTGGAGACGCCCACGCCGAAGTGCCCGCTCGCCGCGTCCTCGAGCGCGTGGGCCTCGTCGAAGATGACCGCCTCGTAGAAGGGCAGCACACCCTCGGTGCGCTTGCCGGAGCTGCGCAGGGACAGGTCCGCGAAGAACAGGTGGTGGTTGACCACCAGCAGGTCCGCGTCCTCCGCGCGCCGCCGCATGCGCGTGACGAAGCACGTCTCGTACAGCGGGCAGCGCGTGCCCACGCACGTCTCGGACGTGGTGGACAGCCGGGGCCAGGCGCTGAAGGACTCGGGCAAATCCAACTCGCCGCGGTCGCCCGTCTGCGTGTCCTGGGCCCAGGCCTTCAGCTTGGGCCAGTAGCGCGACTCCTCGCGCGTGGCGAACTGCGGGTCCTTGGAGAACGCCTCGTAGCGGTGCAGGCAGAGGTAGTTGTTGCGCCCCTTGAGGTAGGCCGCCTCGAAGGTGAGGCCCATCTTCTCGCGCAAGAGCGGCAGGTCCTTGAAGAAGATCTGGTCCTGCAGCGTCTTGGTCGCCGTGGACACGACGACGCGCCGGCCCGACAGGAGCGCGGGCACCAGGTAGGCGAGCGTCTTTCCCGTGCCCGTGCCGGCCTCCGCCAACAGGTAGCTGCGCTCGGCGAAGGCCCGCTCCACGGCGCGCGCCATCTGGAGCTGCTCCGGGCGGTGCTCGTACGCCGGCAGCGCCACCTGGAGCGCGCCCCCCGGACCGAGCAGGCCATCGACGGACAGAGTGGGAGAGACGGGGAGCGTCATCGGGAGTGGCCAGCCTCGCGCAAGCGGCCCGACACGATAGCAGCCACCCGCGTCCAGAGCCCGTTTCCGACCACCCGCGAGCGCCACGGCCCGCACGGCCGGCCGCCTGGCGACGGGGCGTTTCGCTCCGGAGGATTCGTCAGGGCACGTCGCCGGACAGGAGCACGCCGACGCGCTGGATGATGAAGGCGGACATCAGCAGCACCACCAGGAAGAGCACCGCGATGGCCACCCCGCGCATCCGCCGCGACAGCAGCGACGCCCCCGCGCCCTCCACCTCCGTGGGCACCACCACCGTGGCGCGGCGGACGATCTCCTCCCGCGCCCGCTGCGCCACCGCGTCGTCCGGCGCCCGCGCCAGTCGCACGCGGTACAGCCGGCCCGCCGTCGCCAGCTCGCCGCGACCCATGGCCAGGGTCAGCAGCCGGTCATGCGCCTCCCACTGGCCCCACTCCCCCGCCAGCCGGCGCCACTCCTCGCGCAGCGCCTCCGAGGGCTGGTGCTCCGACTCCACGAAGTTGGCGTACACCAACCCGCACTGCGAGCAGGACGTGTCCACCTCGCGCCGCGTCGACACGCACTTGGGACAGTGTCCGGGCGGCGGCACGAAGAGCGCGTCGTCGTCCAACGGCGGCGCCGCGGCCACCGCGCCCCGCACCACCCGCAGGGCCGGAGCACTGGCGCGCGCGGCGGTCTCCAACACCGGCTCCTCGACGGGCCTCGCGCTGGCGAGCGGCTCGCCGCCCACCGACGGCGTCACCGCCAGCGGCTGCGCGGCCCGCGCGCGACTCTCCGCGCCGCACCGCTGACACGACACCACCAGCCCTCCGGACTCCAGCCGGTAGGACTCCAGGGGGATGAGCCGCTCGCACGCCTCGCACTGGAACTTCATGACACCACCTGACGCAGGGGCACGGGCATCGCGCAACCGATGAGGGCCAGCAGGCACAGCGCGCAGATGAGCTTGCGCGTGGGGCTGAGCGGCTCCTGCGGGTACACGACGTCCGGGTGCCCGAAGCCCACCACCTTGCTCGTCACCAGGAGCCACAGCCCCCAGGACGCGGTGACGAAGAGCGTGAGGAACAGCAGCACGGTGGCCATCAGCCGCCCCACCCAATGCGCGTGACGCCCCAGCACCGCGAACGCCAGGTGCCCACCATCCAGCTGCCCCATGGGCATCAGGTTGAGCAACGTGACGAGCAGACCGAACCAGCCCGCGATGACCACCGGGTGCACCAGCACGTCCTTGCCCTCCGGCAAGGGGCCCAACGCCAACCACGTCAGCCCCTGCATCAACAGGCTGTCACCAAACAGGGTCTGCACGCCATGGAAGGCTTCCTCCGGCGCGGGCGGCGCGTGGGTCACCTTCGCCATCACCCAGGTGAAGAGCTCCTTGCCGTACACCCACAGCGAGGACTCGCCGGGGAACTGCGAGGCGACCCGCGGCGCGTCCACCACCGTGGAGTGAGACAGCCCCCAGTAGAGGATGGGCAGCGCGACGACGAGCCCCGCCAAGGGCCCCGCCGCGCCGATGTCCACCAGCGCGTTGCGGTGCGGGATGCGGTCGCGGATGCGGATGACCGCGCCCAGCGTGCCCACCCCCAACACCGGCAGCGGGATGAAGTACGGCAGCGACGTGTCCACCCGGTGCAGGCGCGCCAGCACGTAGTGCCCCATCTCGTGAGAACCGAGAATCGCGAGCAGGGAAAGGCTGAACGACAGCGCGCGCGTGGCGGCCTCGGTGGAGACCTCGTCGGGCGAGTACGGCCGCTGGAAGTGGAAGTAGAGCAGGTACGACGTGAAGGTCGTCACCACCGTCAACAGCAGCAGCAAGAGGTGCAGCCAGTACCTGGGCGCGGGACGTGCGACGGGGACGGAGTCCATTCAGGGAGCCTCGGGTTCTGGGCTAGCAAGGCGAGGTGCGCATTACAACGCGGGCGCGCATCCACCGTGGCCATACAGTGTGTCCGGACGGACCTTGACATGGGGTCGACATCTGGTACGACCGCGCCCGCTTGAAGGTCACTTTCAAACGGACGTGCGCCCTCGTGGGTGCTCGTCCACCGGACAAGCGACACTCACTAGAGGGGAAAACCATGAAGAAGCTCATCCTGTCGGCCGTTGCCGCGTCCAGCCTCATCGGCTGCACCAGCGTCGAGAGCGCCGTTGTCTCCGGGACCGAAATCGCCGCCAACGGTGAGGCCGTGGCCGTCATCCAGACGAACGCGCTGGGCCTGACCGCCATCTTCCACATCATCGACATCGTCCAGAGCGACCTGGACACCGTCGTCAACAAGCTCCTCATCGCCGAGGCGAAGGCCATGGGCGCGTCCAAGGTGGACCTGAAGACGGCCGGCACCACGCCCCGTCACGGCATCTACGCCCTGTTCGGCACCATCATCGGCGTGACCTCCTCCAGCGCCACCGGCGTGGCGGTGAAGTAGTCAGGCAGCCGGCCCATCAGGGTTCGGCGACCTCGGGAGGCCCCCTGGCGACAGGCGGGCCTCCTTGCTTTTCAGCCCTCCTCCTGCCCCACTCGCGCCCCATGTCCCCTCGCCTCTTCGTGTGCTGTGTCGTGCTCGTCCTCGCGGGCTGTTCTCGGAAGTCGGACGACGTCGCGGCGCTGGCCTCGCAGGTGAAGACGCGGCTGGTCGAGCGTGACCGGAAGCTGTCCGGCTACGGCATCGCCGGGACGGTGAAGGACGAGGGCATGGACGCGGTGCCCTTCACCTTCGAGCACCGCGCGCCGGACCGCATGCGCGGCACGCTGGGGGCGCCCGCCGCGCGCATCTTCGCGTGGGACGGCACGCACCTGTTCGAGCAGATCGACGGGGAGAAGCGCTTCACCACGTTCAAGTCGGAGCTACCCGCCGCGAAGCTGTCGGGCTTCCTCACGGAGACCTTCAGCGCCTTCATCCCCGAGGGCTTCCGCGCGCCGCTCTTGTCGCACGGGGCCACGCTGCGCCGGGTGAAGCATGCTCGCGCCGAGGAGGCGGTGGAGCTGTCGTTGGCGCTGGGGGGCGAGGCGAAGGGCGTGGAGCTGGTGTACGTGCTGCGCTGGCCGCAGCTCGACTTCCTGGACAAGCGCTCGCGCTCGCCGGACGGGACGGAGGCCGAGGTGCGGATGGAGGAGGAGCACTGCGACGCCCAGCTGGGCCTGTGCGTCCCGAAGCGGCTGAGCCGCTGGTTGGGAGGCCGCAAGGTGGGCGAGACGGTGCTGACGCGGGTGGAGCTGACGAAGCCGCCGCCGAACGACGCCTTCACCCTCGTGGCGCCCGAGGGCTACGATGTGAAGACGCGGACACTCGTGGAGGCCACGGAGGAGAACCCTCCCTCGGGCGGTTGACCCCCGACAGGTGCGTCCCCACTTTCGCCCGGGAGGCGAGTGATGGTGGAGAACGTCATCTTCGACGTGGATGGAACGCTGGTGGACTCGGTGGACGAGCACGCCGAGGCGTGGCGACGCTCGTTCCTGCATTTCGGACGGGATGTCCCCTTCGCGCACGTGCGCAGCCAGATTGGCAAGGGCGCCGACCAGCTCATCCCCGTGTTCTTCAACGACGAGGAGCTGGAGCGCTTCGGCAAGGAAATCGAGGAGTACCGCTCCAAGCTGTTCCTGGACGAGTTCCTGCCCAAGGTGCGGCCCTTTCCGCGCGTGCGGGAGCTGTTCCAGCGGCTGCGTCAGCAGGGGCGGCGGCTGGCGCTGGCGTCCAGCGCGAAGGACGAGGAGCTCAAGCACTACGTGCGGCTGTGCGGCATCGAGGGCCTGTACGAGGCGAAGGCCAGCAAGGACGAGGTGGACAAGAGCAAGCCCCACCCGGACATCTTCCAGAGCGCGCTCGCGCGGCTGGGTCGCCCGGACGTGAGCACCGCGGTGGTCGTGGGGGACACGCCCTATGACGCGCTCGCCGCCGGCAAGCTGGGCCTGCCCACGGTGGGTGTGCTGGCCGGAGGCTTCCTGGCCGAGGACCTGCGCGCGGCGGGCTGCCGCACGCTGGTGAAGGACGCGGGGGAGCTCTTGCGGCTCGCCGAGGAGTCCTCGGTGGAGTGGCCGTGGAACGGGCCGGGCGCGTCACCCGCCGCCAAGGACGAAGAGCCGCGCTGAGCGGGTGCGCTGATGCGCCGCCGGACTCCGGACGGCGCATCGGGTCCTGCCCGCCCGCTGGCGCGCGTGAGGCACCTCACCGCCTCGCCGAGCCCGGCTCGAGACGTGCTGACGTCGCGCTGACGCGTGACAGGCCAGGCGCACCGTCTCACTCGAGCTGGGAACGCCTGACCTGGGGACTGCTACTTGCGCGAGCGCCCACCGCGCGAGGTCCGCCGGGTGGTGGTGCCGCGACGGCTGGGGGTCTTTCGCGCCGTGCCGCCGCGAGAGCGATTGCTCGTGGACGAGCGACGCGCCGTGGCGCGCTTGGCGGCCGTGCGACGCGCGGTGGACTTGCTGCCGGAGCGCGTGGCGCGCGTGGGCTTGCGCGTGGTGGAGCTCCGGCTCGACGTGGCGCGCTTGGTGGCCGTCCGACGGCCTGTCTTGCTTGCGGCCTTGCGCGCGTTGGCGCGGGCCTTGGGACGACGGCGCGCCGCCTTCGCCTTGCTGCCGGAGCCACCCTTCATGCCGCCACCGGTGAGCTTGTTCACCGTGGCCCAGGCCCGAGCCTCCGCGGTCTTCTCCGAAGTGCCCTTGCCCTCGTAGCCCTTCTCGATGTGCTCGGCCATCCGCTTCTGTTTCGCCGTGTACTTCGCCTTGCTTCCTCGTGCCATGCGTCGCCCTCCGGGCTGTGTGCTCCACCGGCACAGGGCCGGCCTCGCCTGCAAGGTGCGCAGCCACCCATGCACAGGGAAGGGGCGCGGCAACTTCTTCCAACCCAAGAGGTTCGAGCCGTGCGAGGCCGGACACCGCGGCCCCTCACCCGGAGCGCATCCGATGAACCGACGCACCCGCATCCTCGCCGCCACGCCGTGCCTCGCCCTCGCGTGGGGACTCACCGCCTGCGGCCTCGACTCGGACGAAGCCGCCACGCCCCATGTCCGCGAGGCCGCGTCCTACCTCGCGCTCGCCGAGGAGGAGGGCGGGCTCGGCGAGGACGCGGTGGTGGACTCGGACACGCCACGGCTGGAGGCCCTGGCGGAGGAGGAGGTGGAGGACGGACGGACCGGGCCCACGGACACCGGCGACGTGTGCGACTTCGACGCGCATCGCGCCCGGGTCGTGGCCGGCTATGACGAGAACGCGGACGGCGCACTGGGGCGGCGAGAGCTTCGCGCGCTGCGCGTGGACCTGGGCGAGCGGCGCGACACCCTCGACTCCCGGCTGGTGCGGTGGGGCCGGCGTGTCCGCCCGCAGGCCTTCTGGCGCGTGCGCTGGGTCTTCGACCAGGACGCGGACGG